>JANPJH010000091.1:0-36000 GCA_031425415.1 Chamaesiphon sp. VAR_61_metabat_425 | reverse complement strand
CCGATTTCTCGATGCGATGATTCCCCACCATCAAGGGGCGGTGGTAATGGGTAAAGATGCACTCCAAAAATCTAACCGTCCCGCACTGCAAAAACTTGCGAAAAATATTATTGCATCTCAACAAAAAGAGATTGATATGATGGCTCAGTGGCGCAATAAATGGTATCCAGGAACATAACCGATCGCCGGGCGACTAGAAATTTATCCACTCTCAAAGTAACCATAAAATGAAGAAACAACTAATCAATTATTTAGTGGGTGGTTTACTTACCAGTACAGCCGTTGCCGCAGGTATAATTGCACTTTCTCAGATCCAGAGAACGCAGGCACAATCAATCCAGGGACAAGTAGCTAAACCTGGTATTCAGGAAGTAAATATCACGGTTGATGGTGGTTACTCACCCAGTCGGTTAGTTCTCACCGCTGGGACTCCCGTGCGCCTCAATTTTCTGCGCCGCGATACTGGTGGTTGCACCAGCAAAGTATTGATTCCCGAATTTAAGATCGCCCAAGATTTGCCTGAGGGTAAAACTACTACCGTCGAATTTACACCAGCGAAGGCTGGGACGTATCAGTTTACCTGTGGCATGAAGATGATCCGTGGAACGATCCTCGTCCAATCGCCAGGACAAGGAATTCAGTCTCTCGATCCTCACGCTGGGCACGATCATGATATGCACAATATGACCAATACTCCGCAGTCAACGATCGCTAAAGCCAAATTATCGATCGCGGGTAATCTCCTCCCTCAGCAGCCACTGGCAATGACGATCTATATTAAAGATCTTCAGGGCAAATCGATAACTAAATTCGATACCTTTCAAGAAAAACTGATGCACTTAATCATCATTAGTGACGATTTAAGTCACTTCGACCATATTCATCCAACTTATCAGGGTAATGGTCGGTTTGTCGTCCGAGCTAATTTCCCCAAGCCAGGTAAATACAGCTTCTTTAGTGACTATAAACCTGCTGGTCGAGCGGAACAAGTCTCAGTTTTAAAGACTCAAATTCCTGGTAAAATTACATCTCCACCACCACCTAGTTATAGGTTGAGTAAAGTTATTGGTACGACTCAAGCCAATCTCCAACTCGATCCACAGACAGTCACCGCAGGTAAAATGGTCAACCTAAATTTTAATTTAGTTGATACTAATACCAAACAACCGATCGCCGATCTCCAGCCATATTTGGGGGAACGGGGACACATGGTGATTGTCAGACAAGCCAATCAAATTACCAGGGCTAACTATATTCACGCTCACGCAATGCCAGACACTGGCGATGGTAAAGTTCAATTTATGACGAGTTTTCCCCAACCAGGTAAATATAAACTCTGGGGTCAGTTTAGTCGTGGTGGTGAAATTGTTGTGGCTGATTTTTGGGTAAATGTGAAGTGAGCTAGTGGATCGTGAGTGGTTAGGATTGTGTTCCATCTTTCCATGCCGCCTCAGCCTTTAGCTTACATCCCTCGGACTAGCCATTCAAAACCCCCCGTTGCTGTCCATCTGGGGTTTTTGCCTTAAGCTAGGATGTTTATCAACTCTTATAATTTCAAGCGAACCTGATATCCTAGATCCACAGAGTAAAGATGTAATAGACTGATTGAACGCATTCCCTACAGACCATGACACTAGACTGGATTACCCCCGCCGATCGACTCCAATCCTTACCCCAATATGTTTTCGCCAGGTTGGATGAACTCAAAGCCAATGCCCGTCGGCAGGGAGTGGATTTGATCGATTTAGGGATGGGAAATCCAGATGGCCCACCGCCAGCTCCTGTAATTACTGCTGCCAAGGACGCACTCGAAGAAGCCACTAATCACGGCTATCCACCGTTTGAAGGTACTGCCAATTTTCGTGGCGCGATCGCTAAGTGGTATTATCGTCGCTATGGTGTCACCCTCGACCCCAATAGCGAAGCCCTGCCCCTCCTTGGCTCCAAGGAAGGCTTAGCACACCTCGCCCTCGCCTATATTAATCCTGGCGACACCGTACTAGTCCCCAGTCCCGCCTATCCTGTTCACTTTCGGGGGCCAGCGATCGCTGGTGCTAAAATTCATAACATTATCCTTAAACCGGAAAATGATTGGGCGATCGATCTCAATGACATTCCCCCAGAAGTTGCCCGCAAAGCCAAAATTCTCTTCTTCAACTATCCCAGTAATCCTACCGGAGCTACTGTCCCTCGCTCTTTCTTTGAAGATGTCGTCGCCTTCGCCCATGAATATCAAATCCTACTAGTCCACGATCTCTGTTACGCCGAACTCGCCTTTGACGGCTATCAGCCCACCAGCTTGCTAGAAATCCCTGGAGCTAAGGAAATCGGTGTCGAGTTCCATACCCTCTCTAAAACCTATAATATGGCAGGCTGGAGAGTCGGTTTTGTCGTTGGCAATAGTCAGATCATTCAAGGACTCCGCACCCTCAAAACCAACCTCGATTATGGCATCTTTGCTGCCCTTCAAACTGCGGCCCAAACCGCGTTAGAACTGCCGGACGAATATGTCACCCAAGTCCAAAACCGCTACCGCGATCGCCGTGATTTCACGATCGCGGGCTTAGCAGAATTGGGCTGGAAAATTAAGCCAACTAAAGCAACAATGTATCTCTGGATTCCCTGTGCGGTGGGCTGGAATTCGACTGATTTCGCGCTGATGGTATTGCAAAAAACTGGTGTTGTATTTACGCCTGGTAATGCGTTTGGGATTGGTGGCGAGGGATATGTCAGAATTAGTTTGATTGCCGATCTCGACAGGTTGGGTGAAGCAATTCAACGACTTAAGGATGCAGGAATTCGGTATGAGTAAGAGGGTCTCTAAACTATGATTAGAATGATTTGATGATGGACTGGGATTGTTTTTCTAACAGCTTAAATATATGCAAGATGAAGATCGATCGGCCGCAATTAACGCAGCGCAACTAGCTGAATTAGAGCAGAACCTGCGCGCCGCAGGACTATATCAACGGTGGGCAGCGATGAATCAACTGGTAACTTTGCCAGCGGAAGTAAGCGTGCCGATCTTCAAACGACTGCTGACAGAGAAGGATGTCGGCTTGCGTCGCTTGGCTGTTGTCGGTTTGGGCAAAAACCATAATGATGAAACATTTCAGACGTTACAGGCGATTCTTGATGATGGTAACGATCCGATTATTATTGCCGAAGCTGCCAATTCAATTTTTGAATTTGGCGATCTGGCGATTCCTTTGCTCCAAGATTTATTTGGCCGATCTTCACACTGGTTAGTACGGCAAACGATAATTTCTTCGCTAGTGGAAACCGATCGATATGAAGTGATTTTAGCAGTTGCAACGGTCGCCCTCACCGACGAAACCAAAGCGATTCGCGAATTGGGGATTCTGGCACTTAAGCAAGTGTTACAATCGTCTCTACAAACAGCAGCATTAGAAATGCTCACAGGCTTGGCAGAAGATGCCGACTGGCAAATTCGCTGGTGTACGGCGATCTCGCTCCACGGTTGCCCCGCACACGAAGCCAAGCAGTTAATCGCCCAACTCTTGCAGGATGAAGATTTTCGAGTAGTGGCAGCAGCCTTGGAAGGATTAACAGATCGCTCGTGATTGGGCGATCTTCCCCGCTGCCTTATTCATTCGTAGGACAAAAGTGTATCGATAATCTACGATCGATTGTGAGAATTGTGGCAGTCGATCGTTTACGATCTTTCAACAGGAGTGTTGTTGCGATATCGATCGAGATGAATTAGAGGTGTTAGAAGATATGTATGATGAATTAGATGAGCAATGGGATACACCCGAAGATGCTCGTGCGGCTTTTCCCCAGCATCCAGAGAATGCGAGTAATTACTACAATCGAGGTTTGTCACGCGATCGCATCGGAGATCGCGAAGGAGCATTGGCGGACTACAATTGTACGATCCAACTCGATCCCAATTATGCGAAAGCATACGTTAATCGGGGCTTGCTCCGCGACAGGTTGGGTGACAGACTAGGGGCACTGGCTGACTATGATCGGGCGATCGAAATTGAAGATCTGAGTGCAACCAATCATTACAATCGGGCGAATGTGCGATATCGCCTAGATGATAAGCAGGGCGCATTAGTTGACTACGATCGGGCGATTCAACTCGATCCCACCTATGCCAAAGCACATTACAATCGGGGCTTGGTTCGCGCTAGCTTGAGCGATAGACACGGCGCACGCAAAGATCTCCAAACTGCCGCTGAGCTATTCCGTCAGCAGCGTAAGGATTGGGATTATCAAAGTACGTTAGAGAAAATGCAGGAGATATAGGAGATAGCGTGTTGGAGCTTTAGATAATGGTCAGTGGGTGTTGAGTGTTAAATATTAAGTATTAGATATTGGGTATTCAGCTACGTCGTTTCATCACTCCATTCCACTCACACCCCTACAGACTGTTAACTAATTGATAATTTTTCCACACTGACCCCATCGACACTGACCCAGGCAATTTGGGCGATGTTCCGACCGATGGCGATTTGTCGAACTTGCTCTACTTCGCCATTATGCAGATACATCTCGACTCTTACCAATTCCGCCGCCGATCGCAACTTTTGGCTATAGACTAAGGCATCTGCAGTTGCAGCGTGGGTGGTCGCAACCACGAGCCAGTCCGGTTTAGGCGTAGCATGGGGCATGTTAGAATTGGTTTGGAGTACTTGTTGCACTGACTCAATATCCAACGAAAAGCCAATTCCTGGACAATCTTGTCCTTGGGGATGATACAAGCCTAGCAATTGGTCGTAGCGACCGCCCTGTCCCAGAATGTGAGCGCGATCGTCCGTGACACTCACCGCTTCAAAGACAATTCCCGTATAGTAATCAAAAGTTTGAATCAAGCTCAAGTCCAATACCAGTGGCAGTGGAGTCTGAGTGCTGGCGGTCAATAGTTCTACTAAGGCTTGAAGCTGCGCGATCGTCTCTCTACTGCTAGCATCGAGTTCGAGCTGGGAGAGTTTCGCCAAGACTCGCTCGGGATTGCCCCGTAAGTCCAGAATTGCTAAAGCTAGCTGTTTCTGGCTGGCAGTGAGCGGTAACTGTTCTAGGGTAACTCGATCGAGATGCGCTAAGCACCGTCTGATTTGGGTCCGAAATTCGATCGGAAACTGCGAGAGTAACGCCCGACTCAAACCGGCTTCACCCAAAATTAACTGCCAATTGGGGATAGCTAGCGATCTCAGACAATCAGCTAGCAGTAAAATCACCTCCGCATCAGCTAACGTGCCCCCAGCACCAAGCAATTCGACTCCAGCTTGATAAAATTCCTGTTGGCGACCGTGATGTTCGATATCGGCGCGGCGAAACACATTGGCACTGTAGTATAACCGTTGGGGATACATATCCCCCATCCGCGTCACCGCCGCACGGGCGATCGAAGCCGTCAATTCTGGGCGTAAGCCGAGGGTACCACCTTCTGGGTCAGGAATTTGAATTACTGTCTCACGATCGACTGCACCCCCAGCCATCAAGGTTTCCAGGCGTTCGAGCGTAGAAGTAATAATCCGGTGATAACCCCACCGATGTAAAATATTTTGAATCTCTCCGGCGACCCACTGTTTTTGCGCCACATCCAATGGCAGTAAATCCCTTGCACCGGGCGCGTAAAAATTGGAGCGATGCGGATGAGCACTATCACTCTGTTCGGGAATAAATACGGCAGGATTAAGGTCGGTCATTTTTTTTGATCGGCAACGGGCAACTCCCTATTTTAGCCGATGAGCCATCCCCAGGCTTACTTTTTGCCAAATTTGAAGCCAAATATCCCTTCAGATTTCTTCTCGGAGGGCTTATTCGCTGAGTTTTTACTACTAGCAGTTCGCTCAAATTCTTGTTTGGCTTGAACAACTTGAGGATCTTTGGGATTGAGTTGGATTGCTTTATTGATTGAGAGTTTCGCCATTGTCGTTTGCTGTTGTCGCAGATATGCTAAGCCCAATAACGCGTGAGCGCGAGCATTGGTTGGTTCGACACTAGTTGCCTCTCGCAGTTCTTGGACTGCTTTCCCCCAATTTTTTAAACTCAGATACTCATTTGCCCGTCTCAGTGTCCCTTCGATTAATGATGCTTTGGCTGGTTCGCTGGGCATCTGATCTTTCACCGCCGCAACGGCTGTACTAGTCGGCCCGGATAGAGGGGTAGATCTAACAGACTGCAATTGTTTGCGAAACAAATAGACCAAATTCAGTTCGCTAATTTGATTGATAACCGTGACGCTTTCAGCCAGATGTGTGTACTGTTGCTGCACCAGTTGCATCAGTATTTGATGGTAGACCTGCTCGAAATCCGCACCACTTTGGTACAGTTGTTGACATAAAGGATCGGCAATCTGGAGCTTGCTCCCTTCCTCAAGTAACCGTTTGCTCAATAGTTGCAGCATGATTGTTTGTTCCTCCCGTTGGGACGATCGAGACAGTTTCCCATAGGCATGGGTTACCAGCCTGGAAAAAAGTTGCACCGCTAACTGTCGATCGGCATTAGTTTTCCATTGGGCACTATCAGGATGCAGCAATCTGGCAACTGCTGTGTAGCGTTCTCTAATATCCATTTCTTCAGCATTCACACCCACACCTAAAATAGCGTGTTGGTCGGTGAAATCAAACTGAAATAAACCTCGATCTAGTTGAAAACTCATACAAAATAAACGGGACAAATCACAGGAGTCAGGAGTGGGTACCAAATTTTGTAGGGTACATCATCTATATATTCCCCATCTTGCGCGCGATATTCACGTTTAAGCCAAAAATTTTTTTAGAGAGTTGGGCTTTAGGCTTTAGGAAAGGGGAAAAGATAAAAGCATTTCTCCTTTCCCCTTTCCCTTGCCCTTTCCCCCTTTCCCTTTTCCCTAACCCTAACCCCTTTCCCTTTCCCTAACCCCTTAACCAAGACCAAGGCTCAATCGCCGCAACATGCAGCAGTTCCTGACTCAATTCGGCGTGAAGTTGACCATTCGTTGCCAGAATCCGACCCGATCGAATGTCAAATCCGCTTTGGTCGTAGGCTGTGACTTTGCCCCCAGCCGCCTCTACAATCGCCACGCCAGCCGCCAAATCCCACGGAGATAGTCCACGTTCCCAATAGCCATCCAACCGTCCACAGGCGACGTAGGCGAGGTCTACGGAAGCTGCTCCCGCCCGACGCACGCCTTGAGTAATGTGGGTGAGGTAACAAAATTCTTGATAGTTATTATCTGGGGTTTCGCGTCTGTCATAAGCAAAACCTGTCACTAGCAAACTCTGAGCTAATTTAGCAGTGCTAGAAACGTGAATCGGTTTGTCATTACAAGTGGCTCCGATGCCCACAGCACCCCGAAACAACTCTTGATGAAATGGGTCGAAGATCGCGCCAACTTGGGGTATACCGTTAATTAATAACCCGATCGAAGCTGCTGAAAATGGATACTGGTGGGCGTAATTCGTTGTACCATCCAATGGATCGATCGCCCACAAGTACTCAGCATCTAAATCACCAAATTGACCTGATTCTTCAGCTAAGATTGAGTGATCGGGAAAATGCCGCCGCAGCACTTCCAAGATAGCCGACTCGGCTAACCTGTCTGCTTCCGTCACCAAATCACCCGGACGACCTTTTTCCGTAATCGATTCTAATTTACCCCAGCAAGCTTGCAATACTTTCCCTGCTGCCAATGCTGCTTCAGTTGCCACATCTAAATAGATAGATAATTGAGGTGAGTTCATTGGCTCGATCAGCAATTTGCTAGATATATTTAGGTGGCATTATACCTGAGAATTTAATTGCCAACTAGTTCATATCGATTAGCCTGCTCTGCTCGAATGCTACAATGCGGCTGAATCTGCTGATAATAAAGACTAATTGCTTGTTTGATAACCGTTTCACGATCTTGGTTTGTCCGATCTTGAATCGCTGCTAATTGATGCGTAGACTCAGCATCTAACTGTACTATAAGTTGCATATAATAATCCTCGATCGCGATAAAGCAGAATATAATCCTTACATTATAACTTCGCCATAATTGAGCGATCTTTCAGATTCGATCGAACCTATCGATTTTTATGGCAATTTTGACACTCTAAAGCAAAGACAAAGGCATTTGTAGGCAATTATAATTTAATCTTTAAATATTTTAGATCGAAATGCTCATCTCCAATATCTCCAGCTTGCTCTATCGGCGATCTATTGCCATAATCGCCAGATGACAAGTTTTTGGGTAAAATGCTAACACAAGCAATCAATCACTCACCCACCCACCTACTTGATGGTTATGAACCCAGCAGAAACTCAGCCAGCGGCAACAGAACCTAGCGATAAAACGCTGGAAGCGATGAAGAATTTTTCGGAAACCTACGCCAAAAATACTAATACTTATTTCTGTGTCGATCTTTCCGTTACCGCTGTGGTAATCAAGGGACTGGCTAAAAACAAAGAAGAACTGGGTTCGCCCCTGTGTCCTTGTCGTCACTATGAGGACAAAGAAGCCGAAGTCAAAGCCGCTTTCTGGAACTGTCCTTGCGTTCCGATGCGCGAACGCAAAGAATGTCATTGCATGTTATTTCTGACCCCTGAAAATGACTTTGCCGGAAAAATGCAGGATATTGCGATGGAAGAAATTAAAGCAGTTTAGTCGCAACCGCTAGTTAAAATACAGCCCTGACTTCTTGGAGAAGTCAGGGCTGTTGAGATCTGCGGCAAAAACTAGCTTTTAAGAAAATATTGAAATCATCTGAAAACGTCTTGGGAACCTCAGCGTAGATCCCAAATTGGTTCTAGAGGTTTCCGCTTAGCTCTTGGTTAGTTGAGATCGGACTTTCCGAAGACTCAAGAACCCTATTGTAAAAGAATCCAGCCGCGATCGCGCCTAAAATGGGAGCTACCCAGAATAACCACACCTGTGCGAATAACTCAGGTTTACCAAATAATCCGACAATTAAAGCAGGACCTGTACTCCGAGCTGGATTCACCGATGTATTGGTGATCGGAATAGTAATCAGGTGAATTAATGTCAACATTAAGCCAATGGCAATCGGCGCAAAACCTTGAGGTGCTCGACGATCGGTAGCACCTAAGATGACGACTAAAAACATAAATGTCATGACAGCTTCGGTAAGGAAACAGACGAATAAACTATAGCCTTGAGGGGAATGAATGCCAAACCCATTTGTCGCCAAGGGTCCAGTTCCAGTCAGGGCATAGCCATCTTTCCCTGTGGCAACCAGATAGATAAATAGTGCGCTGGAGATCGCGCCACCCAATTGCGCGAGAATGTATGGTAATAACTCTGATGATGGAAATCTTTTGCCAGCCCAGAGACCGAAGGATACAGCCGGATTGAGGTGACAACCAGAAATATGCCCGATCGCGTATGCCATCGTTAAAACTGTCAATCCAAAGGCAATTGATACGCCAAAAGTACCAATACCCAAAGAAGCTGTCGCCGCAGCTTTTGCGTCTGAAACTTTTTGAGCGTTCAATTCGGTGTAAGCTGCTGCCAGCACCGCACTGCCACAACCGCCTAACACCAACCAAAAAGTGCCAACAAACTCGGCAATACAACGTTTCGTTAAAGATATACTCATTGACTTTGTTGAGAGTAGTATTAACGTTTATTGTCGGGGAAAAACTTGTTTTCCATCGCCGAGTCGCAACATTTAGTAATATTATGTATGGAATTTAGCTGAGAACCTTATTTACCAGTATTCGTCGCTACTGTTTGCACGACCAATACCGAACAAGGTGCATGGTGTAAGACGTAGTTACTCACACTACCCATCCATAACTCATTTAAGCCGCTATAACCCCGCCGACCGACCACAATTAGGTCGATAGATAGTGTATCGGCGACTTCACAGATCGATCGAGCCGGATCGCCTAATTGCTGATTGATTTCTGCGGCTACATCTGCTTCTTTAGCTCTTAGCACTAATCCGTTTAAAAATTTTAGACTATCGGCACGTTCTTGCTCTTGACGCTCTAGATAAATTTTGATCGCTGCTTCAGAAATAGAAATTGCCTCGCCACCAGGATAAATGGGTGGATTGAGGTAGCTAACGTTATACTCCGGCGAGATCGTCGATAGCAGTACCAATGCAGCTTGAGAGCATTTGGCGAGATCGAGTGCTTTAACAAACACATCCTCACTGGCTGAAGACCGGTCTACAGCTACTAAAATCTTTTTGAACGGAGCCATTGGATTACCTCAAAGATAGGGGATAAAAGTAAAATTCTTTGCAACAGAAGTTGTTGAATCCGTGCCAAAATGTCTACGATTGAGTTACTAGATCTTGTCATTAGGAGGCGACTATGGCAGTCAAACAACAGTTCACTAGTTTTGAAGACGCGATCGCGAGTAGCGACCAACCGATTTTAGTTGATTTCTATGCTACTTGGTGCGGTCCTTGCCAGATGATGGCGAAGATTTTGGAGGAAGTCAATATTCAACTTAATGGCCAAATGAGAATCCTGAAAATTGATACCGATCGCTATCCACAAATTGCCTCCCAATATCAGGTTCAAGCATTACCTACCCTAATGTTATTTAAAGATGGTCGTTCGGTCGATCGAATTGAAGGGGTTTTACAAACCGAGCAATTAGTTAGTCGGGTCTGTCAATTTTTGTAAAGTTAAAGTAATCGTCGGGGTGGGTTTATGCTCAAGATGATCGGAATATCTCCATAACTCTAGAAAAAAACCCATCCTTCCCACTGCGAATTACCGATCTTGCGATTTCCGTCGCTCTATTTCCTGCTGGAGTTCGCTAATTTCCCGCCGCAAGCGTTCGGTTTCACTCGCAGCCGGATCTGTGCTAGATGTCTCAACGGTGACTCTTTGATATTTACCCTGAAGAATCTGCTGATACTCGATCGAGTTTGCCCACTCCTGGAGAAAATGAATCCGTTCGACTGGAAATGGATGACTTAGCATTCCATTTACTCCCAGATACATCAAGGCTTTATAGATTTGATTTAAGCCATCTTCATCTAAATTGCGATAATTTTCTGATTGTTGGATAAATTCTTCTAGGCTACATTCATTGGCAAACTTATGACTGCCTCCGGCAATTTTCATCATAGTTGTCATCACCATACGCGGATCTTCCATTACCAGCAACGCGGCTCGATCGGCTGATAGTTCGGCTTTGCGCCGCCATTCATAGAAAGCAACAATTAACCCATTAGTAATGATATTACCCAGCCCAAAGGTCATTTCACCGATTGCTGAAGCCGCATTCATGACCCACATCGCCATTTGAATCAAAATTGTATGCCCACATTTGATGTGTCCTAATTCATGAGCTAGAACAGTTTTAATTTCAGCTTCACTAAGCAGATCTAATAAGCCAGTATTAATGACAATATACGGATGTTCTTGGCCTAAGGCATAACTATTAACTTGGGGATTCTGACTAACAAACAGCGACGGTTCTGGATAGATATCGAGATCGCGAACGCATTCCCGAAATAGCCCATAGACAGTAGCATACTGTCTGGGTCCAGCTTGAATACTGTTGCCCATTAAGTATACCAATTGGGGTCGTTCGTAAATAAACTCAATAAATTTACTCGCTACCAGATTAAAACCGGGCACACTGCGAAGTGCTTGCTCTGCTTGCAAATCGAGTGGATGTTTGAAAGCTTCACTGGAAATACCTGGGTAAGTAGCCATAGGGATTAGGGGAAGGGGAAAGGGAAAAGCGAATCAAGACAGGGAAAAGAGATTGGGCTGTTACCAATAACCTAATCCTATAAATCCTGGAATTCTGTAAATCCTGGTCAATTTTAGATGTAATAATATCTATTGTACTTAGCGAATCGACCGCTAGTTAAAGCTATGAATCAAAATTTAATTGATAAGTTACTCCTGGATTTGAAAAGTAGCGAGCCAAGTATCCGGGAGCGGGCGACCAGCCAACTGTGGCGGATCTGGTTTTGGGAAAAAGGGAAGATTCCCCTCGAACAAATTGAGGAGAGCGAACGATTGCTCTCTGAAGGTGATATCGCGTCAGCTACATCAATTCTGAATAATTTAGTTGACGCTTTGCCAGACTTTGCTGAAGCTTGGAATCGAAGGGCTGTCTTACAATTTGTGGCGCAAAATTACTACCACGCGATCGCCGATTGTGAAATGGCGATCGAACTTAATCCAGTTCATTTTGGTGCCCTGCATGGTTTAGGCTTGTCACATGCCGCCTTGGGCAACTACTCCGCTGCCATTAGAGCCTTTCGTTCGGCATTAGAGATCCAACCCCACGCGATCGAAAATCAACGGCTGATCCTCGAATGCACCGCCAGACTCAGTTAAAATCTTAAAGTTTAGAAATCACGCTCCTGGCTAGAACACTACATTCCCATCCACTCCTCCCTCCGACTAAAATAGGAAGAATAAGTCAAAAATAGGGAAATTATGTCAACATTGGCGGCGATCGGTGTTTTAGCAATATTAATTTTTGTCCATGAACTGGGGCACTTTTTAGCTGCCAGATTGCAGGGAATTTATGCCAACAAATTCTCAATTGGCTTTGGGCCAGTATTATTAAAATACCAAGGTAAAGAAACTGAATACGCGCTTCGCGCATTGCCATTGGGTGGTTTCGTGGGCTTTCCCGATGACGATCCCGACAGCAATATCCCCCCCAACGATCCCAATTTACTTCGCAATCGCCCAATTCTCGATCGGGCGATCGTCATCAGTGCGGGAGTAATTGCCAATCTGATTTTCGCTTATTTCTTGCTCGTGGCGCAGGTCGGTGTGGCTGGAGTCCAACAACTCACTTATCAACCAGGGGTCGTAGTATCAGGGATCGCCAGCAATTTGAGCAGTGCGGCTGACAAAGCCGGGATTCAAGCCAAGGATGTGATTCTTGCAGTCAACGGGGAAAAATTAGCTAGCTCGAAAGTAGCGATTGTCAAGCTGATGGGGGCAATTCAAGATGGTGTTAACCAACCACTAACTTTTCAGGTTAAACGAGGTGCGGAAACTTTAAATATTCAAGTTACTCCCGATGCAAATGCTGAAGGGAAAGGACAAATCGGCGTTAAACTCTCTCCCAATGTCGATATTATTATCGATCGAGCGCAAAACCCAATCGAAGCTCTTACCAAAGGCGCGAACGAATTCGAGCGGGTTGCCATCCTCACCGTACAAGGTTTATCCCAGTTAGTCACTAATTTTGGTGAAACTGCTGCCCAAGTATCTGGGCCGATTAAAATCGTTGAAATTGGGGCGAACATCGCTCAAGCAGATGCCACTGGATTAATTCAATTTGCCGCTCTAATAAGCATTAACTTAGCAGTAATGAATATTCTGCCATTGCCGGCTTTAGATGGCGGTCAACTGGCATTTTTGCTGCTTGAAGCATTGCTCGGTAAGCCCTTGCCACTCAAGTTGCAAGAAACCGTTATGCAAACGGGTTTATTCTTACTCTTAGGCCTGGGTGTATTTTTGGTAATTCGAGATACAGCTAATCTATCTGGCGTACAGCAGTTTTTTAAGTAGGGATTATGGATTTAGGGTTTAGGGACTGGATAATAAACATATCCAAGTCAACAAAAAGCTAAACCCTTTCACCTTTCACCTTTTCTCTACATATCCCCCCACTCATCCTGCTGTTGACGCCGATCGGGCATTTTCCCCTTCATTGCCGTTCTCGCTTCAGGGGTGGATGGAAATGAAGGTAAATTTTTTCTCATCCAATCAATTGAAGATCGCTGAATCGCCAGTTGTTGGCGTTGGACATTTGGCAACCAGTTCTGTTGAGGGGCTGCAATATTTGTGGTTCCCAACAACCGTTGCGCGAATAAGGTTTTAAAGAATTTGGTCGCCCGCCAAGCCGAAAAATAAAAGTAGCAGACTGTCAGCAGATAGCAAGCCACAGAGATGCCGACATCGGATAGATATCGATAATCTTTGATCTCACCCAAGGTATTATCTAACAGCGATGACACCGCGAAGGTAAATAATCCACCAAACCAAGTCAGGAGGAGGATAAACGTCATATTATGTAACTTGACACTTAGAGAAACCTCATAACCATTATGTAACTGGTCGATTGTTCCTTCCACACTAGGCAACATAAAACCAGGCAGATGGAGATACTTACCACCAATCATCCGAGTTGCCAAAAATTTGAACCCGTGGATCTCTCCGTAATAATGCTGATGTTTATCAGACCTGTTCGCTTTTGGTTGGTACTGGAATCGCCGATCGTAAATCTCACTCTCCAATCGGTCCATAATCCGGTCAAAGTCGAGTGTCGTGAGGATCACACACCGATCGAAGGGAATTTTAATCATTGATATAACTGTATTGTATGAAAATTTACCTGTTAGCAATTTCAGCACTGATCGATGTGCCGTCATGACAAAGAATGTAGCGAAATTGTAAATTAATTCATGACCTCTTGCCAAATCATTGGTACACTTTATCAAGCATTTAAGCAAAAATACTGAAAGACTTGACTCCAAGACCAGATTATGTCTCCATCATTTCATCTATGTCATCCCCTGAATTGCTGGATTTTAAATCGCAGTATCTAATCAATAGCCATAGCTACTCTAAGATCCTCAAACTGATTCGAGATTGATTCAATCAGTTGACCAGAAATTGCTAGAATAGGCTGACATCATTCTCTGAACACAAATGTAGCTAGAAACTGATTTGTGCTAAAGATCGCTAGCATAGTAGTTTGAGGGCGAGATGCGGGAACGATCTATCTATAGTAGGATTATCCAGCGCACCAAACCTGCTTAAGTTTAGTTCAGCACCCACAATTTAGTCTCGAAGATCCCGATTACCATGAGAGGGAGATCGAAAAATTTGACTCCGTCCGAAGGAATTTTCTATGAGTTCTGCACAATTCCCCATCAATCAGCCTCCATCCCATCCACAAGCATCAACCAAGCCGGCTAAGCCGATCAAACGACCAAAACGACCAGACCCCGCAGATTACCCGCCCTTGCCGCCAATGCTGCAACTGACAGGTAATACACCAATTCCGCCAGCTAGCGAACCGCTTCAATATCGGGCGATCGGTTTGATTTTGGGTAAATATCTGCCATCAGCAGAGGAGTTCAATCAAGGAACATTGCTGGCTGACGACGGTACTGTGATCGATGCGGTCATTCTCGGACGAATCATGAGTCTGATTAAAAATCACCTAGATTTAGATAGATCCCATCTCTGGGTAGTTTACCCGCGAATTCGCAAGGAGGATAACAAACTTCATGCCCAAATTATGGGTGTGTGGGACCCCCAATTAGTAATTAAGCCACTTAATGCAGATCCAGATGTAGATTCACTCCCACCTGCCGCAGACATTCAGACGATTCCTTCGATCGAAACTCTAGGAATTCCCGATAGCTATTTCTCAATTCGCGGCGAAGTAATCTATCAATCACACGAAACAAAAGAGATCTTTGTGAAAATTCGCCAAGCACCTAAGAAAAAGACCGAGGAAGAGCGATACTTTAAAATTCGCTTAGTTGGCGATCTCCCTCAAAAACTGGTCGGCAATTTCTGGGACTTTGATGTTCTGCGAGTCGATAACGATCTCGTCATCCGTAGTGGTCAATCAGTAGCTTCCCTCAGAGCAAAACCACCTCGTAAAGGTGGGAGTAGACCGCCCGGTGAGGGTGGTGGTAGTGGTAGACCTGATGGCGGCAGTAAGAAGCCATTTAAACGACCATCAGAAGGAGATGAATCGAGAGCTTCGACAATTCCACCCAGTGATGGCGGAGATAAGCCAAAACCTCTACCAGTTAAACGCGCTCTCCCACCTAAATTGGAGTTACCGTCCGAATAACTTGGGCACTTGGGGAATTGGATAAGCGAAATGATTGGGAGGTCATAAAGAAAATTAAATAAAATTTCGCCCAACTCCCAACTCCTAACCCCTAACTACCAAAACCGAGCAAGGAGCTTCACTGAAGACTTGACTGCTGACAGAACCATGGATAATCCGACTAACTCCAGTCAGACCGCGACAACCGATCGCGATCAGATCGCAGTGGTAAATGTGTGCCAGTCGGATAATTTCGGTCGTGGGTTCGCCGGTAACGATCTCGATCTCACTGAGGCAGGGTAAGTGTTGTTGGTAAAGTTGCAGTTGTTTTTCGATCTGTCGGTAAGGGATTTCTTGGGCATACTTGTGTGGTAAGTCCGCTAGCTCAGATTGAGGCGAGTCATTCGGCAGCACATGGCAGAGGATCACCTTACTTTCTGCCGATAGCTGTAAATTACCGATCGCTTTCATGACATATTGCGATCGATCTGATTCGTCCAAAGCCACTAAAACGGTTCTTAAAGTCATCGATGCCACCTCTCACTATCCATACTGCCACCAGTTGATGAAATTTAATTCTTCGGGTCTTACCACCAGAACAATCCAGTGGCAGGTGATGTTGTTACACCGTCGCCAGCAATAGGGAGGAGGAAACAGCACCCAAAGATCCGCTCCGTCTACTCTCGTTGGGGGAGCCGCTCTTCTGGAATATCTTTCAGTCGCAATCGCACCGACTCGCCATGAGAAAATAGTCCTTCAGCTTGTGTGAGGGCTTGAATCGCATTACCGACCCGATCGAGTGCTGCTGGAGAATATTGGATCAGACTGGAGTGTTTCATAAATGTTTCTACCCCTAGAGCTGAAGCATAGCGCGCAGCACCAGATGTTGGTAAGGTATGGTTTGGTCCTGCGAGATAGTCCCCGACCGCTTCTGGGGTAGAGCCACCCAAGAAAATTGCTCCAGCATGGCGAATTCGCTCTAGTAGTGCCCAAGGATCGATCGTTTCGATTTCTAGGTGTTCAGGGGCAAATTGATTGGAGAGTTCGGCGGCTGTTTCCAGATCCTCGACTACGACAATCAGACCATAATGGGCGATCGATTTCTCGGTCAACAGTTTGCGGGGATGATTTTCGAGCTGGTATTCTACTGCAGTTTGGACGGCTAGAGCCAACTGACCATCGGTGGTAATTAAAATGGCTGCGGCCATTGGGTCGTGCTCGGCTTGAGCCAATAGATCGGCGGCAATGTGGGCGGGGTTAGCTTGGCGGTCAGCGATAATCAACACTTCGGAGGGGCCAGCCAGGGAATCAATCCCGACTGTGCCATAGACTAATTTTTTGGCGAGGGTTACATAAATGTTACCTGGGCCAGTAATTACATCGACCTTGGGGATTGTATCTGTGCCATAAGCTAGAGCCGCGATCGATTGGGCACCACCGACTCGATAGATTTCCTGAATTCCCGCGACTTGGGCGGCAACGAGGACGGCTGGATTGAGATTTTTTTCTGCGCCAGGAGGAGTCACCATGGCAATCTGCGGCACGCCAGCGACCTTCGCTGGGATTGCATTCATTAACACGGTGCTGGGGTAGCAAGCGCGCCCTCCTGGCACATAGATACCCGCTCGATCGACAGGCGTATACCGTTTACCTAGCACAATATCTCGATCGCCAAAATTCACCCAAGACTTAGGGACACGCTGACGATGAAAAGCTTCAATATTTGCGGCGGCAAGTTCGATCGCACTTAGCAACTCCTTAGATACCTGTTGATAGGCAGCATCTAATTCAGCCCCAGTAACCCGCAACCTATCGACCGTCAAAGTTTGACCGTCAAATTCAGCCGTATAGTGAAGCAATGCTCGATCGCCCTGTCGTCTTACTGTTTGGACGATCTCGCTAACAGTGGCTTCTTTGTGGACGATCGCATCGTCATTAGTGCGGGAACCGATCCGCTGCAATTCTTGACGCGCTTCGGTCTGCTGAGTGATGATTCGCATCATGGTTGTGAAATGCCAATTCTCAGGAGTTGGAGTTGATGGAGGGTCTGGGGAAGATCTATCCTTTCTGACCTTATATGTTATAGCTTAGCGCGATTTTCACAGCCAGGGGAGACTGGAGCAGCCATTGCAAATAATGTTATGATGCGATTAGATTTTGTTGGACTCCCCAACTGCGAGATCGAAACCGCAATTATCACCCTATTGCCCACACCACATGGTTTTTTGGAAGAGTTTATTTAGTGGGGGCGATACGGCTACTGCATCGAAAGCAGGCTCCGATATTGGCACTTCTATTCAAGTAACTGGCATCAATCCACCCCCGAATAGTCAAATATTTTTTAGCACCGATCGCGATCTCGACTTGTATGAGTTAGAAGAACTCTGTGATACGGTCGGTTGGTCGCGTCGCCCACTTCGCAAAGTCAAAAAAGCCCTGCAAAATAGCTTTATCGTAGTTTCGATGTGGGAAGTTAGGGGTGCAACTAAACGGATGATTGGCTTTGCTAGAGCCACATCTGACTACGCTTTTAATGCGACTGTCTGGGATGTGATGGTTCACCCCGATTTTCAGGGGCAACGGCTCGGCAAGGCGATGATGAAATACATGATCAAGAAAATTCGCGCTGAAGATATCAGTAATATCACTTTGTTTGCCGATTCTCATGTGGTGGGTTTTTACAATGGCATGGGTTTTGTGGAAGATCCAGAAGGGATTAAAGGAATGTTTTGGTACCCGGATTAGGGGTTAGGGATTAGGGATTAGGGATTAGGGATTAAAGCCTAGAGCCCACAGCCTATTTCAACAATCTTCGATCGATCCAGTAAATTGTGTGCTATGATTGATAAGTACGTTACGGGGTGTAGCGCAGCTTGGTAGCGCGCCTGCTTTGGGAGCAGGATGCCGTAGGTTCGAATCCTGTCACCCCGATTTAATTGCACTACTATGCCTACGCCAATTCGTGTTTTTCAGGTTGACTCCTTACGAGTTGAGGTCTACCGTGATGAAGCCGATCTGGTTGCTAGTGTAGTTCAGCAAACCCAAGTTTACCTGAGTCAAGTACTCGCAGCACAAGATTTTGCAGCGGCAATTTTAGCTTCTGGAGGATCGCAAATTGGCTTACTCAAGAGTTTGACAACAGTTGGGGAGATTGACTGGTCGAGGCTAACGCTGTTTCATTTAGATGAGTATTTGGGGATTAGTGGCGACCATCCAGCCAGTTTTCAACTATATATGCAGAAATTGGTGACGGAGCGAGTGCAGCCCCGCCATTTTCACTATCTAGCTGGAGATACATTAGAGCCGATGGCTGAGTGCGATCGATATCAAAAATTATTGTCAGCGCAACCGATCGATTTGTGCTACTTAGGGATTGGGGAAACCGGACATATTGCCTTCAACGATCCAGATGTCGCTGATTTTAGCGATCCTTATCCAGTCAAATTGGTAAAATTAGCTGACAAATCTCGCCAGCAACAGGTAAGTGGGGGATTTTTCGATCGAATTGAAGCTGTGCCGCAATATGCTCTGACTCTAACCTTACCAACAATCTGTCAAGCTAAAAAGATCTGTTGTCTGGCAATGGGCGCAAAGAAAGCGAATATTGTTAACACGATGTTAACTGGTGAGATCGCCCCTATTTGTCCGGCTTCAATCCTGCGGAAATATCCCCAGGCTACTTTATATTTGGATGAAGCCGCCGCTAGTTCACTGCAACTGTAGAGCCAGAGTCGTATCGGGATCGAACAAGTGAATTTTGTCTGTAGATACCGATAGCCAGACTTCTTCGCCGACGGTGACTGATTTATCCGGTGCAACTCGGACGTTGAGGATCTGGTCCGATCGATCCAAATCTTGCAGCTTTACGGCAATATAAGTATCATTACCCAGAGCTTCGACTGTTTCCACTATCCCATGAAAATTCTTACCCGCAGGTAAGCCCAGCGTCAGGTGTTCTGGTCGAATGCCCAGTAACAAAGATCGACTGGTATATTCACCGAGGGTTACTTCCCACTCTTCAGGTAGCGTGACGCGAAATTTTTCGCTAGTGATGGTTAAAGGTGCTTTCACCTGGACGGGAATTAGATTCATCGGCGGGGAACCGATAAATTGAGCGACAAAAATATTCGTGGGATGATTGTAGATTTCTAGTGGCGTAGCTACTTGTTGAATTTGCCCGCGATCCATCACAGCAATGCGATCGCCCATTGTCATGGCTTCAGTTTGATCGTGAGTGACATAAATTGTTGTCGTACCTAGTTGGCGTTGCAACTTAACAATTTGAGTCCGAGTTTCGGCGCGTAATTTAGCATCGAGATTGGATAGTGGTTCATCCATCAAAAAGACCTGAGCATCACGAGCGATCGCTCGACCTAGTGCTACTCGTTGTTTCTGTCCGCCAGAGAGTTGTTTGGGCAGCCGATTTAGTAGCCCCTCAATTTGGAGCATCTCCGCTACGCGGTGAACTTTTTGGGCGATGATTTTTTCCCGTGGGGAAATATATCGCCAGCCGAGTGGAAATTTGCGACTGATTTCCACCAGAAAGTTTTCGAGCTGCGGTGGTAAACCACCCGTTTTTTTGGCGGGATTAGGTCTAAGGCTGGACTGACTGCGCCGCAAGCCAAAGGCAATATTGTCATACACCTGCATGTGTGGATAGAGCGCGTAGCTTTGGAATACCATCGCAATGTCGCGTTCCTTGGGTGGTAAATCATTGACTAGTTTTTCACCCACCCGAATACTCCCAGCCGTCAACGTCTCTAAGCCAGCAATCAGCCGCAGGAGGGTACTCTTACCACAACCAGATGCTCCCACTAGCACCATAAATTCACCGTTGTTTACGGTCAGATTAATCCGCCGGAGAACGCCTTCTCGATCGTCGGCGGGCTTCTTGCCTGTAGATGTGGCCGGAGTATAGCTTTTGTAGATATTTTCTAGAACGACTTGTGCCACGATAAGATTGGTGTCAATTTGTGGAGTCTTTATCTTCCCACACTATTGTAATCTCACGACTTAGGCAAGAGTGGCAACTCTTCGCTGTAAGCAATCTTGGATCGTTTCTGCCAGTGTTTTGAGTTTGATTGGTTTGCTCAAGTAATAATTCGCTCCGGCTGACAAACAACGGTCTCGATCGCCAGCCATTGCTAAGGCAGTTATGGCAATAATGGGTAAATTGACGAATTGGGGATCTCGCCGTAACTGCTCGATCGCGCCTAAGCCATCTAAAACAGGCATCTGGACATCCATTAAGATCGCATCGGGAAGATGCAATTTCGTCAAATCAATTGCCTCTTGCCCATTTTTGGCGGTAATTAGCTGATATCCTTTCGCTTGGAGATAACCAGAGATCGTTGTCAGATTGGCTTGATTGTCATCTGCCAGCAAAATTAGTGGTGCAACGTTAGAGTTTAGCTCTTCCTGCGTCATCAGTTCTCGATCGGCAGAAAATCGCCCGCTATCAACTGGAAAGACAAACGGCAGATTATTGCTATGGGGTAGATCGATCTCGAAACAACTACCGACATTGAGGGTACTAGTGGCAATGACTTTGCCGCCATGTAATTCCACAATCTGCTTGACAAGGTTTAAACCTAAACCCGTCCCTTGCGCTTTGCGATTTAAAGCACTATCAATTTGCATGAAGGGTTGGAATAGTTTTTTCAGATTCTCTGGGGTAATCCCAATTCCCGTATCCGTCACACTAATGCGGATCGCTGATGTATTTTTACCTAGATACTCTGGTTGCGTTTCGATCGCTTCTAACGTGATGCACCCACCTTCTGGCGTAAATTTAACGGAATTAGTGAGCAAATTGATGACAACTTGGCGAATTCGGCGTTCATCTACCATGATCTTGGGTAGATTAGCTGGAATGTTTAACTTGATTTGAATCTGTTTTTGGGCAGCTAGCTGATCGATAAAGGCAATACTAGAATTGCAGAGATCGCCAATCTGGATCGGCGTGCAATGTAGTTCTAGCATTCCGGCTTCAATTTTTGCGAGATCGAGAATATCATTAACCAACTCTAGCAGATGAGTTCCACCCCGCTCGATCGTGTGTAAATACTTGAGTTGTTTTTCATTCAAAGCTCCAGCTATCTGAGATTCTAAAGCTTCGGACATCCCCAGAATGGCATTGAGCGGAGTGCGGAGTTCGTGACTCATGTAGTTGAAAAAGTCAGTTTTAGCTCGATTAGCACGTTCGGCTGCTGCTGTGGCTGCTTTAAGATCGATCGTGCGTTCGGCAACTCGTTGTTCGAGCAGATCGACAGATGCTTTCAGTTTGCCATAGAGTTTGGCATTCTCGATCGAAATTGCTGCTTGGGAAGTTAGCAGTTGTAGGACTTTCAGGCGATCTCGAGTAAAGGCTTCAGTGATCAGACTATTTTCGAGGTATAAAATTCCTACCAATTTACCTTGATGCAAAATGGGGGTACAGAGGACGCTTTTAGGCTGATGTTGCTGAAGATAGACATCTCCCGCCAACTGAGGATCGGCGATCGCATTAGCGAGGATCGTTGGTTCCTGACGACTTTTAACGATATTTACCAAACTAATTGCCACATCTAAACTCGCGGCGAGTGGTATCGGTGTCAATAACTGGGTTGGCTGTCCCATTTCGACGCGGGCAATTACTTGCAACTGTTCTTCTACTTGCAGTAGCAACACACACTTGTCCGCTCCAGCATTGGCAATGACGATATTCAAGAGACTGGAGATCATGAAATCGAGTTCGACCTCCTCGGAAATAGTTTGGGATGCTTTGAGAATGGCAGCTAAATCTAAAAATTCAGAATTACTGTAAACAGTACTATCAATAGTGATCGCTGCCGATAAAGAAATATCTGTATTCTCTGGCATCGGGACAGTCGCAGCTCCGCGATTGAGGATTGGTGTAAGGAGTTCTGGGTAGAGTTGAACTAAATGTTCTACTTTTGCCATCGCACCCCAACGGGTATAACCAGAATAAGCCTCCATCATGTAAATCTGGGCAATTTTCTCTTTGCCCCAGTCTAAATAAAACTTAGCAGCTAATTCGTTGGCGAGTGCTTCTTCATGGAGAAATTGATGTTCTTTGGCACCTGAAATAGCCAGATCGTAATGCTCGATCGCGGCTGCTTTATTACCTAATACCCGTTGCTTTTCGGCTTCGATTAAATGCCATTTATGGAGATAATTCATCGGCGCGTGTTTGCCCCATTGCTCGATCGTCCCTTGATGAATCTCCACTTGAGCATGAGTTTCAGCTTGTTCCAGTGCTGACTGCTCGGCAATTAGTGCCAAGTGAGTCAGTGCTGCATAAAAATGGAACACTGGAATTGGGATCATCCCTGATACAGCCATCAAATATTGTTTGCCTTGAGTAATATTTTCTAAAGCAGCCGTGTATTTATTAAATAAGTACGCCAGCATTAATTTGTAGATATACACATAGGCAAGGGCTGTAAGATCCCGATCTTGAAGATGTTTCGGAATCATCACCGTTTCATCATAGGCATCGCCGATGAGGCAGTCTAACTGACTCTCACTTACCGTCAGGTTCAGTGCGACTTGACGTTTCATCTCCAGATAGGCTCGAACAGAATATTGTTTCACCCGATCCAACTCTTTACTGTAAGGTGATATTTCCGCTGCCCAAGTACTCAGTTCTACCCCAGAGATCAAATTGGCATCAAAGTAACAACTAATACCGTAACTAACAGTGATAAAATCACCAGATTCCATTCCAGCGACATAAGCATATTTCAAATTTGGTCGTGTTACGCTGATGGTTTCGGTCAAATGCTGAATCCAAGTTGCAAATAAAAATGAAGTTCTGCTATGAAATTCTCTTACATTCATGCGCTCCGCTAAAGCAAATGCCAATTTACCAAACCGACAACCTGTTTCTATATCGCCGAAAAAAGCAATCAAAACTGTGCCGTGATTCACATATCCAATCGATGATACAGGTGTATTTCCAAATCGGAGTGATAAACTCACCATTGCGGAGCTAAGAATTGGGCATAAACCTGGCATGGCAATGAAAATAGGTGCGCATAAATCTGCTAACAATCTGAGAGTTACTGATGCCTGAAGATGTTCCAACGGAGAATCTCCATCAACATTTATCACGGGTAGATCTAAAAGATCTTCAATTTCTTTACCTTGAAGTTGTTCAGCAAGAACTCGTAATGCTTTTCCCGTTTTGGCTTCATCTGGTGTAGTTGGTAGTTCGATTCCCAATTGGGCTAGTGCATTTATACCTACAAAGATTGCTTCTAGCATCTTGCCATTAGCCGTTAATGCGGCAATTTGAATTCGGTAGATTTCCACTTTATCCAAAATCGTTTGCGCTGATCCCAGTACTACCATCGAGATCTGTTCCATCAATTCCAGATTGCCTTCCAAATAAGCAGCTTCGGCAGCCGCAATATGGAGATCTAGACTTAATTGATACTGAGTTTCCCAACATTTACTGGAGAGAAGTTCTATCCCTGTTTGGAAATAAATACTTGCCGCAGTATATGCAGTAGAGTTCCGTGCTTTTTTACCGGCACGAAGATTGGATTGAGCAAGAAGTTCTCGGCTGCTAGGATGAGTAATTAATTCTGTGGATCGGTTCAAATGTCCAACAATATCAAATAGCTTTTCATGACTATCTATTTCTGTATCGTTTTGTTGGAGTTTCAGTCCGATTGTGAGGTGAATTGCTTGTTTTTCGCGATCGGGAATTAGAGAATAGGCGGCTTGTTGGACTCGATCGTGTAGAAAGCGGTAAACTGGATTGACTGATTCTGTAACAACTGATGCTGGATCGGATTGAGTGAAGAATTTATAGACTTCTGTAGTTGGAATTACTAAGCCTTCTTGCAATGCGATCCAGAGTGATGTCGCCGTATCTTGGAGGGATTTTTGAGAGGCAATTGCCAATATCTCTAAATCAAACTGTGCCCCAATACAGGCAGCTAACTTTAGCGAATCCTGCGTTTCCTGTGGCAATCTTTGCAATTGCAATGCCATGAATTCCACCACATCATCAGTCAGAGCTAAGGCTCTAACTTTAGTCAGATCGCATTGCCATCCAGCGGAGATAGAATCAAAGGTAATTAATCCTTCTCCATATAGTCCTTTCAAAAATTGGGTAGCAAAGAAGGGATTACCCTGAGTTTTTTGCTCAACTAATTTGGACAAAGGTTCTGCTAATGCTAGGTCACAATTTAGTGTATCCGAGACTAATTGATGGAGATCTGTAAACTTGAGTGGTTCAATCGTGATTGTATTAACAGTCGATCCATTTTTTTTAATCTCGGCTACTGTTTGAATTAATGGATGAATTGGTGAAACTTCATTATCTCGATAGGCTCCCAGTACGAGTAGATGTCCGGACAAATCCTGCATCAATAATTTCAGCAGATTTAGTGATGCTATATCTGCCCATTGCAAATCATCTAGAAAAATTACTAGGGGATGTTCTGCGGTGGTAAACACCTGCACAAAGTTCCGAATCAACAGATTAAATCGCTGTTCGGCTGCACTCACAGCTAATTCTGGTGCGGGAAGTTGCTGACCGATGATGTATGTTAGTTCGGGGATAATATCAGTTAGTACTGCCCCATTTTCCCCCACGAATGCCAGAATTTTGGCTTTCCAACTTTGCAATTGGCTATCTGATTCTGAGAGTAATTGTCCAATCAAATGGCGAAAAGCTTGGGTAAATGCTGAAAAGGGAATATTCCGTTGGAATTGGTCAAATTTACCTTTTATAAAATAACCCCGCTGACGGACAATGGGTTTATAGACTTCTTGAACTATCGCGGTTTTACCAATCCCAGAGTAGCCTGTTACCAGCATCATTTCAGGCTGTCCGTTGCTAATTCGGGCAAAGGCATTTAGTAAAGTGGAAACTTCTGATTCTCGTCCGTATAGTTTCTCTGGAATGATAAAATGATCGCTCAGATCTTTAATTCCTAACGTAAATAATTCAATCTTTCCTGTCTCTTGTAGCTGAGTTAGACAAATCTCTAAATCGTGCTTTAATCCTAGCGCATTTTGATAACGATATTCAGCATTTTTTGCCATCAATTTGCTCACTATCTGCGCGAGAGCTGGGGGAATCTCCGGTGTGAGTCGATCGATTGGAACTGGTTGCTGGGCAAGATGACAATGCACCAATTCCATTGGATCTTTGGTGGTAAAAGGCAGCTCTCCCGTCAATAGTTGATAAAAAGTCACACCTAATGCATAAAAATCACTGCGATAATCTACCCCCCGATTCATCCGTCCAGTTTGTTCTGGGGCAATATATGCCAGTGTCCCTTCTAGTGCTGTGACAGTCTGAATTACTTGAGTTTCTCGCGGCAATAGTGAAGAAATACCGAAATCAATTAGTTTGATTTGTTGAGTATTTGGATCAAATAAAATGTTAGCAGGTTTGATATCTTTGTGAATTATTCGATGATGATACAATTCAGCTAAGATATCCGCAATTTGAATAGCGATCTGAAGAAATAGGGTTAATGTTTGCGAATTAGATCCTAATCCACCCTCTCGATCTAACAGCTCTTTGAGTGAGATCCCCACAAAATCTTCAGTTACCAAGGCATAGGCATTTTGATAAGTTTCCAATGCTAGGGCTTTAGGAATGCTGGGCAGATTAAGATTTTTGGTAATATTGTACTGATTGCGAAACTGGATTAGTTCCCTGAATTGAGGGAATGGATTTTGCAAGATTTTGATCGCGACAGGAAATTGATCGTGTTCACGGATGCCGCGATAGACTAAGCTGCGAATACCTGTATAAATTTGCCCTGTGATGCTATACCCTGCTAAATCGATCACCTTCATCTTCCAGTCCCCAGTATTTTAATGGCTAGTGAAGACGGCTGACTTTTACTGAAAAACTCTCAATTTATCGAATAAGTAAGTTTTCGTAATCCAATGCCGTTGTTGCTATACATCTTATAGTGTGCCCGTGGAAATGGAGGTAATCTAGATCGACGATAAATAGTTCTAACTATTTTGTGCTATTTGGTGTCTGTGCAAGTTTCACAATTGCCTCGATCGCTATCTGACAATCTGCCTCAGTATTGCAACAATGCGGTGAAACGCGGATTTTTTGACTAGAACGGTTATCTACATCAATACCTAATGCTGCCAATTCTTGGACTACAAATTCAGCCTGATCAACCCCTAGGCAAATCGTTCCACCTCGATGCAGGGGATCTCGTGGTGTATGAACTGGAATGCCATAGCGATCTGCACAATCGATCAGGTAACTCGTTAATTCGATATTCCGTTGATGAATTTGTTCTACACCAACATCAATAGCAAACTGTAGTCCTGCGCGGGAAGTATAAGTTGGCTCGATCGAAGGTGTACCCTGTTGAAAACGTCTTGCACCAGAGGCAGGGGCAAAAGTTTCGGCAAAAACGGTAGGCTGAATATGGGCAAACCAGCCTGGATAGACTGGTTCGAGTTGTTCTGATAGAGATGGTTCAACATAGACAAATGCCAAACCTACACCACCACAAAGCCATTTGTTTGTGCCGCCAACGACAACGTCTGCACCTAATGAGACGACATCAAGGGGAATCACGCCAACAGCTTGATAGGCATCCAAAACCACGATCGCACCAACCGAATGAGCCGCTTCAATAATTGGTTTAATATCCAGGCGGGCACTATTGATATAGGAGACAAGAGACACCGCAACTATGGCAACGCGATCGTCAATTTGAGCTAATACATCTGCTGCTTCGATTTGCATCTCCTGTGATGCCTTGACTTCGATAATATCAAAACCCCGCTGGACTTGAGCTTTCCACAGATAACGTCCAGAGGGAAAATCTAAATCGGTAATGATAATCCGATTGCGTTTGGCATTGGGTTGAATTGCTGCTGCAATGGCAGCTTGAGCAGCCGTTGAACTGGCAGTAATGGTGACTGAGCCACTAGGTGAATTTAGTAATCTTTCAATCAGCGGAAATATTTTCAGATACTGTTCGAGCCAGATTGATAAGGCTCGCCTACCTAAATAAAGGGTCTGGGTGTAAGCCTCTATATCCAAAACAGCCTCCCGTGGCAGTGGCCCCAGCGTGTGAGCCGCCAGATAAATCCTTTCCTCTAGCAGGGGAAAATTTTTGCGTAGATTAGTAAAGTCAATCTTGCCCATTTGTATATTTGCCATAGTTTACACGAAACATACCCGATACATTTCATCGAAAAAACTCCACACTGCCTCACCAGTCATTTCTGCTCCTTCTCGTGCAGCTTGTTCATCTCCATCTGAGTTGGCAATAAAGCGGGCTAGATCTAATACCTCATTTGCATGATCGATCTCTAGCTCCTCATGCAGATTCAGCCATGTCAGAGAGGATCGCTCTACTGTCGTTCGACTGCCAAATTCATGCCCCATTAATTGGTCAATTTGCTTACCCCTGATTTCCATGACAATAGCTGCGCCTACTCCTACATAAGGATTTGGATCTGCGTACAGTGATTCCAACCGCTGGCTCAATTCATGTCCGGGTGCTAACATATCCTCAGTAACAGACTGAGGTTTATAGGGTTCCAGTGAGAGAATTAATCGCTCGAAGAGTAACCTGTGAATCTGAGATGGGTCTCCGTTTCCGAGTTCTTCATTCAACTGCTTGGTTAAAATACAACGAATGTTTTCGTCATCGATTCGACCAATGACACTGGCGAGGCGACGTGTGAAATGAGTAACAATTCCCTCACGACCATTCGCAAAAAGAAGCCACATGTGTTCCAGCTTGACGGGTTCTCTTTGTAATCGTTGCAAGAAAGGATGATTGATAATCGAGTTGTTCTCATAATGCCAAGCTATTTCCTCAATGGAAAGCAGTTGTTTCCAAGTTGCGTTCGTGCTTGTTTCCAGATCGTTCTGACGAACAGTGTTTATTTCCGGATTGAGGTAAACACCAACTCGACGCTGTTGGTTTTCTCGCCGCAACGAGATATGGGAGTGCATTCCATAGCCTGAGTCTAGACGACGAATTCCGAAGGATTGAAGTACCGTATTGTAGGTAGAATTTGAAAGATGGTGCTGACCAAAATATTCTTGTAAACGATCGGTAACTACTTGATCGCTGGTAGTGTAGTGACCAATTGGTATGTATAGTGTTCCACTCGATGGTCGCTTTTCATTTCCTTCAATGAATGAAAAGCAAGAAGCCATTGGTTTTGCAGTGAATCGACCTTGCTTCTTTGTAATGGATTGACAGAATTCTGTCACATCACCCGCAACATAATTATTAGCAAAACTCAATGCACTTTCCAGATCTGCTGTTGTAGCAGAATAGTGCCTCAGATAGATTTTTACCCGCGCTTTGGGATGGGAATCCAAATCCAGGGAGAAATAAGTAAATTCATCCTTGTCAGGACCACGTTGAGCGGCGATTTCAGCCAATCCCATCCAAGCATGAAGAAAGCCTAAACGGACCAGAGATTCTTCCACTACCGCAGCCGCTCGTCCCTTTACCTGGGATTGAGGATTGAGATAGAGTTTAAAGGCTGGTTCTTTGTCAGGATAGAAACAAGCAGCGTGCCACATCGAGAATTTCGCTTCTGCACTCGTCGGCGCAAATAGGTCTTCAATTTGCTTAAATCGATCGAGACTAATCTGATATTTATCGGCTAGATATTGATTGAGAGCTAGTCCAGCTTGCCAATTTGATTGGAGATTGGGATCTGCGCCTTGGGCTTCGATCAATACGCGGAGTTCTGTTTTCTGAGGATCTAACGCGATCGAAAACTCAAACGGAGCGCAATCGTCAGATACATCAGATTGCCAAGCAGATTTTTCGCCAACTTTCCGTTCCCCCCAAGAGGCAGTCATCGCTCGAAAAATTTCGATAATTTGGGGAAGTTTATCCTGCAAACCAACCGCTTCAGCGAGTGCGGTTAATTTCTCAATTCCGGCATCAATATAGGTTGGGGTGGGAATTAATTGTTCGGGATCGAAACCGACCTGAGCAGAACGTTCGATCGAAGGTTGAGTAGAGAGAGGATTGCTTACTTGATTCGATCTTAATTCTGTAGCAATGGATTCAAACTTAGTCATACATTAGCTTCCCAATTAGTAGATGCACAAATTATTCTATTCATGGACATCTTCATGAATGAATTTCCACTGCAAATTGATGTTTTAACAATTAATTCTGAATGAACTAAGATCGCGATGGATGGTTATCGATCGGCAATCGATGTCTTAGGTGATTTTCGATAAATGGTAATATTTTAGATCTTCAATGATAGACTAAATAAGTAGTTAGAACCTTGGCTCCAAAGGTAATTTAGGAATAGCATATTTGGTCGATAACAATTTTTGAATACTATTCATATATCTTGTTAGAAGAATATAAAGCTTTTATATTTTTTTGTCAACCCCAAATTAGTTAATAGATTTAGATTAACTCAAAATACAGATAAATGTAATGAATTATACAAGGATTTGGTTTTCCTAGTCAATTACTCAAAGTCAATTTATTAGATTAATCTTTAGTCGCCATATCAACTGAAAATTAAAAAAAGGTGATTAGCAATATAAAATTTATTTCTATTGTATTAAAATATTCAATTATCTGTACTAATGCGTATGACTGATATCAGTGTATGGGTGAACGTGACTAAGCTGTGAGTGATGATGTGGATGCCAATGCTCTGCTAATTCATCAGTGTCTACGTCATGTGGATGTTCGTGTTGATGACTTAGATCGTGGCGGTGTGCGTGAAGATGCCAAACATTTGCATGGGTATGAAGATAGCGATCGGGTGACAGCCACAGATACACGATCGCCAGCAAGCCCATTCCAAGTAGACTACCACCCAAAAACGTCTGCTGCGGAAAAGTATTACCCAGCCACCCAGCCAGGGGATAAGCACCCGCCCACCACAGATGACTCCAAGCAAAATGTGCCCCATAGACGCGCCCGTGGATATTTACGGGGGTGCGATCGGCAATTAGGGTTTGCATCGATAAATTAATTAAGCTTTGTCCAAATCCGGCGATCGCCCACAGGCAAATTAATGGAAATAGCCCCACGTAATTGGCTGGGAGTAATGCGCCAACAATGAGCACACCACCACCGAATAGAGTGATAACTTGAGATCGATATTGTGTATATGTACCGAGTACCATCGTCCCGCAGGTAGCACCCAAGCCAAAACCCATCATTACCCAGCCATACTGTACCGCCGTCTGTTGAAGTGTGCCCTGAACATAACCGACAGTATTCACCAAAATTTGGGCACCAGCGATCGCCGCAACTAATTGGATGGTTAAACCATACCGAATTGCCGCATCCGTCCATAGTTGTGCCGTGCCAGCTTGAATATCTGCCCAAATTCGTCCTCCTAACTTATCCCCCGCACCGTTATCTACACGTAAATTATTCGGGAGACTAGCAATCAAGATCGCGGCGCATAAAAAGCTCAACCCATCCCAGAAAAATAGCTCTCTGGTACCAATAAACAGTGCCAGTACCCCCGCAATCCCAGGGCCAAATACGCCCAGGATCTGAAAAGTAATGCTGGATAAGGCGATCGCTTGGGCATAATCGGCTTTGCCTGTGACTAACGGAATCGTCGCCTGATATGTCGGCGTGAAAAAAGCATTGAAGATATTTAATCCCAACACGATCGCGTAGATTTGCCAGATTTCCCGAACGAAGGGTAATAGACAAACCAGAAGCATCCGCCCCAGATGGGTAATTATTAAGATCGGTTTGCGATCGAATCTGTCGGCGATTGCCCCTGCAAGGGGTGAGAGTAACACAAAAGCGGACACTCTCAGCGTCAGCGCGCCGGAGAGGACTACAGGGGATGATTTACCCGCCAATTCAAAGGCTAGCAATGCCAAACCCAGCCAGGTTAAGGCATCACCAAAGAGGCTAATAGTCTGAGCGGCATACAACCGTCGAAAAATTGGATTATTCAGGCTGGCAAATAAGTTGGCTGTTTTCATAACGACATCACGATCTTTGAGTTGATCAAGCTGCATACTACTGCTTAAGGGATTGATAATTAAGATTGAATACTCAAAGCCCAATAAGTATGAACATTGTCGAAATTCTACAGCAAGACTATGCCAAGTTCCCGATCGACCAAAATTATGACATCTATGCCGAGGATGTATATTTTCAAGATCCACTGACTCGGTTTCGGGGATTGGCACGGTATCGAAAAACGATCGAATTTATCCAGACGTGGTTCAAATCTCCGCGATTAGAATTAGCCCAGATCGACAGGATTGACAGGCTGATTAGTACTCGCTGGGCATTGAGTTGGAATACGCCCTTACCCTGGCATCCTCGCATCGAAATTACTGGGCGGAGTGAGCTGTTATTAGACGATCGAGAGTTAATTATCAGTCATATCGATTATTGGGATTGTTCGCCCTTCGATGTCCTTAAACAACATGTAATTCAATTAAAGAAGCCAGCATCTTAGAATGTTAGGTTTCATTCTGGTTGGTGAGCTTGTCGTTCGCGTAGCGTCTGCTTTGCAGAAACCACAACCCAGCCGATCGTCTATTCACTATTCATCAATAGATTGCATACTTCACCATCGGTAGTTTGGGAAAAATCTTCATACCAACTGCCGATCGCCTGAAAGGGCTTGGGCATCATCAAACATACGAATAAATCGATCCGATCGAGTAATTCGTCGATACCCCCGCTGAAGGCAACTGGTACCGCTACGATAATTTTGGCTGGTTGCTGTGGCTGAATCAACTCAATTGCCGAGCGCATCGTGGCTCCAGTTGCCAATCCATCATCTACTAGGATGACAATCCGCTCAGCCAGATTCACTGGCGGACGATTTCCCCGGTACAAGTGATTTCGTCGTTGTAGCTCGCGCAACTCAACTTCGGCAACTCGATCGATACTAGCAGATGAGATCTGTAATGCGGTAATAATCCGTTGATTTAACCATCTATTTCCATATAGATCGATCGCGCCCATTGCCACTTCTGGCTCACCAGGCACCCCAAGTTTATGGACGAGGCAGATATCTAGCGGTAATTGTAGTTTCTTAGCGATCGGGTAAGCTACCGGCACACCGCCACGCGGCAATCCCATGACGATTGCCTGTGTGTGGCGATCGTAAGCCGAAAGTTCTTGGGCAAGCCGTTGACCAGCTTCAGCCCGATCTCGAAATCTTCTATTCATTCAAAGATCGTCGTGACACACGATTACTCTAATAATTGTACCAACGAAATGTGAGGAAGTTGTGAGGAAAATCCTCAATTTAAAAATAGGTTTTAGTCACGATTAATTAATGTTAAATATATGTAAATAAATGGATCGTCCCCAAAAAATAGCGTAAAGATTGAAATAGTAAGACTTGTCTAAATAACTATTCCTCCTCATTAATATTTGTCCCTAATCCCTAACTAGAGTTACAGGAAAGATATCATGCAAACAGATTACCTGATTGTAGGCAGCGGCTTGTCAGCATTGGTATTTGGATCGTTGATGGCAAAGTCTGGTAAAAAAGTGCAAGTTTTGGAAGCGCATGAATATCCAGGTGGTTTCGGTCATACCTTTACAATGGCAAAAAAATATCAGTTTAATGCTCAACTGCATTATGTCTGGGATTGTGGTGAAGGTCAAACCGTCAATCGAGTCCTCAAGAAACTCAATCTAGATCGAGATATCACCTTCGAGCGATACGATCCAGATGGTTTCGACCACATGCACATGCCCGGTTATAGCTTAGCGATTCCCTCATCGAGTCAGGAATTAAAGCAAAGATTAACGGCACTTTTTCCTGAAGCGACTGATCCAATCGATCGATTTATTAATGAAGTTCAAACCGTCAGTAATACCCTCAAAATCTTAGCACCGCCAATTCAGCCGATCGAAGTACTCCAGCAGATTGGCGCAGTCACCAAGACACTGCTATATCTCAATAGTACTCTCCAAGATGTATTTGATCGGTTTAAACTGCCCCTAGCCGCACAGACACTATTAGCCCTGCAATGGCCAGACTTTTTGCTACCACCCGACAGGCTTTCTTTCTATGCGTGGGTGGTGTTATTTACTAGTTATCAAAAAGGAGCTTTTTATCCTACTCACCATTTTGAACAGGTGATTAATGGCTTAGTGAAAGCGATCGAGGCTGGTGGTGGCGAGGTGTTATTAAATCATGAGGTAACTGATTTTACTCTAGATCGTCAAACAGTTACAGGGGTTCGAGCGCAAGATCTCAAGACTAAACAGACTCGTGAATTTACGGCAAAAACTGTTATTTGTAATATCGATCCTAAAAAAGCTGCTCAAACGATCGGTCTCGATCGGTTTTCGCGGGCGGTTCAAAGTAAGCTCGATTATGAGTATTCTCCCTCTAACTATATGGCTTACTGTGTAGTTAAAGATCTGGACTTACGGGATTATGGATTTGGCAAGTGGAATACTTTTCATACGAGCGATGTAGATTTGAATCATGCTTTCGATCGCATGTATCGGCTCAATGACTTCTCTAATCCTAGTTTTGCCATCACAACGCCCACATTACTCACAACAGCAGACAGAGATTGCCCAGAAGATTGTCAAATCATTGAGTTTTTAACTGTTGCTAACTACGACTACTTTAAAACACTCAAAACAACCGATCCGAAAGCTTACAGACAGAAAAAAACTGAAATTTTCGAGTCGATTCTCGATGTAGTCGAAAAAAACTATATTCCCAATCTGCGAAAACACTTAGTCTTTAATATTACTGGTAGTCCGACGACTAATGAAGATTTTTGTTGGTGTCCGGAGGGAAATTCCTATGGTTCTAGTCTCACGCCTAAAAATATGGGCATCGGTAGACTAAATCACGAAACATCCTTAAAGAATTTCTATTTCTGTAATGCTTCCTCTGGCTATCCTGGCTTCGCACCAACATTTTGGACGGGAGCACTCTTATATCAAAGATTATCAGGAGATGTAATTTTAGATTAAAGCATGTTCTGTTTACTACCTTCATAAGAACAAGATCCAAAATTTAGCTAACATTACCGGAGTAGAGAGTATGAAAATAGCGGTTATTGGCGGTGGAGCTAGTGGCATGGTGACAGCATACCTGTTAGATAAAAGTGGGCATCAAGTCACAGTATTTGAAAGCCAACCAATTTTAGGCGGACATATTCGCACTTTAAATAAAAATGTCACTACCGATCCTCAAAATTCTGATTTGCTACTCGAAGCAGGGGTACTAGAATTTACGCTAAAATTTCGCAATTTTCTAGCATTAATGCAAGAACTGGGTGTAGAACTAGAACCTGTCGATCTCGGCTCGGCGTTATTCTTTCGGGATGGTAGTCATTTTCTCTCGGCGACCACAATTCGCAAAAACTTTACGGGTATTCGCGGACTACTCGAATATCTGCGATTGGATAGTCTCTACGCTCAATCCCTGGGACTTCAGTGGAAACTGCGATCTGCCAAAATGCAGCAATTTTACGATCGACCATTATCGGACTATTTGCGCGGGAAGTCAGCCCGAAATGATTGGCTGAAATTGTTGACAATGTATAGTTATTCAATGCCATTTGAGTTAATCGATGATTTCCCCGCAGAATTGGCATTACTGGCTTTGCGTGACTATGTGATGACGGAATGGGTTCGAGTCAAAGGTGGGGTATATTCCTACATTGAGAAGATCCTGGAACGGTTTCGCGGGACGGTAATCTTGAATGCCATCGTCACTAAGATCTCGCGAACATTTGATGGCGGCGTCCAAATTCAGTTAGCCGATCGTGTCCCCCAATTGTTTGATAAAGTGGTGTTTGCGACTCCACCCGATCGAGTGTTAGAGTTGCTCGCCGATCCTACTCCTGCTGAAGTCAGACGCTTTGAAGCATGGCACCCGAACTATGCCACAACGGTAATTCACACCGATACCTCGATGTACGATCGATCCGGTATTAAACAAATAACGGAATTTGATTTCTTTGAAACTGCCAGTGGTTGGGGTTATAACGCTTATCTGAACCAACTGTGTGGCATTAATTCGCCCCAGCGTTACAGCCTAGCCTTTCATCTGGAGGATTCGATCGATCCAAGTAAGATCGTTCATACTCAGCAACACCACACCCCGCTGTATACAGTTGAGGCTTTCCGCTATCGAGATGAAGTGGTGAGAACCAATGGTGAAAATCATATTTATCATGCTGGTGCTTATCTGTGCGATGGATTGCATGAAGGTGCGATTACATCAGCAATTCGAGTAGCTGAATTAATTGGTGTTGCTGA
>JANPJH010000090.1:0-44510 GCA_031425415.1 Chamaesiphon sp. VAR_61_metabat_425 | reverse complement strand
CATCGGTCGGGCGTTGATGCAGTACGCCGAAGTCTGGGCTAGAGATCGGGGCTATACCCAAGTCGGTTTACAGGTATTTACTGACAATCAACCCGCGATCGACTTATACCAAAAATTGGGCTACCGAGCTACGTCAATTTCAATGATCCGCGAGCTATAGAGATTACCCCAGCCCAGCATCACTTAGACTTCGATCGGGAATTGTTAAGTTAGATATAGTAGTAGTCAGTAGCGATCGTCATAAATAACCGATGAAAGAAATTGTCAGCGAACTCAAAGCGCAAGCTTCGATTTTGACCATCCTCGTTGCCATGATGTGGGGGATCGAGATTTTAGATGCGAGTGTCTTTCAGCATGGACTAGATAGTCTAGGCATTTTACCTCGTCAAGCGATCGGCTTACGAGGACTTCTCTTTGCACCATTTTTACATGGTAGCTTTGCGCATCTGGCGGCGAATACCATCCCCTTTCTAGTGCTGGGGTGGCTGGTAATGGCTCAAAGCATGGCTGATTTTGCGAGCGTCTCGATCGTCTGTATGCTAGTCGGTGGTTTGGGAACTTGGGCCTTTGGCGCAAATGGTTTACACATTGGCGCGAGTGGAGTAATTTTTGGCTACTTGGGTTTTCTGCTGGCGCGATGTTATTTCGATCGGCGGCTGAGTTCTGGGATCGTCGCGCTGGTAGTTGGTAGTACTTATGGCACCGTCTTATGGGGAATTTTTCCCGCCTCACCGAGTATTTCTTGGGAAGGACACTTATTTGGCTTTTTGTCAGGCATTCTCGCAGCCAAGCTAGTTACAAAATGATCGTGCGGTTAATTAGTTCCCAATTGGCAAATCTCCGTAAAATTTATGCCAAAGTTCGGGGAAAAGTCGGTAATTTAGAGCATAAATCTCATACAAAAGTCCGATCCAATCTGGGAGCGGTTGCGAGAAGATAAGGCAAGGTAAATCTAATTTATCTTTGAAGTCCAAATATTCCCGCATCGCCGCTAAATTGTTTGTATGTATCCTCTCGAACCAGAAGAAGAAGATTATTTTTGCCTGTCTCTAGATTGGGATGATGTCTATCCTGAAGAAACCTTCGGCGACAGGTTGCGACTTTTCTATAATCAATTTAATAGTAGCGTTCGAGCATTACTAGATGATGCGTTATTCCGTGAAGTTGAAGAGAATGGCACGGTAAAAGGCTTAGAAATCCTTTGTGCCAATGAAATTATCTGTCGGCGGTTAACTCAAAAATATCAAAAAATCGGCAATGAAATTCGCTGGATTTGGCCAGAGACAGTCACAAAATTTGCGATCGGCGTAAATACACCAGCTTGGGAAGGTCAAGCCTTTGAGTTACAAGATTATTGGCTCAAATAGCTAACCTATTTGCCCCATAAATTCAGATTGGCAGAATTTTCCCACAAATTCCTAGATTTTCAGATGAGTATTCGGATATCTCCCTGTCGATCTTCGTTGTCCCACCTAAAATAGGGATAGTGATGGAAAACAAGTGATGGACAATAACAACTGGTTGCAACAGATTTTGATGCTGGGCATAGGGACGACTTCCCTAGTCGCCGAAAAAGTGCGGGAGGTGAGCGAGCAGTTGGTCAAAGAAGGTAAAATCAACCCCGACCAAGCAAAATCATTCGTCGATGACCTGATGCATCAAATCAAGCTAGATCCGGCTAACTTTGAAATTCAGATGCAAAGGCTAATCCGCAATACGATGCAAGATTTGGGCGTACCGCGTCAAAATGAGATGGATGAACTGCGGGGACGGATCGACAGATTAGAGCGTCAGATTCGAGAATTGGAGAATAAGTTGTGGAAGTAGGCGATCGGCAAGAGGGAATGATGGGCTAAAAAATTTAGTCCCAACCAGGAATTTACCGAGCTGAAATCCACATCTAACAGCTCTTTAGGGGGAAATTAGCAACTAATTAAATCACCGGAAATCGATTGGTTTGCGATCGGTAACTAGCCACTGATGACTATAATCAGATAGTGGTTTAAATTGAATTGGGTATGAAAGAAATCTTAGTCAGTTTAGGAGTGATGCTAGGATGCGGTATCCTGATTCTAGTATTTCAGTTGATGACTCCCGCCGCCGTTGCTGGAAGTCTAACATCCGACCCAATTACTGCTGCGCTGCAATCTGCACTGACAAAATCTAATCTAATTGCTATGGAAAGTGAAAATCGAGTACCGAGTGAAAATCAAGTAACCACTGCTTCTGGCTTGAAATATGTCGAGCTAGTTGAGGGTACTGGAGCTACACCTGTCAAAGGACAAACTGTTTCTGTTCACTACACGGGCACTCTAGAGAATGGCAACAAATTTGACAGCTCTCGCGATCGCAATCAACCCTTTGAATTTCAGATCGGTGAAGGTCAAGTCATCAAAGGTTGGGATGAAGGACTCAGTACAATGAAAGTTGGCGGTCGTCGTCAATTAATTATCCCAGCCGATTTAGGCTATGGTAAGCGGGGAGCTGGCGGGGTGATTCCGCCCGATGCAACACTGATTTTTGATGTTGAACTGTTAAAGGTTAAAGGCTAGGGAATAGGCTTTGGGCTTTAGGCTTTAAGATGCACAAGCATCTTTGATGAATTGACACCCAAAGCCTAAAACCTAACACCCAAGATCGAATACTGAATTGCCCAATGTCAATTTGGGAACATAACTTGGGAGCGAATTGTCATAGGTGATGAGGATGTTTGAATAACCGCAACCACCATGAGCCAATCACTTTCCCTATCTTGGTCCCAGATTGAGGACAACCTCCCTCGAACCAGAGTGCAAGTAGATAAACTAGATAAGCTACCGAACAACGAATTAATTTTGCTCGCACAGTCTGGATTGCGGACAGATAGAGCAGCATTAACTGAGTTGATGCGTCGGCACCAATCCCATGTCGATCGAATTTTGTACCACTTAGCTCCAGACTGGCAGGATCGCGCAGATCTAGCCCAGGAAGTATGGATTAGAGTTTACAAAAACATCAAAAGTCTGAATGAACCCGAAAAATTTCGGGGTTGGCTCAGCCGGATCGCCACCAATCTGTTTTATGATGAGTTGCGGAAACGGAAGCGAGTAGCACCACCACTATCGCTGGATGCGCCGATCAATGTTGAAGATGGGTCGATCGAGTGGGATCTACCTTCAGATACACCCAATCCATCCGAACATCTCAGCACCGTTGAATTTTACGACAGGTTAAGATCGGCGATCGGTAATTTACCAGTAGCTTTCCGCACCACGATTGTCCTTCGCGAAATCGAAGGGCTGTCTTATGAAGAAATCGCTGATGTTACAGGAGTCTCGATCGGCACAGTGAAGTCGCGAATCGCTAGAGCGAGAGCAGGATTGCAATCTCAGTTAGCTGGTTATTTTGAACAGTAACTAAACCACGACAATTGGGAATATTAGCAATATATTAATATTTAGCTTTGTTGGTGCTATCAAAAGTTATTTTAAGTTTGGGACACACATAGGGTAATTGAGGATCGAAACATGACAGACAATTTCGATGGCGAACCGATAACAGGAGGCGTTTTAGATGAGCGATTTGAGCTGCTTAGTGCTTATCTAGACGGTGAAGCGACAGCCAGCGAACGCAAACAAGTAGAAGCCTGGTTGGCAAGCGATCTGGAATTTCAGTGCCAGTACCGTCAATTACAGCGGATGCAACTGGCAATTTCGGGGATACCAACACCCAGTGGAGATCGATCTGTCGCTCAACTAGCAGATGGGGTATTTACAAAGATCGATCGTCGCCGGAGTCGGAATCTGTCCCGCTGGATCGGCGGTGGCGCGATCGCCGCTACACTCGTCACTGCTCTAGCTGGAATTGGTGGGTTGTTAGGGATTAATAACTCTCAATTACAAATGGCGAATAAAGCCAACACCCCAGCACCATTGATGGTGGCGTTAAATGACCCAATCCTCTCGATTCCGGCGAAAGATGAGGGGATGCAAGTACCAATGGCCTCACCAGAAGTTAATGCTGATGAAGTAAATTAGAATTATTCAGCCAATTTATTTAAGATAATGATGATTCCGTTTGCCGATGAGGGTAGACGGAATTGTTGTTTGAATGCTCGCTGGTATATTTCCCCAAGTGGCGCAGGACATATACTGGTAAGTAGTAATCACCATCCTGGAGCTAGCACCAGCCACTCTATGAAGACTAAGCCTGAAGATCGAGCCACACCAGAATCAACCACACCCACCCCGTTGCTAGAGCAATGGTGGAAAAAGTGGGGTGAAAATATCCAAATCTTGATGCTGGCACTAGGACTGGCTTTCTTCATTCGGACATTTGTTGCTGAACCACGCTATATCCCTTCAGAATCGATGGTACCAACCTTAGAGATCGGCGACAGGTTGATTGTCGAAAAGCTATCCTATTACAGTCATCTGCCCCACCGAGGCGATATTGTGGTCTTTGCACCACCACCGCAGTTACAACAACAAGGTTATCAAGAAGATCAAGCCTTTATTAAGCGGGTGATCGGTTTACCTGGTGATACTGTCGCTGTGACAAATGGGCGCGTCTTCGTCAACCAAGAATTACTCACCGAAGCTTATATCGCCGAATCACCTAATTATCCAATGTCGCCGATCGTCGTTCCGCCCGCTCAGCTATTTGTCATGGGTGATAACCGGAATAACAGCAACGATTCTCACATTTGGGGCTTTCTGCCCAAAGTTAATATTGTTGGTCATGCTTGTTTCCGCTTTTGGCCCCTAGAGAGGTTTGGGAGCGTCAGATAATTTTATTAATAAAAAAAGGCTGATAATTAGATAACTAATTACCAACCTACATTGTTAAAACCCCGATTTTCCCTAGTAATTGAGTATTGGTGTGAGACCAGCATTACTAAAAAATATTGTTGAATTTTGGTGGCTTAATTGATTAATCTAGATAAGCACAGGCCAACCTTCTGCACCAAACATAACTCGCCTGTCCAATCACAGGCATCAGCCATTTTAAGGAGTTTCCCTTGTATTACTTTCCTCAAGATCCACCCTATTTCATTTTATTTGCGGGCTTATTTGCTGGACTCACCTGCGGGATGGCCTTTAATGGCAGTTTACGCCAAAATGTCAAAGCTTGGTCGGTCGATCGCGCTAATATCCGCCTCTCGAAGAGTGATAACATTACCCTCAGACTCCCCTTTTTAGGCATCTGTTTGGGAATTGTGTTTTTTCTCTCGGCTGGCTTGGAGATCTTTGGATTTCCCACTTGGCTAGCTTATGCAATGTCCGTACCACTGACGCTGTTTATTGCTGTTCTCCTGTGGTTACAACTTCAAGGCGTATTCAAAGAACTTGATCGCGGTGGTTCACCGGCACTAGATTTAGATGCTTGGGAAGAGTAGATTGCGTAGGTTGGCAGCTCAGGTCAGTATTACCTATGGCTGAGTAACTAGCCGATCTAGTTCATCCAAAGCTGTTTGGAAGTCGTCGTTGATGGTCTGATAGTCGAATTCATCTGCGGCGGCGATTTCCACTTTGGCTTGCTGGAGACGACAGATAATTGCTTCCTCCGAATCTGTCCCGCGTTCGCGAATGCGCTGTTCTAACTCCGCGACATTAGGTGGAAGGATAAAAATTCTCAAAGCAGTGGGGAAAACTTGTGCTACTTGTCTGGCTCCGGCTAATTCGATCTCTAAAATAACCAATCGACCTAAATCGATCTGTGCTTCGACTGGCGCGATCGGGGTGCCATAATAGTTACCAGCAAACTCTGCCCATTCTAGGAACTTTCCAGCCTGAATAGCGGCTTCAAATCGATCGCGAGTGTAAAAGTAGTAATGTACCCCATCTACTTCGCCTTCACGGGGCGATCTGGTGGTTGCAGACACAGATAAATACAGGTCGGGATGTCTTTCCAGCAAAGCTTTCAGTAAAGTGCCTTTGCCTACGCCACTAGGGCCAGTTAAAACTATTAATCTACCAGTCATAAAATTGTTGATGGGAGTGGAAACCATGCCTATTTGACGGCGGGGTGCTAACATCCCGATGAAAATCTGCAAGCAATCTGTATTGTACTGCTAATCTTTCCGACCTCATTCGCCCAGAAATTTAGACTGCCGATTGCCCACTCTAGTCTATGGCTATTTTACAGTACCAAAATTAGCAATCTATCGATATTACCAGTGGCACACTAAGTGGCATATTCAGTGTGCCACTTAATTGCATGTCCGCCACAAACATGCTCGTAAGTATTTACAAATAGCAATATATCATATCGTCAAAAGCTACAAATACTGCTGTTAATCACCTTTGGCGATCTAATTATAAAGATTGCCTTAAGTATAGATTGGCGGCTAAATGTAAAAAAAGTGACACATGCTCTCCATATTTATTTGATTTAGCCCGTACAGTCGATGTATGAGCAACTCCACACTCATATCATCAGGGACAAATACAATGAACGTGCATTCTAACTGTTTGCCAGCTACTAGTAGTCGGCAGCAAAAGCAGTCGAATGTGGTTTTGCTATCTAGCAAGCAGCCACTACTCGATATGTCGATCGAGGCATTACAAGCCCATGTCCGGGCATCGAGCCGCCAAATTGCGGAAGTAGCCCGACGGATCGAGATCGAAGTCGATCGAATTTGCACTAAGAGCGATCGGATTCAAAATTCTGGGATTAGTGAATCTTGGCGAATTGGTCTAGCCCGCCACCGGATCTCTAAATGCCTGTACTACTATCAGTTAGGTTCGAGGCGAGGACGAATTGAACTTCAAAGCCACTTAAGTTCAATTGTTTACCGATATATTACTATTCCCCAATCTCAACTAGGATTTCAGGCGCGATATTCGCTGATTGAAGATTTTCTCCAAGAATTTTACACAGAGTCCCTCAAAGTCTTTCGGCGGGAGAATGAGTTAGGCGATACTTATACCCCACGCAGTTTGCTCCAATTAGCCGAATACATGGTATTTACCGAGTGCTATGGCAAGCGGCGGATTCATCTGCGCTATGGCAGCAGCCAACAACTAATCGTCCTACGCGCTCAAACTTTTGCCAAACGTCAACCCGCTGAAACAAATGTTGATATCGAACAAGCTTTTGAAACGGCACGAGAAGATGATGGGGATGGCGCATCGAAAGTGATGCAACAAATCCGCGCCAAAATGGTATCGGATAATGTCGATCCTAGTGATGGAGTATTACGAGATCGCGTAATAAAAGAGTTAATTGCTTATCTAGAAACCCAAGATCAGTCAGCCTGTGTTGATTACCTCCTCCTGAAAATGGAAGATTTATCAGCTCCAGAAATTGAAAAAACTCTAGGTTTAACATCAAGAGAGCGCGATTATCTCCAGCAAAAATTTAAGTACCATGTCGAGAAGTTCGCCAGAGTGGCTAATTGGGAACTAGTTCATCAATGGTTGGGGGCTGAAATAGACCAGAAGCTAGGATTGACTGATAAGCAGTGGGAAATTCTCGCTGCACAACTGTCGATCGAGCAACAGACATTACTGCAATTAAAACAATCTAATCACAGTGATGAATCAATCATGAAATCTCTGCGGTTGACTGAGAAGAAGTTTCAGTTGCGCTGGTCAGAGTTATTGAATATGGCAGCACAAGTCCGCAATCAGTAAACGATTGCGTTCCTATTCTGGTAGCTCAGAGGGGTCAATACCCCGCGATCTCAATAGTTTCTCTAGCTGCTCTGCTCGTCGCTGGGCTTGCTCCTTGGCAAGTCGTTCTTGTTGTTCGGCTTGCTGGGCTTGCTCCTTAGCAAGTCGTTCTGCCGATTCTGGCAATGGCACAAGTTGTTCTTGAGTCGTAAACCAGCGCAATTGAAGATTGTGAATACCCAGATATAGCCCTAGTTCCTCGCTCCACAGCAATCCAGACTCTGTAGGCGCGATCGGTTCATACCGACTATTTACTAACTGAAATCCAGCAAATTCTAATGTCTCTGGGTGAAACCAGAAATAATTTGGCACGCGCCAGACATCTTGATAAAGCTGCTTTTTGGCTCCTCGGTCTATGGTTGCCGTTGCACTAGAAAGCAACTCAATCACTAGGTTTGGATATTTACCCCCTTCTTCCCAGATTGCCCAACTGCGGCGATCTTTTTTTTCGGCTCCCAACACCACGAATACATCTGGACCGCGAAAATCGCGTTTTTTAAGCTGCTGTTCGTTGTAGTAAACGGTTAGGTTACCAGAAATATAAAAGTCAGGACGGTCTTGCCACCAATACTTCAGCAGTCGAATCAATAGGTCAATCTGATTGCGGTGAAAGTCAGTTTCCAATGGTGGCTCATCACTTTCTAAATTGGTCGGCGGAAACTTGATGTCATCAAGGATATCCTCACTAACACCAGGTGGATTAATATCGAGACGAACCATTGCCGCATTCTCCGATCAAACTACTTCTAGTGTATCCCACATTGTTTACTTGATGAATAATGCACCAATCCAGGCAAATGAAGCATTTGAATCACAGAAAAAGCTCCCGGATTGGGAGCTTTTTCTGTGGTTAGATTCTAAAAGTAATGATTACTCAAAGTCATCATCATCACTGTCGCCAATGGGTGATTCCCAGTCGAAATCATCTTCATCCTCGCTAGCCGCTGGAGCCTTGACGGTATCACCGTATAGTCCGGCAAATTCATCTTCTTCCTCAGTGCTAGAAGGTTTGATAATCGACAAACCGCCAAGTGTGGCATCGTCTAGATCGTAGCTCCGAGCGGTGCGATCGTCGAGAATCATATCCTCGTCAGCACCCATCATCCCTTCGTATGCGCCGTATACGCCTGGGTTGCCATAATCATTGTCAATCGTTGGGCTAGACATCCCATCTTCATAAGCGTTGAAGCCGGTACCAGCGGGAATCAACCGACCGATGATCACGTTTTCTTTCAAGCCGCGCAACCAGTCAGATTTACCTTCGATCGCTGCTTCAGTCAATACGCGGGTAGTTTCTTGGAAACTTGCCGCTGAGATGAAGCTATCGGTATTCAATGATGCCTTGGTGATACCGAGCAGCATGGGGGTATATTCGGCAGGTGCAGCACCAGTAATCGACATGGCTTCATTAACCTGTTCGACTTGGCGCAGTTCTTGCAGCTCCCCAGGTAACATTGTCGTATCACCACCATCGTCAATGCGGACTTTGGAGGTCATCTGACGGACAATGACTTCGATGTGTTTGTCGGAAATATCTACACCTTGGGATTGATATACCGATTGAACTTCATTTACCAGGAATGCTTGGGCTTTTTGGAGGGCAAGCAGAGCCGCTTCAAATACCCCATTTTCCTCGCGGAAGTGGTTAAAGAAGACATCCAGAATCTCGTGCGGATTTTGTTGTCCATCGGTGAGGAGATGTCCGGCTTTAACTTCATTACCGTCGGAGACGAGTAAGTTTTGACCAGGGGAGAGGAAGTATTCTTCAACAGCACCACTACGATCGATTACTTTAATTTCGATCGGTTCGTTATCCTCCCCGTAGATGACCGAGGCGGTACCAGTGCGACGATTGAGGATACAGGGTTCTTTGGGTTTCCGCGCTTCGAGTAGTTCTTCGATCCGAGGCAGACCTTGGATGATATCTCCTGTTTTCGATCGCTCGAATACAAGCAGCACTAGGTTATCACCCCGTTGCACCAGATCTCCTGTATCGATGTGCAGTAACGCACCAGGCGATACTCGATAAGGACGCGCCATCCGCAAGACAACGCTGTTGTCGTTTACTTCCAACACCTGACCGGATTCTGGGCTGGGGATACCTTCCGCCAGCTCGCTGCCGGAGACGAGTAATTTGCCAACTTTAACGGTAGGTTTCACGCCTTCAGTATCGATGGTAACTCGATCGGCATCGCGAATCACTAACACTCGTCGGACGGATTCGGCACCTTGACGAATGCCTCGAACTACACCCGCATGTTTACAGCGAATTTCCGTCCGCGCCACTACCGCTCCAGGCGCGATTTGTTGCCCATCGACGACGAGAGCTTCGGTATAAGTACTGCCGCCAAGGTTGTCGCCCGCCGTATCGCGACGGATGGTGAGAGATTCCAGAATTACTAGTTGGAGTCGAAGCTCGCCAGATTCTTCATCTTTGATCAGTTCGATATCGGCAGCGAGTTGAGGACTTGTGGTAGTTGGGTCCATTTCCAGCACTAGTTGAGTCCGGAGCAGTTCGACCCCATCGACAGATTTGACCCGTTCGCCATCTTTATAGGGTACGCGCTGAACTGCACGTAGTTCGATAGTTGCGGGCCGACCTTCTTCGGTACCCGTGCCCACTCCAGCTTGATTGACCGAAGCTTGGGATGGCAAGTTGGGTTCGTCGGGAACTTGATATTCCACGACTGGGCGAATTAGTAGTGCCGACCCTTCGGGAGTTTCAACGTATTCTAGATACCGTAGCTCGGTGACAGCTTCGAGTTCGGGTACGGGTTTTTGGCCGGGATAAACGATCGTCCCAGTCACCGATTGTCCGGCTTCGGGGTCGTCGAGGAGGTGGAGGTCGCCAGGTTTGATGGTGATTTCTCGCAGAATATCGTTTTTCTGGATCACTTCAACAATCCCGCTAATCCCACAGAAAATATCCCGAATTACTTCGGTACCTGCTTCGACATATTGACCATCTTCGACAATCAACAGGGAGATGTCTTTATTCACCTCGTGTGACTCTTCCGGCACCCAGAGAATTGTGCCACCTTGCACGACTTCATAGCCCTGTTTAGCTTTACCTTTCTTCTGAACATCGAGTCCGGCAAATTTGATAATCCCACCTGTCCGAGTGCGATAGCGATCATCAATCAATTCCGCAACAGCAGTACTGTTCTGCACCTTGGTACCAGGCGGGGTCAGGAGTTGGAAGCGTTGATTGTCGTCGGTAGCAATGATATATTGCTCGCGACCGCTGCCAGTTTCTACTTCTACTTTGGCTCGATCGAGCGACACGGATGAGGTAATAATATCAATCTCCCGTTCGCCTCGCAACCGCACGACACCACCATTGATGGAGATCAAGCGAGTTTCGGCAAGTACGCCTTCAACTTCCACAATGTCATCGTTTTTGACCACTGATTCGGCACCAGGGGGTAAGTTATATACTTCCCCAGATAGCACCCAGATCAAGCCACCCCGTTGGGCACTACGGGTCATGTTACCCTGCCTGTCGGTTTTTTCTTCAGGGACGATGCCTTCAAACATTACTTCCCCAGCCAGGTCGGAAGCTACGTCTTTAGTTGCTTTCTCGGTCGAGCGGCCACCCTTACTCAGGGCGATTTCAGCTAACAGATCGCCAGTTTTGACTTCTGCCCCATCGGGAACCAGCAGCAAGGAACCAGGTGTGAGGTTAAATACTTTCTTCTTCCCTTTACCTTTCGGTTCGATAATTAAATCGCCATTAACTTCTACTTGTTCGCGTTCTTCCCCGTGACGGGTCCGAACGTCGCGGACGCGGAGATTAGAGAATTTGACAATACCATCATGAGGAGCATGAATTTGTTTTTCGACTTCCCCTGTAAATACCCCACCTGTGTGGAATGTCCGCATGGTAAGCTGAGTACCAGGTTCGCCGATCGATTGTGCGGCAATAATCCCTACAGCCTCACCCAGATCGACTAGATGTCCGTGGGCGAGACTCCAGCCATAGCAAAGTTGGCAAACAGACCGCGCTGCCTCACAAGTGAGAGCCGACCTCACAAAAACCGATTTGACTTCCGCCTTGGTAATTTCGGCGATCAGATCTTCACCTAACTGCTGGTTGCGGGAGCCGATTAATGCTTTCGTTTCTGGGTGATAGACATCTGCGGCTAATACCCGTCCGTGCATCCGATCTTTGAGTGGAATCAGGACACGGTCTCCATCTTTCATTGCTTCGACATGTAAACCGCGAGTTGTGCCGCAGTCATGTTCGCGAACGATTACATCTTGCGACACATCCACTAGTCGCCGAGTTAAGTATCCAGAATCGGCTGTCCGTAAAGCGGTATCGACTAGACCTTTCCGCGCTCCATAGGAGGAAATAATATACTCAGTAACAGTTAGGCCTTCTTTAAAGTTGGTCTTAATTGGTAAGTCAATGATTTCCCCTTGGGGATTTGCCATCAAACCCCGCATTCCGACGAGCTGACGAACTTGGGATAGATTTCCCCGCGCTCCAGAAAACGCCATCATGTAGACAGAGTTGAGGGGATAATTTTCCCGGAAGTTCACAACCACCTGATCCTTAAGAGCCTCTGATGTCATGTTCCAGGTATCGATTACCTTCTGGAACCGCTCGACTTCGGTAATTTCCCCACGAGTGTATTTAGCTTCGGTTTCGGTGATGGTGTCTTCGGCAGCTTTGAGCATTTCCACCTTAATTGGCGGAATCTTCAGATCGTCGATACTAATCGACACCCCAGCTCTAGTGGCAAACCGGAAACCCAATTCCTTAAGTTTGTCGGCCATCTGGGCGGTGCGGGCGGTTCCATAGTGCCGGAACGACCACGTGATCAGTTTTTTTAACTGACCTTTATCAACCATGCGGTTGTTAAAAACAATTGGCTTTCTCTCTTTTTCGCTCATGATTTAGGAGTTGGGAGTTGGGAGTTAGGAGTTGGGAGAGTTGGGAGTTGGGAGTTGGGAGTTGGGAGAGTTGAAAGTTACACAAAGTGTTTAATAATCTAAACTTACTGCCACCGAATGTGGCAAATTCACTTCCAACTCCGAACTCCCATCTCATTACACTGAGAGGACTTCTTGGATAGTTTTGTTGTAGATAATCCGACCTGGAGTAGTAAAGATATATTGAGAGAGCAATTCGCCTGATTTAGTTTCGCGAATACGGCGGTATTTATAACGTTTAGTGATCGTGCCATCTCCTGGATCGATTGTCTCTAATGGCTCAGTCTCTGGTTCGTCAGATTCCATTAAACCGTCATATCTCACCCAGACAAAATTGTGAATGTTGAGTTCTGCGCGATCGTATGCCCGAATTACATCCTCAAGATTGGAAAAATATCGTTCGGTGAGATCTGGTAAAGCTGGATTTCTGGCGGTTAGATAATAACAACCTAAGACCATATCCTGAGATGGAGCCACGATCGGCGAACCAGTTGCAGGTGAGAGAATATTATTACTCGCCAGCATTAGTAGTCTTGCTTCGGCTTGAGACTCTAGAGAGAGTGGCACGTGTACTGCCATTTGGTCGCCGTCAAAGTCGGCGTTAAAGGCGGGACAAACTAGGGGATGCAGTTGAATTGCCCGACCTTCGACGATAATTGGTTCAAAGGCTTGAATCCCCAACCGGTGAAGGGTTGGTGCCCGATTGAGCATCACTGGGTGTCCGGCGATGACTTCTTCAAGCACATCCCAAACACTTGGATCTCCCCGTTGGATTAATTTTTTCGCCGCTTTGATATTATTGACGAGGTTATTCTTGATCAACCGATGGATGACAAAGGGTTGGAATAATTCGATCGCCATTTCTCGCGGTAAGCCACACTGATGAATTTTCAGTTTTGGCCCAACCACAATTACCGAACGTCCAGAGTAATCTACCCGTTTACCGAGCAAGTTCTGCCGGAATCGCCCTTGTTTCCCTTCGATAATGTCTGAGAGCGATTTGAGAGCGCGGTTATTTGCACCAACTACCGTTCTACCCCGTCTACCGTTATCGATTAAAGCATCAACGGCTTCTTGGAGCATTCGTTTTTCATTTCGGACGATGATTTCGGGAGCAAGGATTTCTTGCAATCTAGCCAGACGGTTATTGCGGTTAATTACCCGCCGATACAAGTCATTTAAGTCCGAAGTAGCAAACCGTCCACCATCGAGTTGCACCATTGGGCGCAAGTCTGGTGGAATTACGGGCACGTAGCTCAGAATCATCCATTCAGGGCGGCTTCCTGTCGCGATGAAGTTATCAATTAACCGCAGGCGTTTAATTAATTTCGCCCGTTTTTGCCCCTTGGACTCGCTAATCTGCTCGCGGAGTGTTTCGGCAACTTCTTCTAATTGGAGGTCTTCTAGCAGACGCTGGACAGCTTCTGCACCAATTCCGACTTCGACTCCTTCTAATTGGGAATCTTCGCTGTAAATTCGCTCTTCAATTTCTAGCCACTGTTCTTCAGTCAGCAGTTGTTTATAGCTCAGAGTGTCATCATTCCCATTTGCCAGTACAACATAAGAGTTGAAGTAGACGATTTGTTCGACATCCCGTAAGGGCATATCTAACAAAATACTCAAGTAACTGGGAATCCCTTTCAGGTACCAAACGTGAGCAACGGGGGCAGCTAATTTAATAAAGCCCATCCGGTGCCGACGCACACGAGATTCGGTAACTTCTACCCCACAGCGTTCGCAGACAATCCCGCGATGGCGCACCCGCTTATATTTCCCACAATGGCACTCCCAATCTTTGGCTGGTCCAAAGATCCGTTCGCAGAACAAGCCATCCATCTCTGGTTTTAATGTCCGGTAGTTGATGGTTTCCGGCTTGGTGACTTCACCAACGAGCTGGCCATTGGGCAGGTTGCGCGAACCCCATTCTCGAATTCGATCGGGTGAAGCAATCCCAATTTTAACGTAATCAAACTTAGTTTCTAGCTTTTGACGCATGTTAGGGGGTAGGGGGTAGGGAGTAGGCAGTAGGCAGTAGGAGTAGAAGTAGAGAATAGGAAGCTAGGGAGTCTTAACGCGCAGCGTTACTTTATACCTAACCTCTAGCCTCTACCCTCTACCCTCTTTCCTACACTTCTTCTAAATCTTCACCACGAGCGAAGGATTCATAAGTGGGGCGAGAAGGTGCGCGGCGGGTGTTGATATCTGCCATTAAATCGACTTCGACATCACGGCTATCACCATCGGCGGTTTGTTCGACTTTATGGACGGCAATATCTAAACCGAGGGATTGTAACTCGCGCATGAGTACTTTGAAGGATTCCGGCGTACCAGGGCTAGGAATAGATTTACCTTTAACGATCGCATTAAGTGCGTCATTCCGCCCTTGCATATCGTCGGATTTAACGGTGAGTAACTCTTGGAGCGTATACGCAGCACCGAAGGCTTCCAGTGCCCAAACTTCCATTTCTCCAAACCGCTGACCACCCTGTTGAGCTTTACCGCCCAGAGGCTGTTGGGTAACGAGAGAGTAAGGGCCTGTAGAACGGGCGTGGATCTTATCATCTACTAAGTGGACGAGTTTGAGCATATACGCTTTCCCAACGGTGACGGGTCTATCAAATGCTTCGCCAGTCCGACCGTCGTAAACGGTAGTTTTACCTGGTTCATTCTCATCGAAGATCCAGGGTTTACCCTGAAGTTCGGCAGCAGCTTTCAATTTACCGTGAACCGTTGTCCGCGATGCTTCTGGTGCATACATTTCATCGAATGGTGTCACTTTAAACCTCAGTCCCAGATTGTGTCCTGCCCAACCGAGCAGACATTCAAACACCTGACCCACATTCATCCGCGATGGTACGCCTAGAGGATTGAGGACGATATCGACGGCGGTACCATCGGGTAAGTAAGGCATATCTTCGACGGGTAGAATTTTGGAGATAATCCCCTTATTCCCATGCCGACCAGCCATTTTATCCCCAACTTGGATCTTCCGTTTTTGAGCGACGTAAATCCGGACAACCATATTTGCACCAGGGGGCAATTCGTCGCCCTGTTCCCGGGTAAATACGCGGACATCGACGACGCGACCTTTTTCCCCATTAGGCACTCGCAGGGAGTTATCGCGCACATCTCGCGCTTTTTCGCCGAAAATTGCCCGTAAAAGTTTTTCTTCTGGTGGTTGGTCGGATTCCCCTTTGGGAGTCACTTTACCAACCAGAATGTCTCCGGAAGCAACCCAGGCACCTTTGCGAATAATCCCTGTTTCGTCAAGGTTCCGTAATGATTCTTCACTAACGTTGGGAATTTCGCGGGTAATTTCTTCGGGACCAAGTTTGGTTTGACGCGCCTCGATTTCAAATTTCTCGATGTGGATACTGGTGTAGTAATCCTGAGAGACTAATTTCTCACTAATCAGAATTGCATCCTCATAGTTGTAGCCTTCCCAAGGCATATAAGCAACGAGAATATTCTGTCCTAAAGCCAGTTCTCCGCCTTCGGTTGCCGAACCATCTGCTAGCACCTGACCGGCAACCACTCGATCGCCAATCTTAACTAACGGACGTTGGTTCAGGCAAGTGTCCTGATTAGAACGGTGATATTTCTGGAGTAAGTAAGTCTGATTCTTACCGTGATCGTCCTTCACCCGAATCGATTCCGCCTCGATAAAGGTGACAATCCCGTCAGCCTTAGCAACAATCACCATCCCAGAGTCCCGTGCGGCTTGAACTTCCAAGCCCGTCCCAACTAACGGACGTTCAGGACGGAGTAGTGGTACAGCTTGCCGTTGCATGTTAGAACCCATCAGGGCGCGGTTAGCGTCATCATGTTCGAGGAAGGGAATCAACGATGTGGCGACCGAAATAATCTGCACCGGAGAAATTGCCACATAATCCACTTGGTCGGGAGTAGTAGTGGTAAACTCGTGCCGATAGCGGACGGGAATAGTTGAACCTAAGATATACCCATTCTCATCTGTGGTGATATCCCCAGGAGCTACCCGCAAGTCATCTTCTTGATCCGCTGTCATATACTCAGCTTCTAGTTCCCGTTTGACCCGACCATTTTCGACAGGTAAAAAGGGAGTTTCAATAAAGCCGTACTGATTCACGCGCGCGTGAGTAGCTAAGGAACCAATCAATCCAGCGTTAGGGCCTTCTGGAGTTTCGATCGGGCAAATCCGCCCGTAGTGAGAGGTGTGAATATCTCGGACGGCAAAACCCGCCCGTTCTCTGGTCAAACCACCTGGACCCAAGGCTGAGAGCCGACGTTTGTGGGTCAACTCGGCGAGAGGGTTGGTTTGATCCATAAATTGGGACAGTTGAGAGGAACCAAAAAATTCCTTCACCGCTGCCACTAATGGTTTGGGATTGACCAAGCTAGCTGGAGTCAAACTACTAGTTTCGGAAACGGTCATCCGTTCGCGGATAATTCGTTCTAGACGGTTTAAGCCAACCCGAATTTGATTCTGGAGCAATTCACCGACAGAACGCACGCGGCGATTGCCTAAGTGGTCGATGTCATCGGTACTACCGATATCAAATTCCAAATTAATCAGATAGTCGATCGCGCACAAGATATCTTGAGGGGTCAATACCCGTACTGTATCTGGCGTAGTCAGACGCAATTTACGGTTTAATTTATACCGCCCAACTTTACCCAAGTCGTAGCGTTTGGGGTCAAAGAAGCGCGAATCTAGCAATTGCTGACCACCACTAACCGTGGGCGGTTCACCTGGACGTAGCTTTTTATACAACTCCATCAAGGCTTCTTCCTCAGTGAGGTTGCCTTCTTTTTCGATCGTCTTCTGATAAAATTCTGGGTGACGGAGGGAGTCAAAAATCTCGCCATCGGTCAAGCCTAACGCTTTCAATAATACCTGTGCTGAGAGTTTACGAGTCTTATCGATTCGCACCCAAACGATATCATTTTTATCCGTCTCAAATTTTAGCCACGCACCTCGGTTAGGAATTAGTGACGCGCTATAAGTCCGGCGACCATTTTTATCTAGCTCGGATTTATAATAAACCCCAGGCGAGCGGACGATTTGATTGACAATTACCCGCTCGGCACCATTGATAATGAACGTACCCCGATCGGTCATCAAGGGCAAGTCACCAATGAAAACATCTTGCGTAATAATTTCGCTTTTGTTTTCTTTATTGATTAACTGGGTAGGCACATACATTTGTACAGCATAGCTAGCATCTCGACGCTTAGCTTCATCTACGTCATATTTTGGACGTTTGAGCTTGTAATTTTTGGCTAGAAACCGCAATTCTAGCTTCCCAGTGTAATCGGTGATCGGGGAAAAACTATCTAATTCCTCGATTAAGCCTTCTTCCAAAAACCAGCGAAAGCTAGAACGCTGAATCTCTACTAAATCGGGCAGCATGTAAGTGGATGCCGTAGTAGTAATCTGACTAGTCATATTATTCCTCTCTGAGCGTTCTAATTTAATGCAGCGGTCTTTGACAATCAAGTCTAGTTATCAGTTCAAACTTGTGAGGGAAATTGAATAACTTCTAAAATAGTAATAATTAATAATTCAGCGTTTACATCGCTGCCGATAATACTGGCAATCTAAATAATTGCCTTGCATTATTTGTGGTGGCATCGGCTAGTAGTTCGAGCGGTTCGCCTCTTAATTGAGCTAAATAAGTCGCCACATGACTGACAAACGCTGGTTCGTTGCGCTTACCACGCTTGGGCACGGGTGCCAAAAACGGACAGTCAGTCTCAATGAGCAACTTATCTAAGGGAACAACTAGGGCGGAAGCTTGAATCTGGCTTGCATTTTTGAAGGTGACAACCCCACTAAAGCTAATCGAGAAACCCAAATCGAGAAACCACTGGGTCTCTTCGGGGGTACCCGCCCAGCAGTGCATTACGCCCCGAACTTGCCCAAATTCCGACCAGAATTTCTGACAAACTTGGGACATCATTGCCGCAGCATCGCGACAGTGAATAATTACGGGTAAGTCTAACTCTTTAGCAATCTGTAACTGAGATCGAAACACCTCAATTTGCCACTGTCGATTGTCAGCCTTGAAAAAGTCCAAGCCCATTTCGCCGATCGCCACTACCCGATTGTCGCTGTTAGCTAATTCCCGAATAGTATCGCCCAGTCCAGGTTTCCACTCACTCGCATCTAAAGGATGCAAGCCAACAGAAAAAAATAGTTCGGGAAACATGTCCGCAAGTGCTTGTGTCTTGCCAAATTCAGATGGCGTGACACATGAATGCACAAGTTGCACGACCCCGGCGGCTTGCCAACGATCGCGCACTGCGTCTAAATCCGCCGCGAAGGCATCAAAGTTGATGTGAACGTGAGTGTCAATTAGCTGCATTTAGCAAAAGACTTAACATGGGTTCGATTGGGCAGCAGCTTGATTCAGGTCGATCTCCTTAGCTAGCTGAAGCTTCGGCAGGTTTAAGTGCTTTAGCCAGACGCGCTTTTTTGTTAGCACCGTTGTTACGATGCAGCACGCCCTTTTGGACTGCTTTGTCGATTTTCTGATAGGCCGCCGACATACATTTTTGGACTTCCGCCGATGTTTCCGGCGTTGGTGTAGCGGTGTGCTTTTCGACTGCTGCGAAGTAGGTCTTCATCAGAGTCCGTACCGCAGATTTATGAGATTTATTGCGAAGCCGATTCCGTTCGGCGACTTCAACACGTTTGATTGCAGACTTAATATTTGCCACAGTTAGCCCTGGGAAAACTCGCGTTTAAAAATTGACATGATGCCAGATTTAATATCTTAGCATAGTCTTCCGAAATTTAACAAGATATTTTTTCTGAACTGTGCGGAATGATTCTAAGCCAGTGGTAATTACCTAGAACTAAAATACCACTTCATTGAAAAATATGGTATAATTGTACTAAGAAATTAAAAGCCGTTCAAGTCGATCGAGGATTACCGCCTAACCAGGATTATCAATCAGATTTAGTTGGCGCACTTAGCTTTACCCTCAGTTTTCGGGCTGGCAATGGCTGAAACACATTACCAAAGAGCAGATCCATGACTTATTCTAAAACCAGAGTGACCAAAGACCACAATACCGAAAATCCTTACGCGACAAGCCCAGCAACAATCGATCTCACAGCTAGTCGCGCTGAATCTGGTGAAAAAGCACCACCAGCAGTACCCCGCGATCGATTTGCCGCACCTGAATACGTTAATTCCACTGCTCGCTTACCTCGAATTCAAGCTTTGCGAGGAGAAAACGGCGCAAGTGAATGTGGCTACTTTATCACTGAAACCGAGATGGCCAAGGCTGGGTGGGGAAACTTTGCTGAGTCGGAGATGATGGTTTATGAATACAACAGTGGGGGGAAAGAGCGAGGCTTGCTGCTTCAATCACCTCGGATGCTCGTAGTACCTCGATCGCCTTTATTTGCCTTCGACAGGCAGCTTTCTCGTCAGGAAGAACGCCTAATTGTTGCCGGTCAGTATAGCAAGCAACTATATAGCAATCGAGATAAATATGGCACAGCTCAATGCTATGAAGTTCTATTGCTAGACGAGCAAAATCAACCATTACATGAAATTGGCTTAGCCTATGTAGCAAAAGGAGCAAATCAAGCAAGTTTTAGTTTTCACTGGCAGCAATTAGTTAGTGAAGTAACTAAATGTCATGCGATCGCTAATTCCATTCCTGCACGGGCTAAAGACGCTCGATTTAATAGTCTCTGCGTGTTTCAATTCACTGTCAAGCGAGAACTAGCTGGCAATAACGCCAAATCTCCTGCATGTAAAGTTCATACTCATGTTGCCCCCACACAGGAAAATTGGGAACAGTTTTTCTTAGGACGACAAGATGAAACTGCCGATCGGTTTCTCAATCTGTTAGCTCCCACAACCGAACTAGTTTTACCCCAGGCCAATATTTTTAGCCTAGCCGAACATCCGTTAGAGGCTGCTTAAAAAATCAGAGAAAGGCTAAGTTTTAGATTGACAATCATTCATCAACCAGAATGAAACCCAACAAATAGCCCCAATTCACTAACTATCTATCGATAATTAGTGAATTGTAACGCAACAGGTAAATCTTCCTGTTTTAATCTTTGAATTACCCCCTGCAATTCATCCTTATCTTTTGCCGTAACGCGCACGACATCACCTTGAATCGATGCTTGAATTTTCTTAAACTCGTCACGAATTAATTTGGAGATCTGTTTAGCAATCTCTTGGCTAATACCTTTTTTAAGCGTGATTTCTTGACGAACCCGATTACCACTTGCTGATTCAATTTTACCGTAATCGAAAATTTTCAGTGACAGATTTCGTTTAATTGCTTTAGATTGTAACATGTCATGAACGGCATCGAGTGTCATTTCACTTGCCGTATTAATCATGATTTTATCTTCCGCTAATTCGACTGTGGTTTGGGTATCTTTCAAATCATAACGACTAATGATTTCTCGATTTGTTTGATCGAGGGCATTAACTAATTCCTGGCGATCGAAATCGCTGACAATATCAAAAGAGTAGGTAGAAGCCATATATTAGGAGTTAGAGGTTAAAGATCGGGTTAAGGGGTCACGAGGATGCGATTCAAATTGATAACTAGAGTTAAATTTATCTTTACGTTCCTCAAGCCTCAGTCTAGAGCCTAAAGCCTAACCCCTAGGCCCTAATTCATCATCGTACTGGTGATACTCATTGACATTAGTGTGAAGATAGCCACAGAGCCAACACCGAACATTAAAGAGCGACCCAGAGGAATATTAATGATATAAAAGACCGAATACAGAAGTCTGGCAACTGTAAAGCCGATCGCACAATTTACTACCATTGGAGAGTCTTGGTGAGTTGAATAAGCCATTAGTGCTGCTGCACTGTATAGCATAAATGCTTCCCAAGAATTTTGGTGTGCCCAATTTGCACGCTTACCATAATCTGGCAACTTATCAAACGCAGCACGAGGTGCTGAGATATCAAACCCAACTTGAAAGCGGGTAATCGCCACGATGAGGTAAGGAAAATAAACTAAAGCTGCCGCTGCCGCGATCGAACCGAGTAGAATTGTCGAGGTAGAAAAATTGGCGAAAGTCATAGAACGGTTATTGTGCGGCTAGAAGATTAGGTTAGACTCTAACTCTAGCTAAAATGAGCTAATTAGTCGAAGTAGAATAGCGTCACAACCTTACGTTGCTCTTCAGCCTCGTGACAGGTTTGGAGCAATGTATGACTATCGTGGAACGCAAAACAGATCAACTGCTGGCAGCGAGAAATAATCTCCTGGTTGCACAATGCGCTGGCTTCACCAAGTGAAAGCGCATCATTACCGGGATTTTCCACTAGATGCATCACATTTTGCAACTGATCTTGAGACTCGCGGGGTTGACGGGCTAAACTTTGGGGTAAAATGACTGTCAACATATCTCGATCGGCTCTCATCGCCCCACGGATTGCCGCAGCATTTGCGCCTGCGGCACCGGAAGTAATGATCCGATTGCCAGATAGGACTAGCGCATAGCTCATCATCTCGATCAGATGTTGGTGAGTGATCGGCACGTGGCGGGAACCCAGTAGCGCAATTTTCTTGGAGCCAGTCTGTTGAATCGTAGCTAGTTCCTGGGCTAGGGTATCGATGTCTGATACGTTAATCAAAGACGGTGCGTGGCTTAACAACTTCGCTATTTTAACATAACACCTCCGAAAGTCCGACTATATCTAATCTAGTTAAATTCTCATGATAATGATTGCTACCACTAGCCACTAGACTAAAAATTCTGGTAAGTTTAGATTAATTATTGTGGTACAGCACTGTGAACCAAACTCAATCGGCTAATGTATCAACCCTAAAAGCGGAGGTTGCCCGGTTTCGCGAAGAACTCAGCACCCGCGATAAACTCGTCCAACAGTTATCACAAGAACTGTTTCGACTGGTTAAAGATCATAGTGCCTCTGCACCCAGACCGGAAGTTGCTGGAGACTATCGAGCGGAAGTGAGGTTGCTGCGGGAGCAGTTGCAAGGAGTCGAACAACAAGTTCGATTCTATCAGGAGCAACTTCAACGTCGCGATCTAGAAATTCAGCAACTACGGCAAACTATCCGCGAACTTAGCGAACGCGGCCAAATGTTGGAACAGGTAATTCGCGAATTACCTAAAGTTTATACCCAAAAATTTGCCGAACGGTTAGCACCGATTAAAGCCAAAATTATGGCTTTACAGGGCGAAAACCGCCAACTTCAGGCTGATTTAGTCGCTGTCACCGAACGGCTCACGGCTAGGGGTCTAAATCTTCAACCACCAACCCCGAAACTAGAATTAGACTTACCCAAGATCGGGCAACAGTCACCTCAGCCAGTGACAGTACTCAGCCATGCCTAAACCAGTGGTGATTCTGGATGATCCCCTAGATGGTCAAACTCCAGGGATAGCAATGTTGCAAGCGATCGGAGCGATTGTGACATTAGTCACTTACTGCGGCCAATCCGCGCCGATATAATTCTTTAGCGTAATCTGTCCAAGTACCCTGTCCCCAATACCGAAAGCAACTAGTCTGGACAAGTAAATTGTACAGTAATGCTGTTTGATAATCCGATCGTTTGGTTACAGAGACATCTGCGGCGACTAGCGCGTCAAATTTTTGATGAAATAACACACTGAGTTGATACATTGGCTCTAGTACATTGTCATAGCCTTGGACCCAACAGAGATTGCTCGTCCAAGAAGCTCCATCCATACTAAATTGATGGTCGGTGGATTTTAGTAACTCGATCGCATTTGCTACTTTTTCGGTAGAAGTGTGCTCTGGATTCACTTGCTGCCAGATTTTGTGCTGTTGTACTCCCTGGCAAACTGGATAATCTACTTCTTGCACACCCGCAGCAGCGATTAGTTCTAGATACTCCGTTCCATTGCAGCCAACAACACCATTACGCTGTCCGCGCATTTCTTGCCAAGGGCGGGGAAAATCACGCGGAAATTCATTCATCATCACGCCACCATTTTCACCATCGGCAATTTGAGTCACTAAGGGGGGAATTGATATCCCGCCAAGTTGCTGTCTGACTAGACTTTTTGCCTCATAGTAAGGCTGCATCTGTGCGACCAATTTCGTGTCCGAGCCTTGGGTCTTAATCAATGCCGTAATACTTATCGTCTCACCCTGAGAATTGCGCGCAACTAAAAGATTGGGCACATATTTATCATCTTGTCGCAGACTCGTTCCATCCAGCCGCTCAACGGAATGCTCCTGTACCATCAACCAGCGATAACCACACTCTTTCAAAGCTTTGATATATTCATACAAAACATCCGGATGGTTAGGGAGGTGCATTTCTGGCGGTGAAAAACCCTTCACCCGTTTAAGTGCATCAATTCCAAAAATTGTGGCAAAGTGATGTTGCCAGGCCTGAATTTGTAGCTTGATATCAGGAATCGGGGTAGAAGGCACCACGGCATGGCTCCACATCGTCCCCAGCCACTCGACATGCGGTTGGTATAGAGTGTCGCAGGTAATCCGTTTGAGGCGGTCTAAAATGTCATTTCGCCCCATCTGGTGCAATCCCCACAATAGGTTGCCAGAATAATCCAACATAATGCGTGGGTTGCAACCTTGGGCAACTAAATCGGGAATAAATTCACCCATGCGGGCATAACACCAGGCAAAGACTTCGGCATTATGATTATCACCTTCCCCTTGGTGCTCGGACATATATTGAAGATGCCCAATGAGTTCGCCCTGTGCGCCAGCGGGGATGGTGGGTTGATGCATGTGCAACGCGCAAGCGAAACCTGCTGTCACATCTGAGAGTCGAAGATTAGTGTGGGCCAAGAAAACTGGTTCGGTATGATTTACGGCAGCGGTAATTTCAGTTTCCCAACCGCAGATATTTGGCATTCCCGAACGGATGTGAGCGAACTCGAAAGGTGCAGATTTGATTGTAATCATTAAGTAGATCCAGGCTGATGAATGACCCAGCCTAAGAAAATGTTTGGAAAGTATGAATAGACACTAGTAAGAAAAGCTACCAAGATTTATGAGGCTGAATAAAATTATTACGTTTAATCAGCCAGCAAGGAAGCTATCTATGATTCAATTGTACACGCAGAAAACATTCCATCGAACGCGCAAGCGCACCCCCAAGGGTAGTCCAAATAGCCCTTGCCTTTGTCTTGTTGCGCCTTCATGGTTGGGAAACTCGACCGACGCGCACCGCCACTGGTGGGGGCTATTCGATTAAAGCCCCAGTTTCTCGAACTCAACCATCGAAATATAGAGTTTCATCGGATCGTCGAGAAATTCAATCAAGGCTCTGGATCTTTGTAGAACATGTGATGTCGCCGATGATTTATGCCGATGTTTCTCGTGCCCAAAGAATCGAGCAAGCCACTGAAGCATTAGCGCAGGTTAGTTTGATGGATCGCCTGCAAAACCGTCCCAATCAGCTTTCCGGTTTAGTTAAATAATTCGGGCTTAAATATATTGATTTTCAGTTCAAGCTCTAGAATCCAAATCTTCTCTATCTATTGACTCGATCGTTTCCGAAAAAATATGCTGATGGCGATCTGCAAAATCCTTCGTTTGGGAGAGGCTAGTACTTAAATGCAATAGTAATAAATTGGCGATGGCTAAATGTGATGACATTTCTGGACAAACCTGGAAAATCACCAAAACGCCTTAATGCGTTGGCGTAGCCTCTCGTGTCGCGAATTGCCAAAGTCAGCCAAAAGGTTAACAAAAATTATTTCCGGAATAGTCTAGTAGCTCCGCAAGCCTTCCTCACAAGTTCCTCATCTTTGTTCAATATCATGAGGACTAGTCAATTTCCTTGTCATTCACAAGATTAAAATCTATGAGATGGCCGCAATTACTTCTGGCTTGGATCGCCACCATGTGCTTGATTTTTGCCGGAAATGCCTTGGCACAGACTGATATTAATATCAACAATACTAACCTGATTCGCTTTGGTGGCAGTGTGAGTGTTCCGGAGAACCAAACCGTTGAGAACGCTAGTGCTTTTGGTGGGAGTGTGACGGTATTACCAAATGCTAGGGTTTTAGACACCGCGATCGCTTTTGGCGGAGATATCGTACTTAAAGTAGGGGCGCGGGTAGATGGTGATGCTTACTCCTTTGGGGGCAAAATTATCCAGGAACCAGGTGCGATTATTGGGGGCGAAAAAGCTACATTTAGCGATCGACATGGCATGGTGTATGGCTCCTATGGAAGACAGGCGAAATCAAACTCGACCAAAAATGGCATCACTTTACAGCGGCTGGGTTGGTTTTTTGATAGCGAACGCTTTGAATCAGAGGGTGAATTTTTCCGCTGCACGTTGGCGTAGCCTCGGCTTTGCCGAATCGATCGAGCCATTTATCGTTAATGTCAATATTTCATCCTCTAGAGAGAGGGTAAATCCATCAAGAACTGCTAGAAATGAATGATAAACCGTCGTCGTCGAGCAGTGATATGAATTGGAGAACCATCTGGAGCTTATTGAAAGAAACTGTGGATAAGTGGCAACGGGATAAAGTCGATCGAATGGCGGCGGCTCTGGCGTACTATACATTGTTTTCGATCGCGCCGTTGTTAGTGATTGCGGTGGCTGTCGCTGGGGCGGTATTTGGGCAAGAAGCTGCGAGGGGTGAAGTTGTTGCCCAAATCCAGGGTTTGTTGGGCAAGGCGGGTGCAGAGGTAGTCCAGACGGCTCTGGCGAATACTCAAAATCCTCAGTCTGGGAATGGGATCGTGCCATCTATTATTAGTACACTGGCGTTAATATTTGGGGCTTGTGGAGTTTTCATCCAACTCCAAGACTCTCTCAATTCGGTTTGGAATGTCGAACCGTCCCCACAAGCGGGAGTCAAAGCAGTAGTTCGCAAGCGGATTTTCTCGTTTGCAATGGTAATTACAATCGGTTTCATTTTAATGGTTTCATTGATAGTCAGTGCAAGTTTGGCAGCCCTGAGCACATTTACTAACCAATTGTTTCCAGCGTTAGAAAGCTTGTTACGACTGGTTAATATTGGTATATCATTGGGGGTATTTACGTTATTATTTGCACTTATTTACAAGTATCTCCCCGATATCAATATTGCCTGGAAAGATGTCTTAGTCGGTGCATTTTTTACTTCGATCCTATTTAGTATCGGCAAGGAATTACTTGGATTTTATTTAGGTAATGGTAGTTTTGGTTCGGCTTATGGGGCTGCTGGCTCTGTGGTTACTGTTTTGGCTTGGATTTACTATGCTGTCCAAATTATGTTGTTTGGGGCAGAATTTACGCAAGTATATACCCGTAAATATGGTTCGCATCGAGCAAGCCGCCATGAGTTCCGTCGCGGAAACTAGCTAGCTACTTAATGATGGATACTTGAGCAGTTTTAGCTCAAAAATTCGACGAGAGCATACGCTTTTCGTGGTAATGTGGCAGGATTTCGCACGTATTCTGTGGCAACGCCAAAAGAGTCGAGAGATCTGAAAATTGATTGTCAGCGTATACAAAATAACAATCGCTATTAACCCCGCCCCATATGCTGGATCTAACTAGACTCAAACAGTCGAACGCGAAGCGCGCCACCAAGGCGGTCGAGATTGTCGTGTTGATCGGCTCTGCCATTGAGATTGCCGTATTATCTTGCTGGATGGCACCCCCGGCAATGGCGCAGCGGATTGAGGGGATAACTACTTTTGGCGATAGCCTTGTCGATAATGGAAATGTTTTTCAGGTAACTGGGCAGACATTTCCACCCAACCCACTGTACTTCAACGGACGTTTCTCTAATGGCCCAGTCTGGGTAGAGAATATCGCGGCTAAATTAGGAGTTACCAAGACAAGTTCTAACTTCGCTTTTGGTGGAGCTACCAGCGGCACACTCAATACGCTCGATCCGACTTTACCAGGCTTAACCACTCAACTCGATCGCTTTTTTCAGACATCACCCCAGATTAGTACCGATCGATTGGTTGTCATCTGGGCGGGGGCTAATGACTATTTGGGTGGCAAGCAATCTAATCCAACAGTGACAGTTGGTAACTTGTCAACTGCGCTCCAACGGCTGATTGATGCAGGGGCAATGCAACTGATGGTGCCCAATCTCCCCAATTTAGGCCTCAGTCCGGCTAGTGCGACGAGCCCCAGCCAACGTAAGCGGTTGACTGAGCTATCCTCAGTGCATAATCGGCTGTTGAAAGCATCATTGGCAACTCTCTCTCAAAAGAATCCGCAGATCTCAATTATCGCGATCGATATGCAGGCATTATTCAGTAAAGTGGTTGCTGCTCCTGCTAAGTTTGGCTTAACTAATGTCACTCAGCCTTGTTTTAATCGAGCGATGAGAACTGTCTGTGCTAAACCCAATTCCTTCTTGTTTTGGGATGAACTTCACCCGACGGCTGCTGCTTATCAAATTCTCTCGAAATACACTCTAACCACCATTCGATCGCATCCAGATCGGTAATATCTGTTGAATGAGGGTCTGGACAACGTACAGGGTGGATCGACATTAAATCGCATGGGCGCAATCGAAGCTGAACTACCAATCATCAAACAAGCGATCTCCAAACTCAGGTTACGGATGACTTTTCGGCCAGGTCACATAAAAAGTTGTGCCCTGTCCCAAGCTAGACTCTAACCGAATCGTGCCTTCCTCCGCTTCAACAATCTTTTTGACGATCGCTAAACCAATTCCCGTACTATCCCTCTTGTCCTTACTTTTAAGAGTTTGAAAGATGTCAAAGACTTTGGCATGATGTTCGGGGGCAATGCCAGGGCCGTCATCTTTGAGGATAAATTCGTAACAGTCTGGATGTTCGAGTGCCGAAATGTGCAGATGTCCCGTTGTAGAAGTATGGTGCTTGATGGCGTTGCTAATTAAGTTGGCAAAAACTTGGCTCAAAAATACGCGTTTGGTCGTAAGCGTTGGCAGCGGTGGCTGGATCTCGATTATAAAGCTCTCTGGTGGCGCGAGGGAGTCGATAATCTCATTCAGCAGTTCGCCAAGGTCGAAGGTTTCTGGGTGAGCTTCTTGTCGTCCCGCGCGGGCGTACAGTAGCAAGCTGTCAATCATCGACTCCATCCGTTTGACGCGGGTGCGGAGGAGCTGAAACTGTTGCTGGTTGTTTGGTGGCAACTGACCTTCTAAATCGTCTTCAATCCATTGGGACAAGTTAGAAATCGCGCGTAAGGGAGCCTTGAGATCGTGAGAAACTTGATGTACGAAACTCTCCAGCTCGTTGTTGTGTTCGACTAAAGCTGCTTCGGCGATTTTGCGCTCGGTGATATCTTCGATCGCCAGAAGGATATTGTCACCACCTTCGGATTGAGTCATCTTCCGAGCATTAAGTAGCATCGTTTTGTTGCCGATTTGCTCGAAGTTATGCTCGACCTCAAAATCTTGAAGTTCGCTGTCGGTGGGGAGAATTTCTAGGAGTAACCGCCGCAATTGGGGGATATTCCACTGTCCATTCCCGAGATCGAAGATTAATTGCTGTTCTGTCTCCGCGCTTGTCGCCTCAAAGGTGTGATAGAATGAGCGATTGGCCGTAGCTACTCGTAGGTTGCCGTCGAGGACGATTAACGGTTCGCGCACAGTTTCAACGATCGCTCGCACATAGTTACGGGAGTGTTCGAGCTGTTACATGCTGCGTTTGAGCGCGTCGATATCGATCAAGATTACCATCGCCCCATCGATCTTGTTGTCGAGAGTGCGATAGGGACGGATGCGCAGATCGTACCAATGCCCGGATCGATCTTGAACTTCCTGTTCTGTACTCTTAAGGGTGTTAATAACTTCTCGAATCTGTGATTCCAAGTCGGTGACAGTGAGGGCGTGGTTGATATGCCACAACGGTCGTCCCAGATCCGTCGGAATCAGACGTAAAACGCTTTGGGCGAGTGGAGTGAAGCTGCGGATGCACAGATCGCTATCTAGAATCAAACTAGGGATATTGGTACTGCTAATCATGTTTTCCAGATCGTTGCTGGCTTCTGTTGCTTCGTGGTTGCGTCGCTGCAATTCGTCATTAATTGTATTGAGTTCCTCGTTAGTTGCCTGGATTTCTTCTTTAGCGGTTTCCAGTTCCTCGTTGCTGCTTTGGAATTCCTCATTACTAGACAAGATTTCTTCATTCGCCGCGCGCAGATCTTGATTGGTAGCCTCCTGCTCTTCGATAATCGAGCGCAGATACTCTTTGGTAGCGGCTAGCTCCTGGCTGAGTCGGGCAATTTCCAGCTCGCTGGCTGAGCTGGCTAGCTCAGGGGTGGTTCGATCGGTCAACATCTCGCTAGTGGATTGAGGCATCGCGGCTGGAGTAGTAGTTGCTTGAAACAAGATCAAAAAATAGCGTTCTTCTAGACCGTGCGTTTTGAGCGGAATCACCTCAAAGTTAACCTGTCTGGTTTCATCGGCATCGATTATCTGCAAATTTTCCTTGCGTACTGCCAAATTTTGCTGTCTGGCTTGGTAAATGGCAGCGCGTAGCTCCAGCTTCAAGCCATCTTTGGCCATCTTCAGCAAGTTGTGGCTGGCTCTACCCGGTGCAGGTTCGAGATACAAACTCGTCTGCCCCCGAAAGTGGAGAATTTCTAAATCGTGATCGATGACCACCCCAACCGGCGCGAACCGCTCCAACACGATCCGATCTGACTCTTTTTGTAAGTCAAAGTCATTCCAGGCAGGGTCGTCGCTGGGGGTCGGCGGGACAATTTCGCTGGTATGATTAGCAATCAGATCTAATGCCAGTCGTGCTGGAACCAATTTTCGCGCATAGATCTTCTGTTTTTTATCTACTGCCGTAAACAAGTCTGAAGAGTCACCTGTCGTCTCAGAGCTACCCAACATCAGAAAACCCGTGGGTTTGAGTCCATAGTGGAAGGTTGGCAAAATCTTCTTTTGTAATGCTGCTCCTAAATAAATCAGCACATTGCGACAGCTAATCAGGTCTAGCTTAGAAAACGGCGGATCGCTACAGATGTTTTGTCTGGCAAAAACACACATTTCGCGAATCGATTTGCCGATCCGATATCCACCATCGACAGGTAAAAAGAATCGCTGGAGCCGTTCGGGGGAGACATCGGCAACTGCACTGTGCTTGTAAAAGCCAGCTCTGGCTGTGTCGATGGCTCGATCGCTAATATCTGTCGCATAAATCTGAATCGGCGGCTTAATCGGCTGGTTATCCAAATACTCCAACAGACACATCGCTAGCGAATACGCTTCTTCGCCGGTCGAACATCCGGCTACCCAGATCCGAATCGGCACATCCGCCCCTTGATTGGTAATGTTCGGAAATACCTTGGTGCTAAGAGCTTTAAACGCATTCGGATCGCGAAAAAAACTGGTAACGTGAATCAAGATATCCTCATACAATGCTTGCACTTCTGCTGAGTGTTCGCGCAAATAGGTGACATAGTCATCGATGTTTTCTAGCTTACACAGCACCATCCGCCGTAAAATGCGTCGATTCAATGTAGCCTGTTTATACTGCTTAAAATTTACCCCTGTCGCCGTTCGTAGCAACCTAAAGATGGCTGGCATAGCACTTTCGCCCTCTGCCAGCACTTCCACGGCTTGAGTAGGTGTGGGGCTAGCAATATAGGGATGATGGCTAATATTTGCCAGTTCTGTGGCAATTTCTTGGGGTGACAAAATAAAGTCTACATTTCCAGTCGCCACCGCCGTATGGGGCATACTACTTACCTGCGCAGTGGCTTCACACTGAGCAAAGGTAATCCCACCTGCGTCTTTGACAGCTTCGAGTCCCCGCGAACCATCCCCATCCCCGCCTGATAAGACGACAGCGATCGCTTTTGTGCCCAGATCGGCTGCTAATGACAGAAAAAAAGTATCTACAGGCATGATCATTGCCCGACTTTTCTCGCGAGGGGTCAGTTTGAGTAGCCCCTGTTCGATCGTCATTTTGGTGTTGGGCGGAATCACGTATACGCAATTTGGTTCCACTGCCATATTATCGAGCACTTCGATCGCGGGCATCGTAGTTTCTCGTGCCAATATCTCTCTCAACAAACTTTTGTGATTGGGATCTAAGTGCTGAATCAGCACAAACGCCATCCCGGTATCGGTTGGCAAATGGCTCAGTAACTGTCTAAATGCTTCTAATCCCCCGGCTGAAGCTCCAATTCCCACCACTGGAAATCGAGCGATTGCTAAATTCTCATCTAGATTTTCAGCCCGATTGGGTTGATCTTGCTCGGCAGGCTGCTGGGAGTTCATCGGAGGAAGTAACTTTTGCCTGGGTAGAATTATCCAAGTAGCTATTACTGAGCGGCAGAAATAAACCCAGTGCTTTAATCGTACAATATTTGGCGTTGCTAATTTAAGGTATGACAGTAGATCTCATCGGCAGCTTTGAAAAACGCAATTTCCCTAGTTTCCGTAACCCAACGATCGACATCCACCACTCAAAATCTCTAGAATAACCTCACAACTTCCTCAACATTGTCGTCTAGTCTATAGATATAACCAGCGATGGAGATTGATGGCATGAACGCGCAAAATGATGATTTTCAAGAAAATATCGAAAAGATTCAATCCGAGTTAGTAACGACAGCGCATGAACTGCAAACAGAAGAAAAAAAAGAAAAGATTGGAGTGGAAGAATTTAGTATTAATGGTGATGCCCTCGGAGCCAAAATTAAGGAACTAATTCACCAAGGTAATATTCGGCGAATTATTCTCAAAAATGAAGAAGGACGAACATTGATTGAAATCCCCTTAACTGTTGGGGTGGTTGGCGGTGTCATCAGCGCGGCTCTATTCCCAGTGATGGCTGCGGTTGGCTCAATTGGGGCGATGGTTGCTCATCTCACTATTGTAGTAGAAAAAAGAGAATGATCGAATATATTTTTCAATAAATAGACCCTAAAACAAAATTCCAAAAGTACTGTATATTTTATAGTCTGCATCCTTTCAAACATCTGGCTAGACCATATTCGCGATCGACCGAGTGTAAATCTCTAGATTTGATTCTACCGTAATGATACTTTGGGTCGGACAAATCTGCCAATCACCACTAAACATCGGTTCGGAAGCAATCAGTACCCCTTGGGGATAATCTGGACTATCGCGAATCCAGTAGAGCGAGGGTACTGTTGTTCCGTGGGCAAACCTAGAGGCAATCAATCGATCGCCATCACTAATCACAATATTGGCAGAGATCGTCGTCTGAGCGACTTCGGCTAACTCGCTGAGAATTTGTAAAGTGCGCTGGAGGACAATTTCTAACGGGAGTTCGGGATGGGTGTGCAGTTCGCTGGCAAAGAGCGCGAAGATATGTTCCGAATCGGTGGTACCGTCGATCGACTGATAGATGTGTAAGTGGAGCCTGTCCCGAATTTGTTTATATAAGCCACTCCGGAAGTTATCAATAAACCCGTTGTGAATAAATAATAATTTACCATCCCGAAACGGCTGACAATTACTCAAACTGACAGATTGCTTTTCCGTTGCACTGCGAACATAGGCTAACGTGCAACCAGTTTCCACATAGCGACTCAAAGAGGGCAAATTTACATCGTTCCAGATCGGTAGTGTATGTTTGTAGATAAACGGATCGGTATCTCGATCGGCATGATACCACCCAATCCCAAACCCATCTGCATTAATCACCCCGGCGGTCATTTCACGGGGTTGATAACCTTGAACGATTAATGAATGCTCTGGTTTGGCGATTAATCGATCGAGTGACTGGGGTATTCCCTTGTAGGCAAGCAGGCGGCACATTATTTAAGTATTATGGTTGATCCGTGATTCTACTATGTTTTCAGCCCTTTTAGGGTAAGCCTGAGTAGCTGATGCCGACCATCTACTTTCACCAAATGTAATAAAATTTATTGAATAAATATGAGAAATTCGTTAAGTTATGTAAGGCACAACAATAAGGAAATCTTATGGGCGGCATTAACGCAACTTTTACAGCTACCGATCGTGCCTTCCATGTTGAGGGATACGAAAAAATTGACTTTAGCTTGCTCTATGTAACGGGTGCCTTTGAGATCGAGAATTCAGAGATCGCGGATAGCTACCGCCAGTTTGGTCGGTGTTTGATGATTGTCGATCGCAATGTATTTGGACTGTACGGCGATCGCATCCAGGACTACTTCAATCACTACGACATCGATCTCACAGTATTTCCCGTCTCGATTAAGGAGCCAGACAAAACACTGGCAACTTTTGAAACCATCATCGATGCCTTTGTGGATTTTGGACTGGTACGGAAGGAACCTGTCCTGGTAGTTGGGGGTGGATTGACGACTGATGTAGCTGGCTTTGCCTGTTCTGCCTATCGCCGGAAGACTAATTATATTCGGGTACCGACTAGCTTAATCGGCCTAATTGATGCGAGTGTAGCGATCAAAGTTGCTGTCAATCACGGCAAGTTGAAAAATCGCCTCGGTGCTTACCACGCTTCACAAAAGGTAATTCTGGACTTCTCGTTCCTGAAGACTTTACCCACCGATCAAGTTCGGAATGGGATGGCTGAGTTGATCAAGATTGCGGTAGTCGGCAATATCGAAATTTTTGAACTGTTGGAAAATTATGGCGAAGCACTTCTAGATAGCCATTTTGGTTATCTAAATGGCACTGCCGAGCTACAAGCAGTTGCTCACCGCTTGACTTACAATGCGATTCAATCGATGTTGACGTTGGAAGTACCCAACTTGCACGAGCTAGATTTGGATCGGGTGATTGCTTATGGTCACACATGGAGTCCCACCCTGGAGCTAACTCCGGAGATTCCGATGTTCCACGGTCACAGTGTGGCGATCGATATGGCGTTCTCGGCGACAATTGCTCAACAACGTGGTTATATTTCAATTCCTGACCGCGATCGGATTTTAGGATTGATGAGTCGCTTGGGACTGGCAATTGATAGCCCCTACCTCACACCCGAACTACTCTGGAAAGCGACTACCTCGATCGCTCGTACCCGTGATGGCTTGCAACGAGCAGCCGCACCTTGCCCGATCGGTGAGTGCATGTTTATGAACGATCTGACACGGGCTGAGTTAGATGCAGTTTTAGAAGTACATCATGCAGTTTGTCAAGGCTATCCCCGCCAGGGTGACGGCATTGATATGTACGTTGTCTTGGACAAAACTCCCTCTGCGGCGGGAGTGTAGCGATGAGACCAGTAACCCCAGTCGGCATTTTAGCGGCCAAACTCGAACGTCTCGTGCGCCAAGTCGAGCAAATCCAACAGATCGATCCGGCTTTCCAAGCTGAACTTCAGCAAGCCTACGAGTTAGCAAATGGTCTCGATCCCTATCTCGATCGCTGTACTACGCCAGAGTCACCAGCCTTGGCGGCATTGGTGGCGCGGACTCAATCAGAGGATTGGGAGCGGCGATTTTCCGATGGCGAAACTGTGAAACCACTGGAACAAGAGATGGTTTCTGGTCATGTGGAGGGTCAGTTGCTCAAGTTTTTGATCCATTTGACTCAGGCGCGGCGGGTGCTAGAGATTGGGATGTTTACTGGTTACTCAGCGTTGGCAATGGCGGAGGCTTTGCCAGCCGATGGGCAAGTGGTGGCTTGTGAGGTAGATGCTTATGCGGCTGAGTTTGCTCAGAAGTGCTTTAATGAGTCGGCATCCGGTCACAAAATTGTCGTGAAGGTGGCACCAGCGATCGAAACACTCCGGCAGTTAGCGGCGGCTGGAGAGGTCTTCGATCTAGTGTTTATCGATGCGGATAAAGGTGGCTATCTGGAGTACCTAGATCTGTTGCTGACAAATGGATTACTGGCGACTCATGGGTCGATCTGTGCAGACAATACGCTGATGCAGGGTCAGCCGTATCTGTCGGGTGTGGCTACGCCAAATGGAGTAGCGATCGCTGAGTTCAATCGGGCGGTAGCTGAGGATGTGCGGGTGGAACAAGTGTTAATTCCGTTACGGGATGGAATTACCTTGATTCGACGGGTGTAACTGATTTTACTGCAACACTTCAAAGATTATGACAAAAACAGTTCCAGTTGCAGTAATGCCAACCGATCGAGCAAATACTATGATCGATCGCCAGTTACAGACTAGAGTTAAGACCCTAGCCACCCTCCTGCTATTGCTGTTAGTCATGCCGCTAAATCTGGCTTTAACGGCGATCGCAATCCTCAGAAACCTTGCTTTGAAAGCATTTCAGTCGAGATCTTTAGCGGCTAATCCCCAGACAATCTTGATTAGTGGTGGCAAAATGACCAAGGCGTTGCAACTAGCTCGATCGTTTTACCAGGCGGGACATCGAGTAATTTTGGTGGAGACTGATAAATATTGGTTGACTGGGCATCGCTATTCCTGGGCGGTCGATCGGTTTTATACAGTTCCCAATCCCCAAACGCCGGAATACTCCCAAGCGTTACTCGCGATCGTCAAACAGGAGGGTGTCGATGTCTACGTGCCTGTCTGTAGTCCAGTGGCTAGCTATTATGATGCCGAGGTGAAAACAGTTCTTTCACCCTACTGTCCGGTGATGCACGTCGATCTCCAGATGCTGCAACGGTTGGATGATAAATATGAATTTGCGACTGATGCTCTCGCCTTGGGGTTACGGGTGCCCAAGTCGTTCAAAATTACTCATCCTCAGCAAGTGATCGATTTTGACTTTTCGCACGAGCAACGGCAATACATCATCAAAAGTATTCCCTATGATTCGGTGCGACGGCTAAACCTGACCAAGTTACCATGTCAGACACCAGAAGAGACTGCGGCTTTTGTCAACTCTTTGCCAATTTCTGAAAGTAAACCTTGGGTGATGCAGGAGTTTATTCCAGGGCAAGAATATTGTACTCATAGCACAGTGCGGAATGGACATCTTCAGTTACACTGTTGCTGCGAATCATCAGCATTTCAGGTAAATTACGAACAGATCGACAGACCTGATATCGAAGCCTGGATTCGGACTTTTGCTGGTAGTTTAAAACTTACCGGACAGGTTTCGCTCGACTTTATGCAGGCAGATGATGACGGCCAAATTTACGCGATCGAATGCAATCCGCGTACCCATTCTGCCATCACGATGTTTTATAATCACCCCGATGTGGCACAGGCTTACTTACAACCAGAAGCAATGCCCCAAACTGTTCAGCCATTAGCATTCAGCCGTCCAACTTATTGGATCTATCATGAAATTTGGTGGTTAATTACACATTTATACTCGCCACAATTAACCTGGCAACGGTTGAAAATTATTGCCACAGGGAAGGATGCCATCTTTGACTGGGATGACCCACTTCCATTTCTGATGGTGCATCACTGGCACATTCCATTGTTACTATTTGGAAATTTACGCAACCCGAAAGAATGGATTCGGATCGATTTTAATATCGGCAAATTAGTAGAAGTAGGTGGAGATTAGATCATTATTTTCTAGTAACATCAACGAGAGGCTGTTTGAAAAGTTTTACTTGCTACGATCGTAGGCTGTAAATCCCCCCGACCCCCTTAAAAAGGCAGGGCTGATCTATTGAAGAAAGGAAAAAATTCGTAGGTTGGGTTGAGCCTCGAAACCCAACACACTCAACAATCGATTGTGCGGATGTTGGGTTTCACATTCGTTCAACCCAACCTACAGATGGATTTTGGATTTTTCTCTATCCGATAGATCAGCCCTGCCTTGAAAAGGGGGAGAAAGAGTCAAATTCCCCCTTTTTAAGGGGGATTTAGCGGCTCCCGTTCGTCGGGTTCCTCCACCCTTTGAATGTAGGAAGTCTAATTGCAAATTAAAGCCCGTCAAGCGGTTGAGATTTATTTATGCCCAAGTTAAGAATACTGCATTTAATCGGATCGGCAGTTAGTGATTTCTACGTCGATTTATCGCGGTTATATGCCCAAGATTGCCTAGAAAATATTGCTAACCCAGACCAATATGAGTTCCATATTGCCTACATTACACCCGATCGATTGTGGCGGTTTCCGGCATCATTGAGTCGGGCGGCAATAGCGGCAGCCAATCCCCTATCCCTAGCTGAAGCATTGCAGGTATTAGCAAATCTTCAGATCGATGTGATGGTACCCCAGATGTTTTGTGTGCCAGGGATGACCCAATATCGCGCCCTCTTCGACCTGCTCCAAATTCCATATTTGGGGAATACTGCCGAGCTAATGGCTCTAGTTGCGGATAAAGCTAAAACTAAAGCGATCGTTGCTGCTGCTGGGGTAGCGGTACCTGCGGGCGAAGTTTTGCGGACTGGCGATGTTGGTCTGCCTGCGGCGATCGAGTTGCCAGTTGTAGTAAAACCGATGAACGGCGATAATTCGATCGGAGTAACGTTGGTAAAAGATATCGCTGACTATGACCTAGCCTTACAAACAGCATTCACGCATTCAGATGAGGTGCTAATCGAAACATTTATCCCACTGGGTCGGGAAGTTCGTTGTGGCATTATCGTCCAAGCTGATAAATTAATCTGTCTACCCCTGGAAGAGTACGCGCTCGATGCCAATACTCGACCGATTCGGCGTTATGCCGACAAGCTCAAACAAAATGATGCTGGTGACTTGGACTTTGCCGCCAAGGATAGCACTAAATCATGGGTAATTGACAGCAGCGATCCGATTACTGAGCGCGTGTGGGACATGGCGAGAAAATGTCATTTAGCTTTAGGCTGTCGCCATTACAGTCTATTTGATTTTCGGATCGATCCTGATGGAAATCCGTGGTTTTTGGAAGCAGGGTTATACTGCTCTTTTGCCAAAACCAGTGTACTTGCGGCGATGACTGAAGCCGCAGGGATGCCACTAGACCAATTCTTTGAAAGTACGCTGCAAGTCTCGTTCCGCTAGATATCTAGCCCAAAATCAAACAGGCAGGTACTAGTACCTGCCTAAGTTTTATGTGTGAGTTAAATTTGTAGAAATAGCACTGCAATCGATTGAAATCGTTGCTAGTGTTCCGAAGTCCGCCTGTCTTGCCGCACACAAACGGGAGGTTCCCTCCCGTTCGATGCGTCGCTACGCGGACTAGAGAATTTAGTCCGCCTACGCGGACTTTGCATCATAAGCAGAGACTTTAGTCTCTAGGCTATTCTTAACTCGTTGGCAAAGCCTCTCCGAACAGGAGAAACTTACCTTAACTAGGGAGCTAGTGCATTACCCCGCAAGAGACTACCGATCGTTTTTGCGGTAATCTTCATTTGAGTGAAAGGATTCGCTGGAACTACGGTTTTGTAGAGATAGCTATCAAATGTCAACTTTTGGACATCGATATCGCTGCACATTTCGACGAAAGCTTCGCGAGTCGCATCGGAACGATAGAATACCCGTTGAAGAATATCCAGTACGGTGTAGGTTAAGCCATAAGCTTTATCCCAATTCTTGATATACACCTTCAAATCGGCTTCTGTGGGGATTTTCGCACCTTGTTCCGAACGTTCGACAATGGTTTCCGCACACATCCGCCCCGATTTAGCTGCAAAATAAATACCTTCACCCGAAGACTTGGTGACATAACCCGCCGCATCACCGACTAGCGCGCAACGTCCGACTACCCGCCGAGGGCGAGGATGTTCGGGGATGGGGTGAGCTTCAACTTTAATAATCTTTCCACCTTCGAGCTTCTTGGCGGCACGTTTGCGGATTCCGGCTTGCAAATCTTTAATTGTGGCTTTGTGGACCTTCATCGTGCCCGTACCGACCGCTACGTGGTCGTATTTGGGGAAGACCCAAGCATAGAAATCGGTCGAGACATCATCACCAACATACATCTCGGCGAGAGTGTGGTAATAAGCCATTTTATCTTCGGGCAGTTTGATCCGCTCTTGGAAAGCGATCGCGTAATTATAATCCCCGGCATCCATCGCTTTGGCGACACGAGAATTGGCACCATCTGCACCGATGACTAGATCTACTTTCAGGGTTTTAGCTTCGCCTTCGATGCTACCACTGGAGTGATCTGCGTAGTGCAGCACATAAGGGTCGGTAGTATTTAGCCCAGGCATTTCTAGCTTGTGAACGGTACCATTAATCAGTTTGGCACCTAGTTTCTCAGCTCGATCGCGTAAAAATCCGTCCAAGACTTCCCGCCGACACATGCCAATATACTCACCATCTTTGAGAGTTTGACCGATATCAACTTCAATATTAGAAGGTGAAATCATCTTCATCTGCCGCACTTGGCGATCGATAATCTCTGGGGGTAAGTCAAATTCACTCACCATGCATAGAGGAATCGCTCCACCACAAGGCTTGGCGTTATCTAATTTGCGTTCAAATAAATAAGTTTCAATTCCAGCTTTTGCTAATACTTCAGCGGCGGAAGAACCCGCTGGCCCAGAACCGACAACAGCAACCCGTAGTACCACAGCTATACTCTCTTCATGACTTGTGCTTACACTGATGGATGTTAGCACGGACTCTGATGAAGGTCGCCCCAAACCTTGTCTAGTCAGTCAGAATTGAAATATTCCTTTATATAAAGACATATTTGGTAAGACAGGGGTAGCTCCAAGCCCAGTAATTTTGTAAAATGTCGATCGGTACTAGCCCAATGCACAGCCGATCTTCACCCATGCCTGATTCCATCACTACATCACCATCGATTCCGCCCCTAACGCCAGAGTTGAAGGATAAGTTCACAACTAGTAATGTCAAAAATCAGTTGCAGATGCTCCCGGAGATCGTTGCTGCTGGCATACCGGGCATCGAAATTTTGATTGAATGGCTCGACGAGCGAGGGGGAGCCGAACCAACAGTTTTGACAGGGGCAGTTTATCAAGCCTTGTACCAAAGTGAGTTGCCAATTGCCAGAGCTTATCTCGATCGCGAGTTACCTACAGGCATTGTTCCATTGAGATCGAGTACCAATATTGATTATGCTCCGCTCCAAAAACTACTCGCCGAACAGGAATTCCAAGCCGCAGATAAACTGACAACTGAAAAGTTGTGCGAACTAGCTGGTACCGGAGCAATTCAGCGCAAGTGGATTTATTTTACCGAGGTCGAACAGTTGCCACAAGTGGATCTACAGACGATCGATGCGCTGTGGATCGCCCATTCCCAAGGTAAATTTGGGTTCTCGATTCAACGCGAACTCTGGGTGGGAACAGGGAAAAATTGGGATAAACTCTGGGTCAAAATCGGCTGGAAAAGCGGTAATAACTGGACGCGCTATCCAGGGTCATTTACTTGGAGTTTGGCGGCTCCCCGGGGGCATTTACCTTTGTCTAACCAATTGAGAGGTGTCCGGGTGATGTCGTCGTTGTTGTCGCATCCGGCGTGGGAATGAGTGGGAAAATGGGGAAGGGGAAAGGATGTTACTCTAGCTCGATCTAGTGGGAATTGTAAATTTAGACTTGTCTGGATGTACTACCCAAAAATTTAGCTATCCCACCCTGATTAACTGACCCATGCTCAATTCAAATATCGATCTAGATACTACGCTCTCTCCCTACATCGAAACTCAATCGCCGCAATCCCATCCAATCGCGACCAAATTGAGGATCGACCCGCTGGAATATCCCCAGCTCAGAGGCGATGACAACGCCGAGGGTGCCGATGGAGACAAGGTAGAAGCTAATCCTCTGCATCGCCAAAGTATACCCGCGCAAAAGCTGTATCAAAGATCGAGCACAATTTCCATATTTACAGAAGCAACCGCTCAGGCGATCCGCCTGCTCGATGTACCTGTCGCAATTATTTCAACGATCGCTGAATCAGGGTATCACATTAACTCGATCGCTGGCATCGAGAAGTTTGCTCGGTTGTCTGAGACGGATAATTTACAAGATAAATTAGCTGGTCTAGAATATTGTCACGATCGAGCGATCAAGTGCAACAGGGGATTTGCCGTTACCAACTGTCCCGAACATCCCCACCTCACTACTTCAGTTTTGTGTCAGGAGCAGGGGATTCAGGCATATTTGGGTTTACCGATAATCACCGCAGCAGGTGACAGGCTGGGAGCGATCTCGATTTTAGATTTTGTACCCCGCCAATTTAGCGATCGAGATCTCGATCTGCTGCAATTGGTGAGTCGCCTAGTCGCAAGCGAATTCGAGCGTTCGTATCTCAGTCAAGCACAACTAAATCGCTTCATGGAGGATTTACGACATCAGGAAATTCGGCTTGCTGCTGAGTATAGTCAAACTGTCATGACACGAGGTACTTCTTTCCCAACTAAAAGTTTACCAGTAGTGCCACCAATAGGGTTGTCAACATATCTCCCCACCGGAATTCGATCGATGTCGAAGATTGGCGGTCGTCAGCTAGTTTGTCCCCAAGTAACAGGAGAAATTCAACTTAAATTATTAACTCATCTATCTCAAGAGCTACGCACACCCCTAACCTCAGTATTAGGCATGACTCGTGTGCTGCAACAAGAAATTTATGGGGGCTTGAGTGCCAAACAAACAAACTACTTAAAAATTATTCATGATAGCGGTCTCCAGTTGGTCAAGATTGTCGATGAAATTGCCGAGTTAAGTGCATTCGATCTTCACCAAAACCAATTGACGCTCAAATCAGTAGATCTAGAACTCCTTTGTCAATTAGCATTTCAGCGTTTAGAGCCACTAGCACGGCAAAACCATCAACGCATTACTCTCGATTTCACAAACAGTAATTCCATCTCTAGCTTGCGCCAAGATCGACTCTGGGTATTAGATTTAGCAAAAGTCAGACAAATTATTTACTATCTAAGCTTGAGCCTAATTCAAGCAAGTGCTAGCCATCATCAAATTGCCATCCAATTGTCTAAATTGACCGATCGATTACAGATCCAAATTACGACTAGTGACGATCGAGCCGTGCTCGTAGCATTCCCGCCCAATGATGATGCACAGCCACCGCTAAGTGCTAATAGTTTACCCTTGAGGTCAGCCATCACGATCGAGCAACGTCAAACGCAAGAAGAATTACAAGATCTAAAAGCTCCCAAGGCTTCGCCCTCCCTGCAAACCGAGATCGGTCAGGATTTAAGGATTAGTTTGGGTTTGTCGCTGAGTCAGACTCTAGCCGCAATGCATGGTGGAACGATTCAACTTACCCAAGATAGTTGTGGCTATCAACTCAGCTTGCCGCTAATCCAGATCTAGCCGAAGTTTGAGCCAATCGGTGCGAGGCTGGTCGGAACTGGTTCGATCGGGTTTTGCCAGAAAGGTAGGATTATTTTCTAGCTAATGACTACTAAATATTTATACCAAATATCAATTAAATCAGTCATTTAGACGGTGATTAATTTTACTATTCGAGATAGGCTCTACTGAATCGGAGAGTGTTTTCATCATGCGCCAAATCACCAAAGCCACAGCAACGCTAGAATTTTTACCACCCAATCTCCAGTTATGGGTGCTACGGCTAGTTGTTGGCATACTACCCTATTGGTTGAAAAGTAAGCTGCAAATTAGCCAAATTCAGGCGATCCATATCGATCGGTTAGTGGAAGTCTATAAACAGTCCCAGATGGGTAGATTGCGGCTGATTTTGGCTTTTAGACATCCGAGTGGGGATGACCCATTTTGTTTGGGCTATTTACTCACCAAGATTTTACCTGTGGCGGCTAGAGATCATCGGATTTCGCTGAAATCACCTGTGTTCGCGCACTTCCTCTACGATCGAGGCATTCCCCTGTGGGCAGGTGAGTTTGTCAGTTGGTTATATCCTCGGCTCGGCGGTATTCCCATTCATCGAGGTAAAGCCGATCGCGTAGCATTAAAGTCAGCACGAGATGTACTAGTCAACGGTCAGATGCCCCTAGCCTTGGCTCCAGAGGGTGCGACTAATGGACATAGTGAGATAGTTAGTCCGCTCGAATCAGGAGCCGCCCAGATTGGATTTTGGGGGATGGAGGATTTAGTTAAAGCGGGGAGAAATGAAGATGTCCTGATTGTGCCGATCGGGATTCAATACTACTATATTGATGAGCCGTGGGCAAATCTGGAAAAATTGTTACACCAGTTAGAACGAGAATGTGGTTTAACAGTCGATCGACATGACTCATTGGTGGCAATTAGCCAAAGCGACAAGCGACCAATGCGAAAGTTAATCTATGATAGATTTTATAAATTGAGTCAGTATTTGCTCTATCAAATGGAGAATTTTTATGCTCAGTTTTATCATTATGAAATTGCCAACCGACCCCCATTATCTGAATCCATTACACGCACAGAAATTGCCCAAAGACTCCAACAACTATTAGATTTTGCCCTAGCCGTTTCCGAAAGCTATTTTAATCTCCAGCCCAAAGGCACTAAAGTCAATCGATGTCGGCGGATCGAGCAAGCTGGCTGGAATTGGATCTATCGGGACGAATTGAAAGCTCCACATAATTTATCGACTATTGGGCATAAATTAGCCGATCGAATCGCTACTGAAGCTGACCTAAGAATGTGGCACATGCGGATTGTGGAAAGCTTTGTTGAAGTAACTGGTTCCTACGTCAAAGACAAGCCGACAATCGATCGGTTTGCCGAAGTTACACTCCTATTATGGGATCTAGTCGCTCGCATTAAAGGTGAAAATCCAGGCAAACGTCCACTCCTGGGCAAACGACGCGTACAGATGACCATTGCCAGCCCAATTCCGATTTCCGACTATTGGGATCGCTACAAGAGCGGTCGCTCTGAGGCTAAACAAGCGGTAATTGACTTGACACAGGAATTACAGACATCGTTAGAGGGAACTATCGATCGAGAATGAGTGAGATGAGATACTGGGAGGAGATGAATAAAAAAGATAAATTGCCTCTCCTACTACTTTGGAGAAAAGAGTTCACTTGAGATTCAAGTGAATAAATACAAAGTTTTCGAGTTCTGTCTCACTTCTAAACTCAATTTTTCCATCGTTAAAGCTAAACGAACCGCACAGATCCTCCTCGGCGTGAACGCACGAAGATTCCAATTTTTCAAACTCGATCGATCTGTGCGTGTAAAAATTCTGTCAATTTCCGATCTTCTCCCTTAATATGATGCACCAGCCAGTCAGTTAAAAACTTGGTGACTGCCACAGT
>JANPJH010000089.1:0-13276 GCA_031425415.1 Chamaesiphon sp. VAR_61_metabat_425 | reverse complement strand
CGCGAGGAAGTGTTTCTTATCCCTACAAGAGCCACGATTTATGGTTCCTGACTGAGAGCGTGCGCTGGGGCTTCTTACCCAAAGAGACGCTAGCTAATGCGAAGACACTAATCGATGGAGTCAATCGCGAGGATCTGTGGAAAAAGGCGGCTCAATCGTTAGGTATCCCTGCGGCGGATATTCCGACGAGTACTTCGCGGGGGATAGAAAAGTTCTTCGACGGGATCGAATTTAATCCAGACAATCCGCAGGCTTATTTGGATAGTTTGAAGATTAAAAAGGCTTAAGCCCCCGAAACTCTCCCCACCCCCTTATCTCCAGGGGTGGGGAACAATCGGAAATTAATCAATAATTTAGGAATTAAAATTTATGGCAAATGTGAATAGACGATCGAGCATCAGCAAGCCAACTAGACCGGGCTTCAAACTCAGCAAGAAACAAAAAGCTTTGCTCGATGATATTTTGACTCCGGTAGTGGCGGTTATTATCCTACTGGTAATTTGGGAAATCTTATCGGCGATTGGTGGTAACAGGTTACCAGGGCCAACTAAAGTAGTAACCGAAGCAAAGGATTTAATTTTATATCCCTTCTTCAATCGTGGTGGTACGGATGTGGGGCTAGGATTGCAGGTGTGGGCTAGTTTACAACGGGTGGCGATCGGCTACAGTATCGCCGCAGTTGTGGGGATTAGTTTAGGCATCATCATTGGCTTAAATCAGCGCGTTCGGAAAGGTTTGGATCCGGTTTTTAATATTTTACGGACAGTACCACCTTTGGCTTGGGTACCGATCGCGCTCGCAGCTTTACAACAGAGCCAACCCGCTGCCCTATTTGTGATCTTCATTACCGCAGTATGGCCGATCCTGATCAATACCGCCGTCGGCGTGCGCCAAATTCCCCAAGACTATAACAACGTCGCTCAGGTGCTACAGCTATCGCGTCAGGAGTATTTTTTCAAAATTCTGTTTCCGTCGGCCTTACCGTACATTTTCACAGGCTTACGGATTGCGATCGGGCTTGCTTGGTTGGCAATTATCGCCGCTGAAATTGTGATGACAGGGGTAACAGGGATTGGTTTCTTTATCTGGAACTCTTATCAAAACGGTCTGGTAAGTGAGATTATTGTCGCCCTAGTCTACATCGGTTTAGTCGGTTGGGGATTAGATGTATTTATGGTTTGGCTTCAAGGCAAAATTCTTCCATACAGCAAACCACAGTAAGGGTTAAATTCCCCTCGTCGGAGCGAGTCAAAATCTACCCACCCGCACTATAAATGTGCTGCTCTCCTCGGAGGGGAGTTTAATTCTTATTAACCCCTATATAAAAATCATGACCTTTCTAACTGTAGACAACCTCGAAAAAACCTTCCCCCTCCCCAACGGGGAAGAATATATCGCGCTCAAAGGCATCGATCTCAGCATTAAAAAAGGTGAATTCATCTCTCTGATTGGTCACTCTGGTTGCGGTAAATCCACGCTGCTAAATATGGTGGCGGGCTTAGATTTGCCCACCGAAGGACTAGTGATGCTGCAAGGCGAAGAGATTCTGCGCCCTGGTCCCGATCGCATGGTAGTATTCCAAAACTACTCGCTTCTGCCTTGGCTCACAGTTCGTCAAAATATCGCCCTGGCGGTAAATAACGTCATGAGTGGTTTACCTGCCGCCGAACGATCGGCAATTGTCGAAGAGCATATCGATATGGTAGGTTTACGTGCTGCTGCTGATAAAAATCCCGATCAGCTTTCTGGTGGAATGAGACAACGGGTAGCGATCGCTCGTGCCCTGGCTACCAAGCCAAAATTATTACTCTTAGACGAACCCTTTGGCGCACTTGATGCCCTGACACGGGGGGGATTGCAAGAGCAGTTAATGAAAATCTGTGACGAAAATCAGGTGACAGCGATTATGGTCACTCACGATGTGGATGAAGCCCTATTATTGTCCGATCGAGTCGTCATGCTCACCAATGGGCCAGAATCCAAAATCGGTCAAATTATGACCGTAGATATCGACAGACCGCGCAAACGGATGGAAGCTGTCAATCATCCCCACTATTACAGCTATCGTAGTGAGATTATCTACTTCCTCAACCAGCAGAAGCAGATCAAAAAAATTCGTGGTCGCAAGCAAACCGTCGTCGCCCGTCACGGGTTAGAGAAAGTCAATCTAGATATCGGCTTTGTTCCCCTAACCGCCTGCGCCCCAATCGCGATCGCCAAAGAGAAAGGCTTCTTTGCCCATCATGGCTTAGATGAAGTCAACCTCGTCCGCGAATCAAGCTGGCGCGGTGTCCAAGACGGCATCGCCGACAAATATCTAGATGCCGCCCTGATGCCATCAGGGATGCCGATTTGGATGACAGTTGGGGGAATGAATGATAAACCGATTCCCGTCGTCACTGCTCTGACGATCAGTCGGAATGGGAATGCGATTACGATCGATAAACGCTTTGCCGACCAAGGAATTCGCACCCTTGCCGACCTCAAACGCTTCTTGTTAGGTTCTCGCGATCGCAAACATATCTTCGGCGTAGTTCATCCCGCCTCTAGCCACAACCTCTTGCTCCGCTACTGGTTGGCATCCGAAGGCATCGACCCCCAAAAGGATGTAGAAATTCTGACCTTACCCCCAGCCCAGATGATTGCCGGATTAAAGAAGGGGAGTATCGATGGTTATTCGATCGGCGAACCCTGGGCAACTCGCGCCGCGATCGACGAGATCGGTTATGAAATCGCTACCGACTTGGATATTTGGAATGGACACCCTGGCAAAGTACTAGGAGTGCGGGAAGATTGGGCATTAGCCTATCCCAATACCCACATTGCGCTAGTCAAAGCCTTACTCGAAGCCTGTCAGTTCTGCGCCGATCCAGCCAATCAAGACGAAGTGCGTGAAATTCTCGCCCAACCCGAATATCTGGCGATGGATCACGACTACATCTACCTCAGCGACTCCCAACAGATCGCTTGCGGTGTGACCAAAAGTCAGCGCGATATCTCCCATCCGCTCTTTTTCGAGGAAGGTGCGAACCGCCCCAGCCGTACCGAGCACCTCTGGCTCCTCACTCAAATGGCTCGCTGGGGAGACGTACCATTCCCCCGCAACTGGGTAGAAATCCTCGAACGAGTAGCCAAAGTAGCCGTATTCAGCACCGCCGCCCGCGAATTGGGACTATCAGACACCACCAGTTACAGTCGCCGAGGCATCGAACTCTTCGACGGCATCAAATTCACCGCCGACGATCCGATCGCCTACCTCAAGCACTTCCCCATCAAACACGACATCTACATGGCAGAAATCGATTTATCTGGTAAGAGTTAAACGAATGTAGAACTCAACTTACAAACCCGTGCATAATCGCTGAACCCTAGATGGTGGGCAGTGCCCACACTGCATATTTACTCACGTATTTACAAATTTGCCACCTACAGATCGATGACTGGACGCACTAATGCGAAGCGCGTCACGAATCTCACAGATCGACCCTTGTGCAGGAGAGTTTGAGAGGCGGCACTCCGCCTTTCAACGGGGGGTCTGGGGGAAGCCTCCCCCAGATCCGGGTTCTACCCCACCAGCAACCTTAGCAAAACACAATTACCTAAAACCCATGCCAGCCACAGACTTCCTCGTCCTCGATCGAGCATCAAAAGTTTACCCCACCCCCACTGGTGAATACGTCGTCCTCGACAACATTAATCTCAAAGTCCAACAAGGCGAATTCATCTGCATCATTGGTCACTCTGGCTGCGGCAAAAGTACCCTCCTCAATATGGTCAGCGGCTTCTCCCAACCATCCTCCGGCGAAGTGCGACTCAATGGCAAACCGATCGGTAAACCAGGCCCCGATCGAATGGTAGTATTCCAAGGCTACGCTCTCCTTCCCTGGCTCACCGCCTACGAAAATATCTACCTCGCCGTCAACTCAGTCAACCCTGACATGGCAAAAAACGAGAAAGAAGACATCGTGCGATCTCACCTAGCAATGGTCGGACTCACCGAAGCCGCAGATAAACTACCAGGTCAAATTTCAGGTGGGATGAAACAGCGAGTCGCTATTGCTCGCGCCTTATCGATCCGTCCCGAAGTCCTGATCCTCGACGAACCCTTCGGCGCACTCGATGCGATCACCAAAGAAGAATTGCAAGAAGAACTACTCAAAATCTGGAATCAAAATCGCTGCACCGTCCTCATGATCACCCACGACATCGACGAAGCCCTATTCCTCGCCGATAAACTTGTGATGATGACCAATGGCCCCGCCGCCAACATCGGTGAAGTATTAACCATCCCCTTCAGCCGTCCCCGCGATCGATCTAGAATGATGGAAATGCCCGAATATTATCAAGTCCGTAACTACGCCCTAGATTTCCTTTACAACCGCTATGCTCACGATGATGAGTAGGTATTGCTATGTTCAGTCAGATCTCCGAACGTCGAATGCACCAAGTCCGGTGGGTGATAACGAGTCTCTGGTTAATCCTCATCGGCTCCCTGCTGTTCGATCCGCTCACACCTTGGCTGACGGAAGCAAATCAGTCCTGGAGTCCTTTTTATATCGATCGCACCATTTGCGTCCAAGTTCAGGGTAAATGTATCCAGGAACAGCCTTACGCACTCGGTACGACAATCTTTTGGGGGGCGATCGTCCCCAGTGCGATCTTCATTTTATTAATTTTCGGTCATGAACTCTGGCGACGGATTTGTCCCCTATCTTTTCTCTCGCAAATTCCCCGCGCGCTCGGCAAACAACGCCAGATTCCCCGAAGTAATCCGAAAACTGGCGTAGTTCGCCATGAGTTAGCCAAGGTGAACCCCGCTTCCTGGCTGGGGCGGAATTATCAGTGGGTGCAATTTGGCTGGCTGTATGTGGGGTTGTGTGCGCGGATTTTGTTTATTAATGCCGATCGAACATCATTATTTATCTGGTTTGCCATTACAATTGTTACCGCGATCGCGGTCGGCTATCTCTATGGGGGGAAAGCTTGGTGTCAGTACTTTTGCCCGATGGCTCCAGTCCAAACAATTTACGCAGAGCCAGGGGGATTGTTTGTCAGTAGAGCACAGATCGGCGACCAACAAATTACCCAATCCATGTGTCGGACGATCGAACCCGATGGCAAAGAACGCAGTGCTTGTGTTGCTTGTCAGAAACCCTGCATCGATATCGATGCCGAACGCGTCTATTGGGATAAAGTCATTCAACCCGATCGACGGTGGTTGTACTATGGCTACACGGGTCTAGTTGTCGGTTACTTTGTTTACTACTATTTATATGCGGGTAATTGGAATTATTACTTTTCCGGAGCCTGGGCGAGACAAGCCAATCAATTGACGACGTTGCTCGATCCTGGCTTGTATATTTTTAAAAACCCGATCCCAATCCCGAAAATCGTCGCGGTTCCGCTCACGTTGGGTATCTTTAGTTATGCTGGATATGCGATCGGTGGTTTGGTAGAAAGACAATATCGGGCATCTCTCGATCGACGCAAGCGTCCTGTTAGTCCAGAAATAATTCAACATCGGATTTTCACTGTCGTTACTTTTGCTGTCTTTAATTTCTTCTTTATCTTCGGTGGTAGACCATTAATCTTGCTCCTACCCTTACCCCTCCAGTTTTTCTATGAAGCAATCTTGACTGGATTGAGTACATTGTGGCTGTATCGCACCTGGCGACGTAGCCCCGAACGATATGACAGAGAGAACCTCGCCACCCGTCTGCGTCGTCAGTTAGTTAAACTCAAGCTCAATGTCGAACAGTATTTAGCGGGTCGATCCTTAGACGATCTCAGCACCGATGAAGTTTATGTGCTAGCCAAAATCCTGCCCGAATTTAATCGCGAAAAACGCCACACTGCTTATAAAGGCGTACTCAAAGAAGCATTGGAAGAAGGTTATGTTGATACCGCTAGTAGTTTAGAAGTATTGCAACAAATTCGATCGGAATTAGAAATTAGTGAACCGGAACACCGTCAGGTGTTAGAAGAACTCGGCGTAGAAGATCCCCAATTACTCGATCCGCACCAGCAAAGATCGAAGGAAAATCTCGTCCGGTTGAATGGATATCGCAAGGCATTAGAACGGATGATGGCGTTGAGAGAACGCCAAGCCGAATTAGATCGCCAGCCAACTACAGATCTCCGCCAGCGCGAACGAACTGAACTCCGCACACTGCGCCGCGACTATTCCATTACCCTGCAAGAAGAAGCTGCGATGATCGAAGATCTCGATCCGATCCGGCATACAATCCACCGAGCGGAGATCCTCTTGGAACAACTCCAAAATTCGATCGAGCGATATCAGGCACTCAGTCAGCCAATTTTACCAAATGATTCACCCGCATTGTTACTAGTAAAATCGATCGTCAAGCAACACAAACGGCTGCTAGTCATCGGCTTACTAGAAATATTAGCAGATTTAGATCGAGCATCAGCGCAATCGCCCGAACTAGAATCCCCGGCGGTGCAAATTGCCACTAACCTGGGGAATCTTGCCTCCACAGCACTCCAAGAGCTATTAGCCGAGCAATTTCAGTGGAATTTAAGTTCGAGGGTTTTAGCCAGACTTACCACGCCGACAGACGCACAGCCGAGTTCGGCGAAGAATTTCTCACCCGCCGGAATTGCCGTACATTTAGAATCAATGCTATCTGAGGCAAATCCCTTGATGCAGGCGGCTAGTCTCTATCTATTAAATCGGCTTGATCCCACTCGTGCCCAGGCACAGGTACAGTTTTGGCACAACTCCCAGCGCAAATTAACTCCGCTGATGCAGGAAGTAACGAATGTAGTTAGTCAGATTTCCCCCACCGCCCTCGCTGATTTTCCCAGTTTGGAAAAATTGGTATATTTATCAGATAGTGATTTCTTTCGGGGTGTCCACAGCGAAACCCTAATCGAACTTGCCAATCGATCGAGTGTCAAAACATACTCGGCTGGAGATTCGATCACCGAACAGGGCGATACCTGTCGCGAACTGCTGCTGATAATCGAAGGTACTGCCGAAATTCACTACCAACAACCCGATCGATCGATTAGGATTGCAGCCGTATTACCAGGGTATGTATTAGACGAGCTGGAGGTATTATCTCACTCAAACTTAGCCAATACGATCGTTGCTGCCACCACCCCAACCCGGATTATCGCACTATCTGTCGATCTATTTGATGACATGTTCGATCGCGATCCTGATTTTGCGCGTCGCGTACTGGAATTAGAAAGTCGCCATCTCCAAGAGTTAGTTGACCGCGATCGCTAAAATGTAAACTAAGAGTGTCAACTGTTCTATCTAAGTCAAACATAATGGGAAGCTGGCAATCGATCGCCGCACTGAGCATTTTTGTGGGTGTAATTGGCATCATCATCATCGAATGGTTACCATTAGCAATTGCAGCAATGTTGGGAGCATTACTGTTAGTAGTTTTTAATATTTTGACTCTCGATCGAGCGATCGGTTATATCGCCAACAGTCACACCACCCTGGCGTTATTTTTTGGAGTGATGATCATGATTCGCGCACTCCAACCTACTCTCGTATTTGAGTATTTAGCCACTCAAATGGTGCTACTAGCTAGAGGAAAAGGCAGCCGCTTATTGTTGGGCATTGTGGCAATTACTACCCCAATTTGTGCTGTTTTGCCAAATGCCACTACGGTGATGCTTCTAGCACCATTAATTCCCCCGCTCGCTCAAGAAATTGGTGTAGACTTTGTACCGCTGTTAATTTTGATGGTATTTGTCGCTAACAGTGCTGGATTATTAACTCTCGTCGGAGATCCAGCCACCTTTATCGTCGGTAGTTCGATTAATATGACATTTGTCGATTACCTCCAAACTCTCAGTCTGGGCGGTGCGTTGGCGGTACTCGTTGTTGTGGCAACCTTGCCGTTTTTATTCAAAAAGATCTGGCGAACCGAACTTACTAATTTAGATCTGCTGGCTCTGCCGAAGATCGAACATCCCCGCACGCTACTATTAGGATCGATCGTCGTGCTGCTGGTGCTGGTTTTTTTCGTCATTGGCGAAACGCTCCCCATCCCAATTTCACCAGCAACAGTAGCTCTGCTGGGCGCGGCTCTGTGCCTGCTACTTGCCCATCACAGCAAAATTGATTCTGTTAACAACATCCTGCGGGATGTGGATTGGAGCACACTTTTATTCTTCATGAGTATTTTTGTGCTAATTGGCGGATTGCAATTCACAGGTGTAGTCAGCAGTGCTGCTGGTGTGTTGGCATGGCTGCTGGGTAAAAATATTGCCCTGGGTTCGATAGTCCTTTTGTTCTCTGTTGGGCTGCTTTCTAGTGTAGTGCCCAATATTCCTTTAGTAGTCGCAATGGTACCACTGTTGAAAGAGTATCTGGTGAATGCTGGTTTCGTCGGGGCAGAAATTCTTAGCCCTGGATCTACTGCATCACTACCGCCGGAAGTGTTACCGCTATTTTATGCCATGATGTACGGCGCGACACTGGGTGGAAATGGTACCCTAGTCGGTGCGTCTGCCAATATCGTCGCGGCGGGAATTTCGGAGCAGCATGGTAAACCAATTTCGTTCCAACGATTTCTCTATTATGGGTTGCCAACTATGGCTCTACAGCTAGTGGTGTTGGCGGCTTATGTCAGCATTGTCTTTTTAAGAAGATAGCCAACCATGTTTACCAACCTTGTTGTTCGACTAATTCAATACAAAGCTGATTAATGGCGGCTAAATCTGGATGGTGAGGAAGAGTGGAAGTAGTATATGCTTTGTCGAGTTCGGCAACTAAATTGTCGGATAGTTGGGTGACTTGCTCGTAAGTGAATTCACCATGTAAAATTGCTTTGAGTTCATCAGCATCACCAGCATCCCGCCGATCGACAAATACTTCAGCCGATCGCAAAATTTCTAATCCACTGCGTAATAAGCGGATACAGTGCATGGCGTGTTTGAGATCGAAGCCCGATTGTCTTTCCATCCCCGCACGGGTAGGATTTCGATTAGTTTGCCAAGATTGATAAGCATTCCACTCTCTCAGGGCATTTTGATATTGTTGACTTTTTTGGAGCAGTTTAATAAAATCACCGCGACTATTCGTGAGGTTTTGGGTATATTCTAAAACCTCATCGGGGAGGTTATGTTGTTTCAATAATCCCTTATAATCAATATCACCTGTTAATAGTTGATGCAGTTCTTCGGCTTCAGCTAGATATTCAATTTTGCCGCGTACTAAGCTATAGAGATACTCTAAAAAAGCATGTAACTCTTCTTTATTTAGCGGACGTTCTGCTGTCAAACCAAATTTCTCTGGTGTCGGCTGTTCCTGCGGCGGATTGAGCAACCATTTTCGGTGAGATTCGATCTTCTTAATTTGAGCGAATGCGTAGCCAGAATAGGTATGTTTTACCCGCTTACTCAAGAACATCTGCCGATGTTTAATTAAATACTCACCTACTGGAGTTTTAATTGGGTACTGCTTGAGCCAGAGTAATTCTAGGATATTTGGATTAGCTCCTGCTAAGAGTTGAATAAACTTCTTTAGTTCATAAATTACCGTGTCTTTTTGCCCATTGAGAAAATCAAAGATGCCAGGTTCGCTATCCCAACCACCTTCTTTCTGCTCGACTTTATCAAAGCCTAGATAGTATTTTTTTGGAGCAATAAATACCCCCCGATAGTCAAAATCTGATTCGGGACGATTCAAGCCATAGCCGTGGCTACCTGCCAAACTGATGAGGATCGTGCGAGGTTCGACTTCTAAACGTTGCATATTGGCACCATTATGGAGATTGATGGAGGATCAACCGATTGCCATCGGGATCGTAGGCGTAGATTTCGCGGCCGTGGGAGGCTGTAGTAATTTGCCCTGGTGGTGGATAGCCGAGGTTAGATAAACGATTGATCGAACATTCCAGACTATCTACTTCCAAGCACAAACTCATGCCACTATTGCTAGGTTGCCCAAATTCCGCCTGATTGCTAGACTTAGGGGCAAAAATTCCCAATCGTAAGCCAGCAATTGAAAACTCGGCATATACCTGGGGAAGATAAGGCTGAGGTGTAAATTCCAAAAATTGGGTGTAAAAGTCTACTATTACGTCAAAATTAACACTAGCGATCGTGACGAAAGCCTGGGTAAACATGGATTAGCTCTCTACATACTCAGATTGTGGGGAATTGTCAGGAGATCGATCGCCTATATTCAAGATGAATCCTTAAATAATTAAAGATCGACAAATTGCCAAATGGGTCTATAATTACTACGCTTGGGGCACAATAGTTAATAGATATATACTCGCACAGGTCAAGCGCAACAGCACTGGGCGGGACGACTGGGGAGCATTCGGAAGTTATGGAATTGGCAAAACGCATCAGCGAAATCGAACCCTCTGTCACTCTGGCCATTGCTGCGATGGCTAAGGCAATGCAGAGAGATGGGAAGGATATCTGTAGCTTCAGCGCGGGAGAACCCGATTTTGATACTCCAGAACATATTAAAACCGCTGCTAAACAAGCATTAGATAGCGGTAAGACAAAGTATGGGGCGGCAGCAGGAGAACCTCGCTTGCGGGAAGCCATCGCCAATAAGCTCAAACATGATAATCACCTAAATTATCAGGCAGCAAATGTGCTCGTCACTAATGGGGGTAAACATTCCCTCTACAATTTAATGATGACGCTGATCGATCCTGGTGATGAGGTGATTATTCCCGCACCATTTTGGCTAAGCTATCCTGAGATGGTTAAGCTCGCTGGTGGTATTCCGGTAATTGTCGCGACTGATAGCAGCACTAGCTACAAAATCACGGCTGAGGCCCTTAATGCAGCAATTACGCCTCAAACCAAGTTATTTATCCTTAACTCGCCTTCCAACCCCTCTGGGGTAGTTTATACTCGCGCTGAGTTGCAAGCTTTGGCGCAGGTAATTGTCGATCGAGATATCTTGGTGGTGTCGGATGAGATTTACGAGAAAATCATTTACGATGGGGTCGAACAAGTCAGTATTGGTGCCCTGGGTGAGGAGATTTTTCAACGGACAATTATTAGTAATGGGTTTGCGAAAGCTTACTCGATGACTGGTTGGCGAGTTGGCTATCTGGCTGCGCCGATCGAACTGATCCAAGCGGCTAGTACTTTACAAGGGCATAGTACCTCAAATGTATGTACTTTTGCTCAATATGGCGCGATCGCGGCGATCGAAGGCTCTCAAGCGTGTGTGGAGACTATGCGCCAAGCATTTGCCCTACGACGAGAACGGATTTTAGCTCGGTTGCAGGAGATCCCCGGTTTGAGTTGTGCTAAACCAGATGGAGCTTTTTATATCTTCGTTAATATTGGCAGTACGAACCTGAAATCCCTAGAATTTTGCGGCCAGTTACTAGAACAGTGCCAAGTTGCCACAATTCCTGGCCAACCATTCGGAGCTGACGATCATATCCGAATCTCTTATGCTACCGATTTAACCACGATCGAAAAAGGGATGGATCGGTTGGATAAATTTATTCGATCGCTAATTTAGGAGCTAATCGCCAGTGAATTACGGACGAGGATTGCTTGTCTAGATTTACTAACATCCATTCCAGGTGCATAAGCTTCGATTACCCGGTTAGTCCGCTGACACATAACCAGAAGATAATCGCACTCAGGACACTGGGTGCGACTGATTTGACTTGCAGCGATGTTATGGCGTTCTGCTGACGGGCTGCCACAGTTAGGACAAATAATTTTGGTAATAGTCTGCATTTACACAACTTTTTAAAGGAAGGGGGATTTCTAACATAACGGCTCTAATCTAGAGTCGAAATCAGCGTAACCGCTGAAATCACACGGAGAAATAGTTTAGCAAGACTCGAACTAATTGCCAGAACTTTACAGAGCGAAGGATCTAGGGATCGGCGCAAAAATTACTGATTTTAACTTGATCGAGCTAGGGATCGACTAAATCCTCACTCCATTAATACACACAACTCTCAGATAAGTATGGAATTTTTTGTTAAGAATACCTGGAAGGGAGTCGAAAGAGTCTTAGGGCGTGTCAAAGGCAGCTAGTCAGGGAGGGATGCAGATCGTCACCATTACCGTTGATGGCGGTTATGAACCTAGTTATATTGTCGTTAAAGTGGGGTCAACCTGTCCAGCTCAACTTCGATCGTCAAGATCCTAATAGCTGTTTGGAAGAGGTGCGGTTGCCTGACTTTCGGATCGCTCAAGCACTACCGCTCAAGCAAATAACCTCGATCGAGTTTACGCCAGACAAGCCAGGTAAGTATCAGTTTACCTGCGGGATGAATATGTTTCGGGGCGTTGTGGATGTGCAATAAATTTTTAAGCTTAAAAAAGAGAGAAGGGAATTAACTCTTCTCTCTAAAATTTATATTGTGACAGCTTAGGTTTTTTAACTGTCTGTAATAGCTAAAGCTATTAAGGTTTGTGAACGATAAAGCTTAATACTTGGCACTGTTTGATGTTGTCAAAACCAATCACCCGAACGTAGCAGTGACCATATTCACTGCGGCAAGCGCGAATTTCGCTCAAGATTTCGGTGGTGTTTGTCGCACCGAATAATGGCAACTTCCACATAGTCCAGTAGTGTTGTTGAGCTACGGAATCTTCGCTGAACTCTACACCAGGAATATATCCTTGATCGAGAATATATTGGAGCTGCTTGGTGATTTGAGCATCGCTCAAAGGAGGCAAGTAGGAGAATGTCTCAAAGCGACGGGCTTTAGGTAAAGTTTGCATTGTTTGTTTGCTCTAGGGCTAAATATATTTAAGATCGCAGATGGGCTGTTTAGGCGGATCGCGACAAGCGATCTGTTACTCTGATGGCTGGTTTAGATGACTGCTGGGTTCGGTAATGGATAGTTGCGATAGTTTCTCTAACTGTTGCCTTCGATGCTGACTATTCTTATGCTTAATTTCATGACACATCATCTCTGGTAAATCGTCCATAATTTCTTCAACTAAATGCTCCCTCACCGTCATAATTCGGAAGGCTAAATCCTGATTTTCCATCAGGAGTGCTTGCAAATAGAGTTCACCATCTTGGACGACTTTTTGACCAGAGAAATTATGCAGCCACTGAGCTAGCGGTGGATTACTTTCACTCAACTGAGCTAAGACAATCTGCATCGCTTGATAAGTCAAATAGCTAGAGATTACTTTTACAGTACTTTTAGCAACTTGTTTTATATCCATTACTGTTAGTGATGAGGTTAGGAATAGCGATTTGTTACAAGTATTTATTACTATTCACTATTCACTATTCACCATCCACTGTCTTGATGCACTGAACCGTCGGGGA
>JANPJH010000088.1:0-54425 GCA_031425415.1 Chamaesiphon sp. VAR_61_metabat_425 | reverse complement strand
ATAGTTGTCTAGGTTCAGGGTAAAAGAAATTGGCTCTAGGAGCGACTTTCGTCGTTTCCGCGTCGCCGTTTCCCTCCACCGCTTTACTAATATATCCCCTCTGCCTGGGAATGTCAACCTTTTTGGTAGAATCGCTCTGATTAAGTATGAGTAAGCCTTTGGGGCTTTTTTAAGGCTCTTAGTCCTAAGAATCCTGAAAACTCTTTTGAAATTTAATAGTGATATCTGTAGAAAAAAACTCCTGAAAGCCTTTCAAATCAACATTCTGGAGCTTTTGACAAGTATTTTACGGGATTTCAGTTTTTTTGATCAGTAGTTGCGATGACTGTAACTAGTTCGCAAACATTTTTGAGGTATTTCCCCATGACAAAATTCATTCTCTGGACAACCTACCAGATTAGGTAAAACCGCACCCATGTAAAATATAATAGATCCTTGCCCAGTACGGATTTACACTTCATGCAGCAGGCGTGGGGTAAGTTATATCCCCAATCTCTAGAGCTAGGAACTTTTAATAATGTCGTTTTCTAAAATTTTAATTGCCAACCGGGGCGAAATCGCTTTGAGAATCATCCGTACCTGTGGCGAAATGGGGATTGGGACTGTAGCGGTACATTCGACGATCGATCGAGAGGCATTGCATGTTCAACTGGCTGATGAGGCGGTATGTATTGGTGAGCCGATCGGCAGTAAGAGCTATCTAAATATTCCGAACATTATATCTGCGGCATTGACACGCAATGCAACTGCGATTCATCCAGGTTATGGATTTCTAGCTGAGAACGCTAGGTTTGCGGAGATCTGTGCCGATCATCATTTGACTTTTATTGGGCCTTCACCAGCGGCAATGCGCGCTATGGGCGACAAGTCTACAGCGAAGGAAACGATGAAACGGGTAGGTGTACCGACTGTACCTGGGAGTGAGGGATTGTTGGCAGATGCGGATGAGGCGTTGGAGATTGCGGGTAAAATTGGCTATCCAGTCATGCTAAAGGCTACGGCTGGTGGTGGGGGACGGGGGATGCGATATGTACAGGATGAGAGCGATCTAATTCGGTTATATTTGGCAGCGCAGGGAGAGGCAGAGGCTGCTTTTGGGAATGGCGGGGTATATGTGGAAAAGTTTATCGAGCGTCCTCGGCATATTGAGTTTCAAATCTTGGCGGATAATTATGGCAATGTGATTCATCTTGGTGAGCGGGATTGTTCGATTCAACGTCGTCACCAGAAGTTATTAGAAGAAGCTCCCAGTCCAGTATTGACTCCAGCTCTAAGAAAGAAAATGGGTGCCGCAGCGATCGCTGCGGCAAAGTCGATCGATTATGCAGGGGTAGGTACAGTAGAGTTTTTACTGGATAAACATGGTGATTTTTACTTTATGGAGATGAATACGCGGATTCAAGTGGAGCATCCGGTGACTGAGATGATTACGGGGTTGGATTTAGTCGCCGAACAGATTAAGGTTGCTCAAGGCGAAAAGCTATCGCTGACGCAAGAACAAGTAGGATTGCATGGTCATGCGATCGAGTGTCGAGTCAATGCCGAAGACCCCGATCGAAATTTCCGCCCATCCCCTGGTACAATTACTGGATATCTAGCTCCAGGCGGACCAGGGGTGCGGATTGACTCTCATGTGTATACTGATTATGAGATTCCACCTTTTTATGATTCGTTAATTGGTAAATTGATCGTCTGGGGTGTCGATCGAGATACAGCAATTCGGCGGATGCGGCGTGCGCTCCGCGAGTATGCGATCACTGGTGTGCCGACAACGATCGAGTTTCATCAGCGAATTCTTCAACATCCGGCGTTTGTGGCTGGTGAAGTCTATACCGATTTTGTCGAACAGATGATGTTAGGTAAGTAACGATCGAATGCAATAATTACATCGGCCAAATTCGCTTCCTTCACTAAGATTAGAGATTTGTAACAAAAACTACCAATTGATGGGTAGGATTCACCTAACTTGGCAGTGGTGAGTTTAATTACCAGTTAATTCAACTGTGTAGTGATGCTCGTCGACCGCCGTACTGTTATGGTTACAGCCTCATGCTAAAGGGACTACTTTCGTTTCAGGGTTCATATCGAACCTTACACCTGACTTGGTTTGCTTTTTTCCTCACCTTCGTATGCTGGTTCAACTTCGCACCCTTTGCGTCAGTAATTGGTAAAGAGCTAAATCTGGATGAATCACAAATCAAAACCCTCTTAATTTGCAACCTCGCGATCACGATTCCAGCGCGGATTATTATTGGTGCATTGCTCGATCGATATGGCCCTCGAATCACCTATTCCATCTTGCTGGTGTTCGCGATTGTCCCTTGTATTGCTACGGCTGTAGCCCAAGATTTTAACCAAATGGTCGTCGCCCGTCTGCTGATGGGGATTGTTGGCTCTGGGTTTGTGTTGGGGATTCGGATGGTGTCGGAATGGTTCCCGCCAAAAGATATTGGCATGGCGCAGGGAATCTATGGTGGTTGGGGTAACTTTGGTGCCTTTGGGGCTGAATTTGCGCTTCCGTTAATTGCGACTGGGATGGCTTTTTTAGCTGGCGGTGAAACTAACTGGCGATTGACGATCGTGTTAACTGGGGTAATTGCGGCTACCTATGGCGTAATTTACTTTAATAGTGTCACAGATACGCCACCTGGCAAGGAATACCAGCGACCGAAGAAATACGGCGCGATGGAAATTACTAGTAAAGGAGATTTTTACGGACTGCTAATTATGAACTTCGGGCTGATTGCGGCTCTCGGGTTGTTAACATGGCGGCTAGCGCAAAAGAAACTGCATTTTCTCAATCCTGGGCAAATGTATTTCATTTGGTTTTTACTAGCTGCTTTATATGCCTATCAAACTTATCAAGCTTGGTTAGTCAATCGTGATGTGGTCTTGGGCAGAAAACAATTTGCTCCAGCCGAACGTTATGAATTCAGTCAAGTTGCGCTACTACAACTTACCTATATCATCAGCTTTGGTTCCGAACTCGCCGCTGTTTCAATGTTACCTGTCTTCTTTGAGAAAACATTCGGCCTCGAACATGCTGCCGCAGCAATGATTGCCGCAACATATCCCTTCTTAAACCTATTTTCTCGTCCCACCGGTGGTTTTATCTCAGATAAGTTTGGTAGTCGGAAATGGACAATGACGATCGTATCTGGGGCTATCGGCATTGGTTATCTGTTCGCCTATCAAATTGATAAAAGTTGGGCTTTACCGCTCGCGGTAGCTGTGACAATGTTTTCTGCACTATTCGCTCAAGCTGGTTGTGGTGGTACTTATGCACTTGTGCCATTAATTAAGAAAGAAATTACCGGACAAATAGCCGGTAATGTTGGGGCTTATGGTAACTTTGGTGGCGTAGTTTATCTAACAATTTTCAGCCTAACTGATGCCCCAACCCTATTTGCTACGATGGGTATAGGTGCCCTGTTGTGTGCTTTTCTCTGTGCCTTCTTCCTCAGGGAACCGCGCAATTCCTTTGGAATAGAAAATGCAGCAGAACATCAACCCATTTCCATTCCTATTCCGAGTGGTGAGTTTTGAATGGGCGAGTAAAGCAACCAGCTCCATCAAGACAATCATCCGAATCGGACGCTGCTACGACATTTGTAGTGATGTAACGAGAAAATTAGCACTCAGAATTCGCTCATCTCTCCAAAGAGAAGCAAAGTACAAGGTTGGGAAATTTACACCCCCCAACCTCATTACATTTTTTAGTGCTTGAGAGCACAGAATTTTTCCGATAAAATCCGTACAATTTACATTCACTACAAACGTAGCAAAAAAACTGATTTGTACTGACTAGAGAATGCTGACAAAAAATTAACACTCTATCCCCTAATATATGACGGACACAACCAAAACACTTTGCCCTTACTGTGGTGTCGGCTGTGGATTAGAGGCTTCACCACCCGCCCAGCCGGGGAAATCCATTAATCGGGATAGTAGTGGTACGCCGATTTGGAAAGTGATGGGTGATAAATCTCACCCTTCCAGTCAGGGGATGGTGTGTGTCAAAGGAGCAACGATTAGTGAGTCTCTGCACAAGGATCGACTAATGTATCCGATGGTGCGGGATAGTCTAGATAAACCCTTTCAGCGCGTGACTTGGGATGAAGCTTATAAACGAATTGTGAACCGCATTCAAACCGTCATTAATACTCAAGGTGCTGACGGCATCTGTATGTATGGTTCAGGACAGTTTCAGACGGAGGATTACTATACTGCCCAAAAGCTGCTCAAGGGTTGTCTAGGCACGAATAATTTTGACGCTAATTCCAGGCTGTGTATGTCTTCTGCCGTATCTGGATACATTCAGAGTTTTGGGGCGGATGGGCCGCCTTGCTGTTATGATGACTTAGAAAAAACTGATTTTGCATTCCTGATTGGGACAAATACAGCAGAATGTCATCCAATTATCTTTAATCGGTTGAGGAAGTATCATAAAAGACACGATCGAGTAAAGATGGTCGTAGTCGATCCGCGTCGCACGGCTACGGCTGAAGCTGCAGATTTACATTTAGCAATTACGCCAGGGACGGATATCGATTTATTGAATGGAATTGCGTACTTGCTGCTCCGCGCTGGCAAGGTAGATCAGCAGTTTATCGAGTCTTGTACCAGTAACTTTGCTGCTTTTGCGGAGGTTGTGCAACACTATCCACCTGATGTCGTTGCGGCGAAATGTGGCATTACTCAAGCGGATTTAGAGAAGACGGCTAAATGGTGGGGTGCCTCAAATAATGTACTCTCATTATGGTCGATGGGTGTCAACCAGTCCAGCGAAGGGACGGCAAAGGTTCGCCATATCATCAATCTTCATCTGATGACGAGACAGATTGGGAGACCCGGTGCAGGGCCATTCTCCCTGACTGGACAACCAAATGCTATGGGCGGACGGGAAGCTGGTGGACTTGCCCACATCCTGCCCGGCTATCGCTTGGTCAAAAACCCCGCCCAACGGGCTGAAATCGAACAATTTTGGGGTTTGCCGGAGGGGCAGATTGCGCCAAACACTGGTAAAACAGCTTGGGAGATGATTACTGGGATGGAGACTGGATCGGTAGGTCTATTGTGGATTGCTGCAACCAATCCAGCGGTCAGTATGCCAGACTTGGAACGCACGAAAGCGGCTTTGTTACGATCGCCATTTACAATCTATCAGGATGCCTACTATCCGACCGAAACATCCAGATTTGCTCACGTCCTCCTCCCGGCTGCTCAATGGAGTGAAAAAACGGGGACAATGACTAATTCTGAGCGGACTGTCACCCTGTGCCCTGCGTTTAGAAGTCCACCTGGGGAAGCAAAAGCTGATTGGGAGATATTCGCCGAAGTTGGTCGAAGACTGGGGTTTGAAGCACAGTTCCAGTTTGGCAATAGTGCTGATGTCTATGACGAGTTTGCCAAACTTAGTCAAGGTCGTCCCTGTGATGTAACGGGATTGAGCCATCAATTTCTCAAAGATCGTGGTCCTACCCAATGGCCGCATCCCACAGATTGTAAAACCCAGTATGGAAAGCGGCTCTACACAGATCTCCTGTTCCATCATCCTGACAAACGGGCCAAATTTGCCGCTTGCCACTCGAAAGGGCTAGCCGAACCCGCCGACCCAAATTATCCATTTGTGCTGACGACAGGCCGGTTATATGGTCATTGGCACACCCAAACACGGACGGGACGGATTCCGAAAATTCAACAGATGCACCCAGAACCTTTTCTTGAAATTCATCCCCGCGATGCGGCAAGATTACAGATTGAGAATGGGGAATTGGTGGAAGTTCGATCGCGTCGAGGCACGGGGAGGTTTCCGGTGTTAGTGACATCAGCAATTAATCGAGGAACAGTATTTGTGCCGATGCATTGGGGTGATTTATGGGCAAAAGATGCGGCGGCTAATACCTTTACTCATTCAGCCGCTTGTCCTGATTCGCTTCAACCAGAGTTAAAAGCTTGTGCGGTTCAATTGTTTCCCGTTAAATTTATCGAATTGGTATCTGCAAAACAGGCTACTCAACTAGAACGTCAAGAGTCTTCAATTCGATCCTAATTGCTGATTTTTTGAGCAAATTCGATCGGTTTAGATCGGCCAAATTAACGATCTCAAAAAATCAGCTATCCCCATTCCTATCTAACTTCTACTTTGGCGAGGTACATCGATCGACACAAATGTATCAAGTGTTGCAAAAATCCTCTATCACTTAAACTAAGTTATACAATCATTGGGTGTTAATTAGATTGAACTTAAAACTTCAGTCTACGACAGTGTTGATAGCGCAAGCATCGATCGAATATATCATTTTGTGTGGGGTAGATAGAAATCAATGTCCAAGTCCAAATCATCTAACAATTCGTTTGAACTCAATCGGCGCAGATTTATTCAGTATGGTTCTCTGGCTGTAGGATCGGGCATTTTAGCAGCTTGTGGTGGTGGGGGCGGTTCTGGTGGCTCCGGTAGCCCCAGCCCCAGTGGTAGTTCTAGCCCTGGTGATGTTGGTGCAAATCCGATTAAAGTTGGGGTCATGTATTCGACGACTGGATCGATCGCGATCGTTGAAAAATCGCTGCAAGATGCGACATTCCTCGCGATCGAACAAATCAATACTGGAACTGGCCCTTGGGCGGCTAATGGCAAAGGGATCGGTGGTAGACAAATTCAAAAAGTAGTAGTTAACCCTGACTCCAACTGGGATCTCTACAACCAAATGTCCAAACGGTTGATCGATGAAGATAAAGTAGTTTGTGTTTTGGGTTGTTACACATCTGCTAGTCGTAAATCAGTTTTACCTGTATTTGAAGAAAAAGATTCTCTCCTTTACTACCCAGTTTACTATGAGGGTAACGAATGTAGTTCAAATGTAATCTACACAGGGGCTGCACCCAATCAACAGATTACCGATTCGATCCCCTTCTGCTTCAAAAAATTTGGGCCGAAGGGCTTCTTTATCGGATCTGACTACATCTATCCCAAGGAAAGTAATCGGATTGCTAAAGCCGAACTCGTTAAGGCTGGCGGTAAGGTTGTAGGGGACGAATATGCAGCTCTAGGCACCACTGAATTTATTACCATCATCAACAAAATTAAGGCGGCAAAACCAAACTTTATTTTGAGCAACTTAGTTGGTGATAGTATTCCCGCTTTCTACCGACAGTTCAAAGATGCGGGGATCTCTTCTGCTGATATGCCCATTATGGCTTTTCCAACGACCGAAGAAGAAATTCAGGCCATGGGGTCAGAGAACGCCGCAGGTCACTATTCCAGTTTCAACTACTTCCAATCTGTAGATACACCGGAAAACAAGCTGTTCGTCGAACAATTCAAAAAAATGTTCGGTGATACTCGCGTGACCAACGGGGTCATGGAAGCCGCATACATCCAAACCTTTTTTATGGCGCAGGCGATGCAGGATGTGTTGAAAGCAGGCAAACAAATTGATACTAAAACTCTCCGTGAAGCCACACGCGGACAAGTATTTAACGCTCCGCAAGGGAAAGTAAAAGTCGATCCGGATAACTACCACACCTATTTGTATTCGCGGATTGGTAAGTGGAAAGCAGATGGACAAGCCGAAATCGTCTTTTCTACCAAATCAGCAGTTAAGCCAATTCCGTGGAGTCAGGCTCTGTATAAGGGTCGTACCTGCGTTCACCCCAAACCTGACGACCGGTCTAATCCAACCAAGGAAACAGGTAAGGACTTAGTACCCCAATTCCTCTAAGCCACCAGCGATCTAGCAAACTTAATGAGGTGAGTTGTAAATCTCACCTCAATTATTTAATATTTTTCTGCTGAACTATTATGTTAAATCCGGCTCTTTCGTCAATATCATCTTTGACCTATTTTCTGGCTCAGGCGAAAACAACTGCCGAGGCAAGTAAGGGCGTTGATGCATACGCTATCATGAACCAAGCTTTAAATGGGATTGGGATTGTGGGAATTTTGCTACTCACCGGCCTGGGTTTAGCCATTACCTTTGGGGTAATGCGAATTATTAACCTCGCGCACGGTGAATTTATCATGCTCGGTGCCTATATTGCTTTTTGGATGCAAAGCACCTTCAAGCTCGATCTCCTCCTCACCATCCCGTTTGCTTTTCTTGGTACCGCAATCATTGGGGCGATTACGGAGCGAACCTTGATTAGACGGCTCTACGGTCGCCCACTGGAAACGCTGCTAGCTACTTGGGGTTTGAGTATTGTACTGCAAGGGATCGTCAAGCTAATCTTTACCGCTCAGTTGAAGTATGTTAAGTCCCCAAGCTATTTATCGGGTAACTTTGCCCTGATTTCTGATGCGAATGCTTCGCCGCTGGTGGCAATTTCTTACTATCGGATGTTCATTATTTTTGTGGCGTTAGCATTACTAGGGCTAACGATGTTTTTATTTTATGGGACATCCTGGGGTCGTCAAGTCCGCGCTGTGACCCAAAATAGAGACATGGCTAAGTGTTTGGGCATCAATACTCAGATGATCGATATGTTTACCTTCTCCTATGGTTGTGGACTGGCGGGTATTGCTGGAGCTGTGATTGCTGCCTTGAAAAGTGTCGCGCCACCGATGGGGCAAGACTATTTGGTAGATGCCTGGATGGTAGTAGTTACGGGTGGTGTCGATAAGTTAGTTGGCATTTTAGCTGGTTCATTTTTAATTGGTGAGTCAAGTGCGCTGCTGGGATTTTTGCTCAACGATCCTACGGCGAGAGTGATAGTTTTAGGGGCAGTGATTGTCTTGATCCGCTATCGTCCTGAGGGATTATTTACAGTTCAAAAGCGTGAATAACTCAATCCTCAATCGGTCTTTATTTAAACAGAAGTTTGAGAGGTAATCTAAAGTGACAAATGCAATTTTGGGCCATCAACAGTCTACTTTTCCAAAGAAGCTAGTGCAGATTGGTGGCATTGTCTTTCTAGTTTTTGCGATCTTACCCTTTTTGATGGGCGAGTTCCAACTAGCATTGGTTTCTAAGCTGCTATTATTTGGGGCACTAGCAATTTCCTTAGATCTGGTGTGGGGTTTTACAGGTATTCTCAGCTTTGCCCACGGGGTGTTTTTTACCCTCGGCGGGTACGCGATGGCTTACTACTTAAAGCTAAACTTGGCTGCTGGCAATAATAATTATGGTGGTAATTTGCCAGATTTTATGGTCTGGAATGGCTTAGAAACTCTACCTTGGTTCATTGCACCGTTGAAGTACTTTCCAGTAGCATTAGTAGCGATGGTCGGCGTACCCGCGCTATTTGCCTACATCATTGGTAGCTTTATTTTTCGATCAAAAGTCAGTGGCGTTTATATCACCATTATTACCCTGGCAATTGCCTCAGCATTGACAACTTTCTTTGTCAGCCAGCAAGCTTATACGGGTGGAACTAATGGGATTACCGATGTTAGTAAGTTGAGCTTGTTTGGCATTGTCGTACCGCCAATTGGCATCTATTTTATTATTTTGATCTACACTACTCTACTGCTAGTAGGTGGCTGGTGGCTGACTCAATCCAATTTTGGGCTGATTTTGCGATCGATTAAAGAAAACGAAAAGCGGATTGCCTTTTTGGGTTATGACGTGGCTCAGTTCAAGATTTTCATCTGGACGCTCTCAGCAGCATTAGCCGGGATTGCGGGTGGACTGTTTGTCCCACTGAACAAATTTATTTCCCCAGTTTATTTAGGCGTTGCCTTTGGAACACAGGTGGTCATCTGGGTGGCACTTGGTGGGCGCGGTACACTAGTTGGACCGTTAGCCGCAGCGATTATCTTGGGGCAACTCCAAAACTCGGCAGACAAGATCACCCAGGACTGGCAACTAATTGTCGGAATTTTACTGATTGTGGTAGTACTCTTCATCCCGAATGGATTAATGAGTCTGGTACCCCAGAGTAAAAAACTGAGTGCGGGCACAATTCCCCCAGTTCCGATGGTGCCCAAAACTTAAGTTTTCCTAGTGATGGTGATGTCTAGCAAAAAAGTATTCAATCCGTCACTTTGAATACAGCTTCAGGGGTTTCAGTCATGATAGGTTCATTCAAATAAGTGCCTTGGGAGAGAAAGAAATGGCTGCCGTATTATCAGTTAAAGATTTAAATGTAGTTTTTTCGGGATTTAAGGCTCTCAAGGGTGTCAACCTTGAGGTCAACGACCTAGAAATTTTAACAATTATTGGTTCCAACGGCGCTGGTAAAAGTACACTACTAGACGCGATCGTCGGAAAATCTCCAGTTGCATCAGGTCATGTTTATTACCAGGGCAAAGAAATTACCAATCTTAGCCCCCACGAAATTGCTCGACTAGGCATCGGTCGCAAGTTTCAAAACCCCAATGTCTACAACGAACTAACTGTATTTGAAAATCTTGTCCTCGCGCTCAAAGGTACCCACGGAATTTTAGCTTCGATCAGATCCAAATTAACCCCAGCTAAGAAAGATAAAATATATGCCGTCTTAGAAAAGACTGGGCTGCTAAATGAAGCATTTTGCGTGGTGGCATCTCTCTCTCACGGCCAAAAGCAATGGGTAGAAATTGCGATGGTTCTGGCGCAAGATCCGTCAATTGTTTTACTCGATGAACCAACCGCAGGGATGACAGCCGAAGAAACTTACCAAACTGGTGAAATCATCAAAAGTTTAGCGAATTACCACTCAGTAGTGGTAATCGAGCATGATATGGATTTCGTTAAGCAGATCGCTGAGCGAATTGTGGTATTACATCAGGGTGAAACCCTTGCAGAAGGGTCAGTTGCCGAAATTCAAACCAATGCAAAAGTTATGGAGGTTTACTTAGGTCGTGAATCAATCAAACTCGCTGCTTGAAATGACTGATGTGACGGCTGGTTACGGTCAAACCCCCGTTTTATTTGATGTTAATATGAATGTCAATCGGGGGGAAATTGTCTGTCTGTTAGGGCGGAATGGAGTTGGCAAAACAACTTTACTCAGAAGTATTATTGGCCTGAATAAGCTCAACAAGGGCAATATTATTTACGATGATAGTAATATCTCTAAATATCCTACCTATCAACGTAGCCGGAGAGGAATTGCCTATATCCCACAAGGACGGGAAATTATTCCCTATTTGTCGGTGCTAGACAACCTCAAGCTGGGTTTGGCCGCTAGTCGCAGCAAGATCCAGAAAATTCCGAGTGAAATTTTTGAGTTCTTCCCGATGCTCAAACAACACTTGAGTCGTCAGGGTGGACTGCTCAGTGGTGGGCAACAACAGCAACTGGCGATCGCGCGTAGCTTGATGTGCAATCCGAAGATTATGCTGTTAGATGAGCCAACAGAAGGAATTCAACCATCGATCGTGGAAGAAATCGAAGGAACCCTGCGGCGCATCAATCAGGAAAAAGGGATTACCATCGTCGTTGTCGAGCAAAAAATTGAGTTTGCCCGTCAGCTTGCTCACAGGTTTTTCATCATGGAGAAAGGCTCAATTGTATCCAAAGGTAGCACTAAAGATTTAACAGATTCACTCCTCCGTCGCTATCTGGCAGTCTAGTTTAATACTGGACATATTTTACAAACAGCTACATCCCCGACTTCTCACAGAAGTTGGGGATGTGTCATAACCACACAACACAAGTAAGAGGATCTATGGTACGAGAGCTAGTTGGTTCGATTGCTTCGCTCTGGCGGTATCCGGTCAAATCTATGCTAGGTGAGGAATTGGCGACATCAGAAGTGACAGCTTCCGGGTTGCTAGGCGATCGAGCCTACGCACTGCTAGATGTCCAAAGTGGCAGAATTGCTAGTGCCAAAAATCCAAAAAAATGGGCGAAACTCTTAGACTTTCAAGCAAACCTAGCAGCAACACCCCTGGGAAATGAATCCGTTCCCACTGTGACGGTTGTTCTCCCCGATGGAAAGTCGATTACCAGTGCAACACCAGATATTAGTGAAATTCTTTCCGCCGCATTAGGGCGAGATGTGCAGCTCCTCTCTACCGTGCCAACAGCCGCAAGTTTAGACCAATATTGGCCGCCAGTTCAGGGCACAGCACATCAGGACACAGTAACCGAACTATTTATGCCGCCGGAAACATTTTTTGATTCTTGCTCGATTCACGCGATTACCACAGCAACCCTGAATCGGCTCCAAGAACTTTATCCAGCGGGAAAATTCGATCGCAGCCGCTTTCGGCCCAATTTGGTGATTGAACCCGCGACAACCGAGATCGCCTTTGTCGAAGACGATTGGGTCGGGGGCGTTTTATCAATCGGTGAAACAGTCCGGCTCAAAATCGACACAGCCTGTCCCCGTTGTGTGGTCACAACCTTAGCGCAATCTGGATTACCTGACGATCTGAACATTCTCCGCACTGCTGCTAGGCATAACAACGTCATTGCGGGAATCCGAACTTCCGTGCTCCAAGCAGGCATCATTCACCGTGATGACCCGATCTGGTTGGAAAAGGTCGCCTAGATATTTTCACATCTTGTACCATGTCCTATCGATCGATTATGCTGCCGAACCGCTCCAGATTCTAGGTCGAATGCCCTTTGAATTTAATGTATCACTCGATCGCCTCGATCATCCCTATGGCGGCTAGATCTGGGGCTTTAAACGTACAATACATAGGCTCAGATCGTCTACTCGATCGATTAACCCGATAGAAAGGCTAGAGGGGAAAATCCCAACCCCTTTCGCCTTTCTGCTAAAGTCTACTGAACCAAAGCCAGTGGTGGATTAGACGCACTAACCCGTCGATCGATCACGGTATCGATTAAACCATATTCCTTGGCTTCTACCGCCGACATATAGAAATCGCGATCGGTATCTTCTTGTATTTTTTCTAATGGCTGTCCGGTATGTTTGGCCAATAGATCGTTTAAAGTCCCCTTGATGTACAGAATTTCCTTCGCTTGAATCGCGATATCTGTCGCTTGTCCTTGTGCGCCGCCCAGCGGTTGGTGAATCATAATCCGCGAACTAGGGAGACTCATCCGTTTCCCTTTCGCACCAGCACTAAGCAAAAATGCCCCCATACTTGCCGCAAATCCCATACAGACAGTGCAGACATCGGGACGAATTTGGTTCATGGTATCAAAGATACCCATTCCCGCCGAAACCGAACCACCAGGGGAATTAATGTAAACGTAAATATCTTTTTCGGGGTCTTCTGCTTCTAAAAATAGCAATTGGGCTACGATCAGGTTGGCTAGATCTGAATCTACCTGACTACCCAAGAAGATAATTCGATCGCGCAATAGCCGAGAATAAATGTCAAAGGCGCGTTCGCCTCTACCAGATTGTTCAATTACGGTAGGTATCATAGCTGTGCCGTTAGATGTCGATTCCTCCTATTATTACCTAATCTAGGCCGCATCGGTCTAGGGGTATCCGTACTCTAGTATGCCTTTAGTTTAAAGACACTATTTGCCGATCGTCACGCCCCAGAAATAATCTTTAATTGTGGCTGCATCGGTATTAACGTGGATTTTTCGACCCCAGGAATAGATATCAAACTTGACTCTACCACCCTTATTTTTAGTCATTTGAGTGGGTGGTTCAATCGAGATATTACCCAAAATCGTCACCCAATGACTGGGATAAAGTCGATGAAACCGAGCAGCAAAGAAGGAATTATTACCCAATAACCCTTGAGAATTGATCAGTGCAAAGGCAACACCACCAGCATTAATAATGTTATCTGCTGCCTCAAGGGCGCGAAATTCGTGCCAGAGCGGGGTGGGATGAGATTTTGTGACAGAGTAGCCGAGGAGTTCTCGAACCCAGCGGTTGACTTCCCAGGGCTTAGTCATGCCACCGATTTCACGGATTAATGTTGGTGCTTTGGGATGGACGGGGACAATCATGTTAGCACAGTCGCGGAGGGTAGCAAGGAGCATCCAGTCAGCCTGTGCCATACGTAGGTTGCCATAACTCCGACACAATCTTCCTGCCGCCACAATCCGCTTGGTGTAACCATCAAAACTCCCCTGCTCGTAGAGACTTTGGCAGATATCGATATAGCGATGGGGTTGTTTGCGAATCAGTTCAAATACTACCGCCGCAGGGCCGCAAAAAGGCTGTTCGCCCTGTTGAATTTGATAAGGATCATTGAGGCGATCGCGAATATCGCGAATAATTTGCTGTTTATCTAGATGATTCCAGACTCCAGATTGGGGTGATGTGGCAAATTTAGCCAGCCGTTCATTGAGGCTACGATCGAGTACAGCAGTCATAGTTAGGTCGCTCGGATTAGACTGGCAAATATACATCTAATTTTCCCAGAAATTCAGGTACATTTGACACCTGCCAATCTATTCTAACCAGCGAAGATCGACTATTGGGATTAAAATTTGTAGCCCAGTTGAGCATTAAAATAGTTGTCGCTAGAATTATTACTAAATATTCGTTCGTATCCCACACCTGCCGATAAATTGGTCGAGAACTGAGCTTGAACACCAGCACTCAAGCGCAGAAAATCTCGATCGCCAGACCCAATACTAGTACGGATTGGAATTCCTGGCTGAGTAACCAGTTCGGTGACAATGCGGCGATTATTATCCGTTAATTCCCGCTCGTAACTGGCCGAAAAATAAGGCGCGATTGTGCTAGAGCCTGATTGAAAAGGGTAGGATACCTGACCACCTAAATCGAACAATAGCGATTCAGCCGATTGAGGATTTACTTGCAGATTGAGGATGTCGCCGTTTTGCTCGGTGTAGCCATTAATATTGACTTTAGTATACCGAATGCCGGCAATCGGGCCGAAAGACAACCCGTTAGATCCAAACTCATAACCGCCACTCAGCCGGGTCGAGAAACGATCGCCACTGGGTTTGGCATTAGCTTGACTAAACCCTGTCACGTTAATTCGCCGGGTTAAATCGAAGTTATCCCAGCCATAGTTAATTAATGCCGCAGTATAGAATTTATCTCGATTATAAGTACCGTAAATAGAGACACCGGAACTATTGAGTCCCACTTTACCGCGATTATCATTTATTTGATTATTACTACTGGCATTGTTAAAAGCCACTCCCAGCGTGATGTCATCCGTAACAGGATAATCAGCACCCACTGTCACCCCCTTAGTATCGACATTAAAACCCGTAGTACTAATAGTATTTTGGCGATCGCCAGTATTTACATCGCCACTGACAAACACAGCTAGTTTGCGCTCAGATTGGGGGATATTTCGCAGTGCTAAAAACCGACGATCTAGATCGCGGGTTTGCTGACGAGTTACACTTAAAACCGATGCTACTTGGGGCGCGATCGCTTGAGGTGCTCTAATAGTATCCAGAGCGTAGGCACCAATGAGTCGATGAGCCGCAGCCGTTGGGTGAAATGTGTCCCAAAACAGGAAGGTATCAGGGGTTGCACAAGTAGCTCCCGTTACCGTATTCAAACAAGGCTGTGTAACGTTTGTGAAGCCAAATCTGCCTGGATTAGTAATCACGGCGTTGAATAATGCCGAATTATCGATCGGAATAATTGAAATATTCGGATTATTTTGGGAGAGAGTTTGGAGCGATGCTCTGAGCAGACTATTATGTGCTGTCGATAGCTGCGAGAGTCCGGCACTTTGAGCTGGAGTAGCTAAGCCAGCCGGAATTCTACCCAAGTCGGGGAGGTTGGGGACAACTAGTTGCGTTGCGCCTGCGCCAGTTAACCTTTGAACAGCAGTGGCTAAATTACCCACTGTTACGGCTGGGTTGGTCTGTCCGGCAAGGAGATAATCATTTGCACCCGCCCAGACTACAAATAGTCGATTTGGATCTACAGTAGGTGTTGCTTGTAAAAAGACATCGAGTTCGGTGGTGAGTCCCGGCAAAGTTACAGTTGCGGTACTGGCAATATTAGTACTACCGCTGGTAGCTCCCCCAAACGCGAAGTTAATGCTGGTAGTTGAGAGATTCAAACCGGAGACAAAATTTTCAACCCAGACTGGTCCATTAGACAAGCGTCCGTTAAAGTAGGGCGGACTTGGTGGAAAAGCCCCACCTGTCACCCTGAAAGCGTTGCCATTATCCGACAAACTATCACCAAAAGTGGTTACACCATCAATTCGTTGCGCCAGGACTGAGAGCGGGAAGAAAGCAGATGATAAGGCAACTGTGATGACTAAGAGCTGTTTTAACATGATTAAATTGCAGATATACTATAAAGTGCAAATTCGATTTAGTATCTTATTTGTATATCACAGTCAACCAGCCTCTTTACCAAGTCTCAATAAAACAGAAGATAGTGAGAATGGCATTGCAAATCGAACCGGATAACGCCGAACAAGCAATAGGGGTTAGTTAAAGTCAATAACCGAATTTATGCAGCGATTTTCGATCGCCATTGGGTCGAACAGTCTGTTTAGATGTATCGGCTATTGATAGAGCGTGACCACCTAATTGGACTCGGCTGCGGACTTGCGATCTCTCCGAATCTAGCCAATCGGTGTGAGATAGAAATAAACTACTAACTGTGCGATATTAGCTACTAAGTCGATCGCAATAATTGCAGCACTGTACGTAATTAAAATGGCTAGATCGTCACTGTCGTCAGGATCAATACAGTCCATCTCGCTCTCAGCCTGTACACTTATCAACATTCAAGGTAAATCCCCCACCATTAAATGCAGCTAGAACGCGCGATCGAATTCGCCAATCGTTTACTCCGGCACAGTCGCCAGCGCGAACTCTCGGAAATCGAGCTAGTTGCCTTCAAGGGTATTTGGCTAGATATTTCCTATCAAGCATCTAGCCAGAACTCCAATTATGAGACGGCAACGATTAAAAATACTGCGTCGAAACTCTTGCAGGATATCTCTGAAGTTGCTGGCGAACGAGTATCGAAAAAAAACTGTAAAAGTGTCCTGTTGCGCCTTGCGAGTACCAACGAGGGGCGGGTAGATCTCGCCGGTGCACCGACGGATATTCAACCTTTTTGTGGGAGAGCGGCGGAACTCGCCAAACTCACCGCGTGGCTGACGATCGATCGCTGTAAATTAGTCGGTATCCTGGGCATCGGGGGGATCGGCAAAACTGCTCTGGCAGCTAGATTGGGCGATGAAGGCTTGGACGGGAATTTCGATCGAGTAATCTGGCGTTCGTTACGCGAAGCACCACCACTCCAGCAGTTAATGAGCGAACTCGTCCAATTCCTGTCAGAGTTTACCGAGATTGAAGTACCCAGTAGCAGCGATCGAGCGATTGCTCGACTACTTTATTACATCCAGCAAAAACGCTGTCTGATTGTCCTCGATAACCTCGAATCGATTATGGAATCTGGAGATTATGCCGGAAATTATCGTCAAGGGTATGCTGACTACGGACAACTATTTCAATCTGTTGGTACCACCCGCCATCAAAGCTGTTTACTATTTACCAGTCGCGAACCACCCCCAGAACTGGCGGAATTAGCTGGCGAAGATTTGCCCGTCCGCGCTCTTTATCTATCGGGATTAGCTACAGATGCCCCCACATTGCTCACCAAAATCGGTCTAAGTGGCAATGAGAGTCAACTAGCCGCCATTACCGAACGCTGTCAGGGCAATCCGCTTTACCTCCGGATTGTCGCCAATACGATCGTCCATAGCTTTAGCGGTCAAATCGAGAACTTTTTAGCAGCCAATCAATACACTTACGGCAAAATTGCCTATGTCCTCCAAGCTCAACTCGAACGCCTCTCTCCGGCTGAAAAACTAATTATTTATCACCTTGCCATCCAGCGCGAACCCATTTCCCTAGATAGTTTAGAGACTTATCTGCAACCATTAGGATATGCCGCAACAGTCGTGCAAACGATCGATTCGCTTCAACAACGCTCTTTGCTGGAAGTCACCCAAGGACTACGCTACACCTTGCAAAATGTGTTGATGGAGTTTATGACTGGCGCGACAATTCGCGAGTTGGTCACAGAAATTAGTGATAACCGAGAGGTGTTTTTTTTTAACAATTTAGCGATCTATCCCGCCAGTTCGCCCACCTACATTCGCGAGATTCAACAGCGACTGATTCTCACTCCACAAATTGACCAGTTAGGCGTGCAAACAGCCCCGACGCAGCCGCTAGAATGTTGTCAGGCACTCCTTTTGCGTTGGCGAGAAGCAGGGTTAATTCCAGGTTATGCGGTCGGGAACATTATTAATCTGTTACTAGCTTTAGGAGTCAATCTTCAGGATTATAATTTCGCCGACTCATACATCGCCGAGGTCGATTTTCAGGAATTGAGCTTACATCGAGTTAATTTTACCAATGCGAGATTCGATCGCTGTCGGTTTTCCCAGTCGATGGGGACAATTATCAACCTGGCATTCAGTCCAGATGGCAAATATCTCGCAGCTAGCGATACCAATTATCAAATCAAAATTTGGGAAATTGCCACCAACCAAGAAGTCGCCCTGCTGCTGGGACATCAAAGCTGGGTTTGGCAGACCCAATTTAGCCACGATAGTAAATATCTGCTCAGCGGTAGTAGCGATCGCACGATGCGGATCTGGGATGTTGCCAGCGGTGCTTGTGTGCAAGTACTCGCCGGACATCAAGATTGGGTCTGGAAAGTGGCATTTAGTCTTAATAGTAAGCTGGCAATTAGTATTGGTGCCGATCGCTATGTCAAAATCTGGTGGTGGCGCACAGGGCGGAATTTACTCACGTTTAAAGTGCCCGATGTTCAGGTTCGAGATGGCAGTTTTCACGGCAGACGGGGGTTACTTGCTGTCTGTGGCGGGGAAGGGATTAAAATCTGGCAAGTTTGGACGGGGAGACGCATTCAGCGGATTAATACCGCTGATGCGTTCAGTCTCCGGCTAATTTCCTTCACCCCCGATGGGAAAAAAATTGTTGCCGCCAATTTCTCCTGTACGATCCATTGTTGGGATGTTGATAGCGGTCAACATTTATTCGCCCTCAATGGACATCCCACCCAAGTTTTTGAAGTTTATTATGATGACTTGGGGCAGATGATCTCGACATGTCTCGAACAGGTGCGAGTGTGGAATCTGCTGACGGGAATCTGTACCAAGACGATTAATTTGGCGCGAGATTGCGGTAAAGGATTAGCCTACCTGTCGCCGCTGATTGCGACGGGGAGTGATAACGGGGTGATTAAACTCTGGAATTTAGAAACTGGAAAATGCTTGCAAACATCGGCTGGCAATGCGCCAAGAGTAATGGCGATCGCGACTAATGCCCAAAATCGCCTAGTTGCTAGTACCAGAGATGATGGAACCTTACATCTGTGGGATTTTCGAGAGCTACCGATCCAGGGAAATCTGCCGCCAGCGATCGTTTGTCGGGGTCATCGGGGTATGGCGATGGCTTTGGCGTTTAGTCCCAGTGGTAGGCTAGTCGGCAGTACCGGAAGCGATCGCCAGATTAAGATTTGGGAGGCTAGTACGGGCAAAAATCTGCAAACGTTAACCGGACATACTGATTATATCGTCCAGCTATTATTCATTGACGATCGCACGCTCCTGAGTCGCAGTTATGATGCAACGATTCGCCAGTGGGATTTAATTACTGGTGAGTCTGAGGTGTTGACTTATTTACAGCGTCAATGGTGTATGGTGATGAGTCGATCTCCAGATGGTCAGCAAATTTTGTTTGGTTCGGATACACCGATGCTCACTATTTTAGATCGGACGACAGGAACACTTTCTAGTTATCCAGCCATTGGCAATCGCTTACGGACGCTGGCATACACTCCAGATGCTCGGTTGATCATCGGCGTTACTGACGATCGCCATCTCAATCTCTGGGATCTAGAGCGCGATTACCACCATTGTGAATGGAAAATTGGCGATCGAGAAGCAACCTCGATCGTCCCCCATCCTACTCTACCCCACGTTCTCATCGTCGCGACTGAAGATGGTACGATTTCCCAATGGGATCTTCAACAGCAAATTTGTATCGATCGAATTGTGGCACATCAGCAAGAAATTCTCGCTCTATCTGCCATTCCCGATCCTGCTCGACTAATTAGTTGTGGTGCGGATGGTTCGATTAAACTGTGGGAATTTACCGGTGCTAGCTTGAGAGAGGTATACTCGATCGACTTTGAAAAACCCTATCAAGATATGGAAATTACTGGAGTTCAGGGTTTAAACCGGTCGCAACTTGGCACTCTTACTCAGTTGGGGGCGATAGCTAAGTAATAAGTAATAAGTAATAAGTAATAAGTAATAATCCCAGATCTTAATTTTATGATTAAAAGAGTTAGTACATATATTGGCGCAACATTTACGCTGGTTTTTCTTTCTGGAGGAGCTTGTTATGAACTTCCCAAAACAATTCAAAGCGTGGGTCTAAGTGCATCCAGTTTATTCCCTGAGTACACTATCTACAATCGAGATAAAGGAGAAAAAGGATGTGAATTTAAAGTTGAAATTCCTTCATTCTCACTTAACTCCAAACGCAATGTCATCCTCACACCACCAGCTAATGTAACCTTTCAAGGCAAGGTCTTAGCACTCACCAAAGGATCGGACAATAAATTTCCTTGCCAACATCAGATCGTTGAATTTGTCCTAACTGATGATAAAGGTGGTAAAAGAACCGATAAATTTGATTTACGGAAATCTAAGTTCTTGTCAACTAAAGTTACCGCAGATCGATCTCAAGACTTGCTAATCCCAGTAGGAGACTTCGTTTATCGTCAAGGGGTAGATGTCCAGACTTCAGCATTAGATCTGAATCTGGTTGTTGGTGAGGAAACAGATCGATCTACTAAACTACAGGTAAGAGATTTTAGTAAGAAATATCCAGTAGATAGCCAGACAGAACTTCTTCCAATGTTCGATCGAGATACTCAGACTCTAATTATCCCCGCAGCAATCCTCAAAAAAGTTCCAGAAAAAGCTACAAAGATTAGATTAAATGCAAAAATAACTGTCTTTAATAAACGCCCTGATGACGCAATTCTGACTAAATTATTAACTTATCATTATCAAATTCCGCCAATAAAAGTAGACTTCAAGTAACTCGATCGATTCCCCTTTCGCCGCACTTTAGCCAGTTACCACAATAGCGATCTGGTTTTCTCGCTTACGATCGCTCAACTCTATTGCTAGGATCTAGAGAGTTTAGTAAAAAACATCAAATGCTGCTGCGGTAAAACGCTCGATGTTTTTTGCCACTTTAAACCCACAGCCTCCAACTCCCGCCGAATTTGTTTCTGAGTAGTTTTGTGACGCGGCTTGATAAACACTTTAGGATCTTCGCCTCGATATTCTGCCAACACGACCCTTCCATCAGGTTTGAGTGCAGACACAATCCCCACCATCATCTCGCGGGGATAACTAAATTCATGATAAGCATCTACCATCAATGCTAAATCGATACTCGCTGCCGTCAATTCTGGACTTTGCTCTGTACCCAGATGTGGTTCGATGTTCACTAGCTGCTCTTGCTTCATCCGCTGACTAATTAACTTCAACATTTCTGGCTGCACATCGATCGCCATCACCTTACCTTGCGGTACTTTAGTTGCTAATAACTTAGAAATATAGCCACTTCCTGCCCCTACATCTGCTACTACGTCTGTAGATTTCAAGTCTAATGCAGTCACCATTTGCTGTGGTTGCTCCTCCGTCTGTCGATCTTTCCGCTCTAGCCACTCAGCTCCCTGATGTCCCAACACATCTGAAATCTCTCTACCCATGTAGAATTTACCAATCCCATCAAAGCTCGGTGGACGATAGCTATAGTATGGCGAAGAAACTAGTGCAGCGGTGGGAAGTAATAGCAGTTGCCAGCAAATCAACGTAGCCAGCCAGACCTGTGGCTGAAAAAGTTTAGATAATATCTGAGCGGGAAATTTATTTGTCATTAAATTGTTTCGGCTGTTTGACCTTGAATTACTGCACTCCAATTGTCATCCGTCATCGCTGCGGCAAATTGTTCGCGCTTGTGTTCATCACTAATTGCCGCTGCATCTAATTCCCGACTCAAGGCACTGTCAGCCATTGCCCGCCGGAGTTTGAGCTTTTTCTCCTCATAAGCAGCCTGTTCGGCTGGTGACATTGCTGCTTTGGCAATTTCCCCCACAGTTGTTGCCCACACGCCACCCGCTCCAGCATTACCCGCCGGAATCGTGCCTAATTCAGCGATCCACGTATCTCGCAATTGTTCCATCTCTTCCCGCTTAGGAAACTTAAACGGTTGCACCCGCACATAGGCACAGATGTCATCACCATGCTCGGCAAGATGCCCCTTGAGCGAGGTAAACACATTGCGGGAATATCCAATATATTGAGTTTGTCTAGTGCCATCTAGAACGGCGTAGACACCAGCAACCCGCTCATTTGCTGCCAGTGCTTGCCATTCATTTAGCGGAAAGATCTGGTTGCTATCCAAATCCAGTTGTACCTGATTCGTTACAACCCCATGTTCGTCAGCCGCACTATACAAAAAGTCGTGCAAACCCTGATGATTTATGGGCACATTTTGATGCTCGATGGCTTTGCCCTGAGCGGAGCCGAAGGGTAAGTCAGGTGTATTTTCCACGATCGCTAATGCTGAAGTTGTGAGGATAAAAACTATTGTAAGCGGGTAGCTCGATCGAGAGCATTCTCGATCGTTAATATTCACCATTTAGACACCGCTTTGCAACCTTTGACATACCACCGCCAAGGTAAATCAACTCCCTGTGTTAGCCCGATTCTAGTCGTCTGGACGAATTCAATTTCCCCCCTGTCTAATTCTGCTTGCCAATCTGGAGATCGGGGTTCTAGCCACATCGCTTGTCCTGGCTCTAGCTTGGTACCATAGAGATCGAGATCGATTTGCATCGCCCGACATAATTTCCCTGGTCCTGCGGCTACTCGTGCTGGCGGCTCCTTGCGGTTTGGGATGACGTTGAGCGTTGGTAAATCTAGCTCCAATGCCCGAATTAATACGGCACTCGGAGATCCAGCTTTATCGGTGACGATATTCACACAGTGGTAGATTCCATAGATCAGATATACATAGACATATCCCGACGACCCAAACATAATCTGATTGCGGATCGTCTGTTTGCGATAGGCATGACAAGCTGGATCTCCCTGCTGATAAGCTTCCGTCTCAACAATCCTCCCTCGCAACTGTTGCCCGTCAGGAAGTTGTCGGACTAGCGTACAGCCAATTAGTTCGGGTGCAATAACCACAGCCTGACGATCTAACCACTCTGCTGAAATAAATTGCTCGTTGGCATCGTCGTTCTGTAACGGAATTGATTGCATACTTTTATTCACTATCCACTAATCACTATCCCCCAAAGAAAGTAACTTTCGCTACTGTATCGATCGATCTCCACCCGCTATTTTGGATACAAGAGATACAAATTATTTGTAATTCTCTCTCTGCAAAGGCAGAAGCTACGCGAACGAGTGAGAAGTCATCATGCAGCAAAACTACGATCCAGGGGACTTTTATGATGAACTATTTGTATCATCTGGGCAGCCCCGTGCAGAAGCGACATTGCTAATGGAGCGGCTTGACTTGATGACAATTCCCGAACTCCAACAGCGACAGCAAGCCGCTCAAACCGCCCTATTTAAGATGGGCGTGACTTTTAACGTTTACAATGACGATCGAGGTACAGAGCGAATTTTGCCCTTTGATATTATTCCTCGAATTGTACCGAGTACAGAATGGGTGAAGTTAGAACGGGGATTGAAACAACGGATTACCGCCCTCAACTGTTTTTTGGATGATATTTACAACGACCAAAAAATCCTCAAAGATGAGATAATTCCCAAAGAATTAGTTTATTCTGCCAGTGGATTTCAACAAGCTTGTATTGGACTAAAACCCCCAAAAGGAATTTGGTGTCATGTTACGGGTACTGATTTAGTACGCGATCGGCAAGGTGATTGGTATGTTCTAGAGGATAATCTTCGGTGTCCCTCTGGTGCATCTTATGTGTTGGAAAATCGGCGCGTGATGAAAACCACTTTTCCAAAATTATTCGACAAAATGGAGATTATGCCAGTCGATGATTATGCGGGACAACTTCTAGAAACCTTACTCAATTTAGCTCCCGACAATATTCTCGAACCTGTCGTCGTTGTCTTAACTCCAGGAATTTATAATTCTGCCTACTTTGAGCATTCTTTCCTTGCCCAACAAATGGGGGTGGAACTAGTCGAAGGACGAGATTTAACCATCGCTGATGGCTATCTCAAAATGCGAACGACTAAAGGCTTGCAGCGGGTAGATGTGGTGTATCGCCGGATTGATGATGATTTTATCGATCCATTAGCATTTAACTCTAGTTCGCTCTTGGGTGTACCAGGTTTGATGGATGTTTATCGGAATGGTAGAGTATCGATCGCGAATGCTTTGGGGACAGGAGTTGCTGATGATAAAGCTATCTATGCCTATGTACCGCAGATGATTAAATATTATCTTGATGAAGAGGCAATTCTCCCCAATGTACCTACTTATTTGTGTCGTCAACCAGAACAATTATCTTATGTGCTGGCAAATCTAGATAAGCTCGTCGTTAAGGCGACTAGTGAATCTGGTGGTTACGGCATGTTAATTGGTTGTCATGCTACTGTGGCTGAGCGAGAAGAATTTGCGCTGCGGATCAAAGCCAAACCCTGTAATTATATCGCCCAACCAACCCTCAATCTCTCCCGCGCACCCACACTCATCGGCGATACCCTAACTGGCTGTCACGTAGATCTACGACCCTATATCCTTTATGGTAAAGATACCTACGTCAATCCCGGCGGATTAACCCGTGTCGCACTCAAACCTGGCTCGTTAGTAGTCAACTCTTCTCAAGGCGGTGGTAGTAAGGATACCTGGGTGGTTTCTAGCCCCAAATCTACTCAAAGCCAATCAGGATTTTAAAATTAAAGGATTGACAGGATTAAGTTATTGTTACTGCCCAACTCCTAACTCCCAACTCCCAACTCCCAACTCCCAACTCCCAACTCCCAACTCCCAAAAAAATGCTAAGTCGTGTTGCAGATGCAATTTATTGGTTAAATCGCTATGTGGAAAGAGCCGAGAATATTGCTCGATTTATTGATGTTAATTTGAATTTATCTTTAGATTCTCCAGTGGGGATGGCTCCACAATGGAAACCACTCGTGTTAACCACTGGCGATCTTGACGAGTTTAAGCATCGCTATGGGCAAGCAACAGCAGAAAATGTAATTCAATTTTTGACATTCGATCGCGAGTATCGAAATTCGATTATTTCTTGTCTCAAATCTGCTAGAGAAAATGCTCGATCGATCCGCGAGATTATCTCATCGGAAATGTGGGAACAGATCAATAGTTTTTATTTAATGGTTCAAGAGGCTTCTCAGCCTGGAGATATTAGTAAATTGTCCGAGTTTTTAGCTGAGATCAAACTATCTAGTCATCTATTTATTGGCGTGATGAATGCTACGATGTCCCGCAATGAAGGCTGGCAATTTGGCAAAATTGGCAGGTTATTAGAACGAGCCGATAAAACAGCTAGGATTTTAGACGTTAAGTATTTTATCTTATTGCCTTCAGTGCGAGATGTTGGTACGACATTAGATGAGCTACAGTGGATTGCCCTACTAAAATCAGCCAGTGCTTATGAAATGTACCGTAAATGTCAACGGCGAATTAATCCCGACTCGATCGCTAAATTCTTAATTCTCGATCGCGAGTTTCCCCGCTCGATTCAATTTTGTCTGTTAGAAGCTGAAAAATCTCTTTATCAAATCAATGGCAATGCAATCGGTACATGGCAAAGTCCAGCAGAACGCGCGATTGGTAAATTGCGATCGGATTTAGAGTTTATCACGATCGAAGAGATTAATGAACAAGGGTTACATGAATTTCTCGATCGCGTTCAACGTGAAATCAACCAAATTGGCGATCGAATATTTAAAACATTTATTGCGGCAGCATAAATAATGCAATATCAAATCACCCATGCGACCACTTATAAATACGATCGACCCGTTCAATTAGCCCCACACTTATTAAGACTGCGACCGCGATGTGATGTATCTCAAACTTTAACCTCATTCGGCTTGAAGATCTTACCAGAGCCGATTCGGCTTACTGAAAATATCGATCTAGATGGTAATAACTATCTTAAAGTATGGTTCGATAATTTTAAAATTAATACTTTAATAATTACGACAGAATCGCAAGTTGTTACCCATCGTAATAACCCATTCAATTTCTTAATTGAAGATTGGGCAATTCAGTTGCCGATCGATTATCCAAGTTCGATGGCAAAACAATTATCGCCATACTTAGAAGGCTCGATCGATCCAGTTGCTTATCAACTTGCTCAAGAAATTTGGCTCAGTACGCAAGGTAACACGGTTGAGTTTTTAACAACATTAAATCTAACAATTAATCGAGCCTGTCAATACATAATTAGAGAAACTGGCGACCCATTTCCACCGTCAATTACTTGGCAACAAAAAACAGGTTCCTGTCGCGATTTAACAGTTTTATTTATGGCAGCTTGTCGCGCTGTCGGCTTAGCCGCAAGATTCGTCAGTGGTTACGAACAAGGAGATCCAGATATTGCCGAAAAACACCCCCACGCCTGGGCAGAAGTGTATTTACCAGGTGCCGGATGGCGGGGTTATGACCCTAATCATGGTGTAGTCGTTCAAGACCAACATGTGGCGGTGGTTGCGAGTGCTTACAGTCAAGCTACTATTCCGATTACTGGGACACTAATTCAGGCTGTTGGGGTCAGTTCGCAGATGGATTATCAACTGAGTGTTGTGAAAATAAACTGAATATTGTCTGCCTAAATACCCTTGGCACAATCCGTATGCCCGAAGATGTTGTTGAAGATCTGAAAAAAGTTGCTCCATTATTGGGCTTTTCAGGTTATCAGCCATTAATTCGTGTTTATATCGGTCAATGTTTGCGCGTCGATTTAGAACGGTCTGAGAGCGAGACGGTGACAGCACTGGTAGCAAGTTTAAAGCGTCGAGGAGTCAGTGAGGCAGTCATTGATGAAGCATTAAGTGAAGTTATTCATGCTGAGTCCTATTAATTGACCCTTCAAAATTACAATAAGCACGAAATAATTAAGCCAATCGTAACGCTGCCAAATTATCGATCGTGACATCAGCCGAGGCGAGAGGTTGTCTGGCTTGATGCCAGACGATGCCAATACAGCCGGCTGCACCTGCTTGAGCAGCCATTTTCATATCCCAAACACTATCCCCAACCATCAAGGTTCGATTTGGATCTACCCCCATTTGCTGACAAGCGGATGTAAATAGGCGCGGATCTGGTTTAGCGAACTTTCCGTCGGAACCCAAGAGCACCTGAAAATGGGATTGAATCTGGTGATATTCAGCAAATTTGATGACTTGATTAGTTGTTGCAGCAGAGAGAATACCTAACTTAATCTCTGCCCTGGCGTAAGATTCGATCGATTCCACACAACCAGGAAACATTGCTGCTATGCTGGATTCCATCACTCGATCGGCTTCAGCAAAAGCTCGATTGACGATATCAATCGCCGCACTCCAGCCGCGTCCAGTTTCAGCAATATAAGCTGCTGCGGCAATTTCATTCTCATATCTACTCCCCACTGCCTGTAATCCGGCTGAATCTAGAATGTTACCATTCACCCCAAAGGCCATCAGGAGTGGTTCGCCAACCCCAGGAATTTGAGCATCGACTAACCGCGCTCTTTTTTGGGCGAGGTTGCGAAGATAGTCCCCAGAGTCTTCGAGGGTACCATCTTTATCAAAAATAATGGCTTGGATGTCATCAAACTGGCGATCTAGACAATGGATTGAGGGCATGAGGATTGGGTATGATGGGGTGTTGGAAATTTAATCTTCGGGTGTTGGTAAACCCGATTCGGCTCGCGGTCTACTAAACCATCTTATGTCCATATTTCAGCACAAGGTTAATTATCCCCCTTCGCCACTTAAAATTTACTTCTATAAAGTTGACGCGCCTTATGGTTGTTTTTCTAATTTTTCGCCACACTCAATTGATTTAGCTGGCAAACATTGGGCAACTGTCGAACATTACTATCAAGCACACAAATTCTTGGGGACAAAGTTTGAATATTTAATGGCGGAGATTCAATCAGCTCCAACCCCCGAACTCGCTGCAAAAATCGGTCGTAATTCAGCGCACCAACCGCACATAAATTGGGATCTGCACAAGTGCGAAGTCATGTATCGGGCTGTATTGCAGAAGTTCAGCACTCATCTAGATATTCAGCAGATCTTACTAGAGACGATCGACGCTGAAATAATTGAGGATTCACCTCTAGACTACTTCTGGGGCTGTGGAATCGATCGAACTGGCATCAATCATCTCGGACAAATTTTAATGCAGGTTAGAGCCGATCTGGTGCGTCAACGGGAATCACCATAACATTGTAGCGAAGTCAGCTATTGGTAATTATTCAGACTGAACCCACTACTATTCATTTTTTGGAGTTTCTAGCGGTTCGAGACCGATTGGGCCAGAATCATTAGATGGGTGAGGCGAGATGGGTTGTAAACTAGTAATCGGCTGCCAGTCTTGATGTTGTTCGAGGGCGACACGCAGTAGATCGAACATTTGGCGACAGTGATTATTGCTATTTAGTGGTAGTTCTTCATTCTTGACTACAAAACTGAGGGTGACAGCTTCTTCCGTAGCATTGGTGATGTCGATCAAAACTTCTGCTGTGACTAATTTTGAAAACGAGACTTGACCCGGAATTTCCCGCGCCATCATATAGTCTTCAATTTCATAGATCATCTCCATCTGGCAAGACTCCATCAGTTGTCTGAGTGGTGCTCTCACCGTTTGCGGCGAATGCTGGGCGGAAAAATGGCAGACGTAGCGGGACATAGCAGATAATGTTTAGAAAATAAAGCTTGTCAACTTGCGAATTACCTGGACATATTACCAGACTAGCTTAGCAAATTGTAGTCGAAATCCATCTAACTGGCGCGGAAATGAGCGGTAAATTTATAGTTTTTGAAGGAGTTGAAGGGGCTGGCAAAACCACCCAGATTCAACAGACAGCAAATTGGTTACAGCAGTTCTATGGTAAGGATAGATCTGTGGTGACTACCCGCGAGCCGGGAGGTACAAAGTTGGGTCAACAGATTCGCCAACTCCTACTGAATGATCTCAATACTCATGTAGATAATCGAACCGAATTATTGTTATATGCTGCCGATCGCGCTCAACATATTGCCTCGGTCATTAAGCCACATCTAGAAATTGGTAATATTGTTTTATGCGACAGATTTACTGATTCAACGATCGCTTATCAAGGTTATGGACGGGGTTTCGATCTAGAGGAGATCTCCAAGGTTAATCAGTTAGCTACAGGCGGATTGCAAAGCGATCTGACCATCTGGCTCGATTTAGATGTCTCGATCGGTTTACAGCGCGTCGCCAAGCGAGGCGAACCAGACCGGATGGAACGGGCAAATCTAGAATTTCATCAACGGGTGCAACGAGGTTATCAAGAGTTAGCAAATAGCTATCCCGATCGAATTGTCCGAATCGATGCTAATCAATCTGAATCATTTGTCCAATCAGAGATTCAAACAGTCTTGAATCAGTTGGAATGGATTGGCGATTAGCAGTTATCTAGTACCAAACACTTAATATTTTTGTAACTAACGACAAATGATGCGATAATCCTACCTAAAATGAGACAAAAGCTTGGTAACTTTAGTCAAATAGCGACCTGTCGCCAAACAAATATATTTAGATTGGGTCTGTCAAGATTTATTTTGCTCTTCCCACTATGTAAACTATCCCACTCAAGCAGCGATATAGTATCACTCTGAGTTCTCAAGTTGGGAACTGCGAGGTAGCGACTAGTCCAATTGAGGATTAGTAAGCTGAACCAAACAACACAGGTATTTGCTACTCCCAATTATTCGACTGTCCAAATCTAATCCTAACTACAAGACATGGCTAATTCACCCACTCCTAATCCTAACCGTCGGCGGCGGTTGACTGCTGATGAATTGATTGCGATCGTGATTGCGATGGCAGGGATCGGCACTGTATTTTTCTGGGGACTCGGTCAAAAAAACAGTCCGCTGAACTTGCTCCAACGTGGAACCACCGCCCTTAATGGGGATGACAGTAGCAATCGCCAAGGGGGGCTATTTGATAGTAACGAAGCTAATAGTAGGCAAGAACGCCGGACGATTGCTGGTATCGCCGAGAGAGAGCGCGGCAATCCGACTCCACCACAGACGATTGCTAGTCCGTCTCCAAACGTAGCTCCAGCCGTTAGACCAGATGAAGCACAAGTTGAAACAACTACGATTGCGCCAACGACTCAAGCAGCTATTCCAGCCCCAGGGGCTGTTGTCTTGCCAGTTGTCCCAGTTGCGCCACCTGCCGCTGAAACGATACCCACTGTCAAAGCACCAGTATTTACCGATGTACCCCAGCAGTTTTGGGGCGCAACCTACATTAGCGAATTAGGTAGACGCGGCATCCTTGACGATTTTGGATCGGGCAAATTTGCTCCTAGCAAGCCAATTACTAGAGGCGAGTATGCCCAAATGCTCGATCGGGCATTTGCCGACAAACCAGCTACTGCCAACACATCTAGCTTTAAAGATATCCCTGCTAACTATCCGCGCAAAGAAGCAGTAGACAGCTCGGTTAAGCGAGGCTTTATGACTGGTTATTCACCAACAAAGTTCGCCCCAAATCAACCTATTCCTCGCTACCAACTACAGATCTCCCTCGCCAAAGGACTGCAATTGCCTGCATCTAGCAACCAGGATAAAGTGCTCAGCAAGTTTACTGATGCCACCAAAATGCCTCAATATGCACGCGGAAAAATGGCATCAGCGGTAGATGCCGGATTAGTGATTAAAGATAAAACCACAAATAAACTCTTGCCCATTCAAAATGCCACTCGTGCTGATGCCGCAGCATTGGTCTACGAAGCATTGGTTAAAGAAGGGAAAATTAAACCACAGCCATAGACTAATACGTGAGTTGGGATGAAGTTTAAGGCCCCATTCTAACTAGTACTAGACGGCGCAAGTTAGGGTAACATCTCTAACTCCCAACTCCTAACAAAATAGTATCTTCATTTATAACTAAGACTACTGGCTATTTTCAGATACGAGGGCATTAAATCCCCGATTAGTTGTAATTACCCCATCAACAGATTCACCTTCCACATTAATAAAAATTCCCTCCCCGAATTCCACATTTTATTCATCACTTCTTTTTAGACCCTAATTTATGAGACTCATTCGGCTGCCACGCCATGTTTGGATTCTGAGTATTGCAAGCCTGTTGGCAGATGTTAGCGCGGAAATGATTCATGCAGTTTTACCGATCTTTGTGCTATCGAGCCTGGCTGGTGGAGCTTTTACCATTGGAGCGATCGAAGGTGTAGCAGCGGCAACAATTGCAATTACGCGGGTATTTTCTGGCGGTTTGAGTGATTATTTAGGAATGCAAAAGGGGCTAGCGGTAATTGGCTATGGCATTTCAACAGCGATGCGTCCGCTCCTGGCGATCGCGGCAACTCCGGTATGGGTGATTGCCACTCAGTTTGGCGATAAGTTGGGGCAGGGCATTAGCGTCGCGCCCCGCAAAGCATTGATGGCAGATGTCACTTCCGAGGAGATGCGGAGCGAAGCCTACCGACTGAGACAGTCGTTATTAATTGCTGGAGCTTGTATCGGTTCGATCTTGGCAGGGCTAATCTTATTTTTCTCAAAAGATAACTTTCGGATGGTGTTCTCTGGCGCGATGATTCCCAGTTGTATGGCGTTATCAATGTTAGTTATTGCGGTCAAGCCAGTTCAGCAGCAGAAAAAACTACTAATGATTCCAGCCGAAATGACTGGATTGCTAGCTGGAGGGGATGAATTTTACGATCGATCTCCTCAGCCCCCAGATATATCACTACCGAGCTACAGTCCAATCTACTGGCGCGATTTGCCGTGGCTAGGCGAAGAATTTTGGCTATTGCTCATCGTCGCAATTTTCTTTAATTTAGGCAACTCCAGCGATGCTTTTCTGTTGCTGAGATCGATCGAAATTGGCATTAAGCCAGCATTTGTCCCGCTTGGCTTGGTGGTAATGAATTTGGTTTTTGCCTTAGCCTCATACCCACTCAGCGCGACCTTCGATCGCGTCCTCAAGGTTCGGATTCTGCTGGCTGGATTTTTATTACACGCAATTATTTACTTCGGGCTGGCAGTTTCTTACAGTAATGTGCAGATTTGGGTCTTATTTGCCCTGTATGGACTCCATTTAGCGATGATCCAGGGTTTGCTCATCGACTTGGTAGATCGGGCTGTAGACCCAGAAAGACGCGGTACGGCGTTAAGTCTGTTTAATTTGACGATCGGCTTTACACTTTTAGTCTCTAATCTCCTCGCTGGACTATGCTGGCAAGGAGTAGGTTCTGGCTTTACTTTCGCTGTCGGTGCTTTCTTTGCCTGTATCGCCACTCTTATTCTCTTACTTGGCAGTAGTGAAGAGGGAGAGTAGGCTTTAGGTTTAGGAGAAAGTGAATAGTGGAAAGGGGAAAGGGGAAAGGGGAAAGGGGAAAGGAAATACATAGTTCGCTGTCTCCCCAACTCCCTCTCATCCACTCATCCACTCATCCACTTAACTCCCAACTCCCAACCCCTAGCTCCTAACTCCCAACTCCCAACTCCCAACTCCCAACTCCCAACTCCTAACCTCATGCGTTTAACCTCATTAGATGTGTTCCGTGGGATGACGATCTCGGCAATGATCTTAGTCAATACAATCCCTGGAGATACAACCTATCACTGGCTTGTTCATCCAGAATGGCATGGCTGGAACTTGGCCGATTTAGTCTTTCCGGCGTTCCTGTTTATTATGGGTGTAGCAATGGCTTTTTCTCTCGCTAAATACACGAGTGGAACTGCCCCAATCAATCAGAGTGTCTACTGGCAAATTTTCCGCCGCAGCTTGATTTTGTTTGGTTTAGGCTTAATCTTAAATAAACTATTGTGGAATTACAATTTAACCGAGCCTAAATTTTTCGATCTCGAACAGTTAAGGATCATGGGCGTATTGCAACGAATTGGGGTTGCCTTTTTCCTCGCGGCGATCGCAATTTTAAATCTCTCCAATCGAGGCATCTGGATTTTGGCCGGAGAAATTTTGGTTGGCTACTGGTTAATTCTCGCTCTCAGTCCTGCACCAGACAATGCGGATGGAGCCTTTAGCCTATTAGGTAACTTTAGTTCTTATGTGGATCGATCGATTATTGCCAAGGGTCATCTACATGCTAGTTTTAAGCAAATGGGCGATCCGGAGGGGTTGTTCAGTACCTTGCCAGCAGTGGTTAATGTGTTATTTGGCTATTTAACCGGAAGTTGGCTCAAGCGACAACCAGAAGCCTCACGGACTAGCCTGAATTTACTGATGTTCGGGTTGGCTGCTGTAGTAATTGGGTTAGTTTGGCATGGATGGTTTCCAATTAATAAAAAAATCTGGACGAGTTCCTTTGTCGTTTTGACCACAGGCTGGAGTTTAATCCTATTTGCTGGCTGTTATGAATTAGTGGATGTCCGCAAACATCGTAAGTGGTTTAAATCATTGGAAATGCTGGGTTTAAACCCAATCGTGATTTTCTTTAGTTCGATCGTCTTACTAAAAGTATTTATTGTCAATAAGTTTGCGGAACCACTCGTAAACCAATTATTTGGCTGGGCTGGCACTAATAACAGTGGACTCTTTGCGGCGATCACGACTGCTTTATTTTGGGTAGGAATATCATATCTTCTGTACCGCCAAAAATGGTTTATTAAAGTCTAAGTTAACGCCAAGAACAAACCAACCAGCCGAGCACAATCCCCAATCCACCAAATCGCACGGCTTGCCAGAATGGTTCCCAGAGATTCAATAGTCTAGATTCGAGAATCAGATCTAATTCTTCTAATCTCGATCGAATTTGCTGGAGTTCCTGTTTTACTTCTGGTTGATTTCGCCCTTTTAACTTCAATTCGTTGCGCTGACGCTGTAAAACAATTTGTTCCCGTTCGGCTAACTGAATATCCAGATGGCGATGCTTGAGATCCACGATCTCCCGTTCTAATTGAGCGATTTCGCGCTCGAATTCGATAGTCTCATTCACAGGGGTAGCATTCTGGGTCATGGTCGGCGATACAATTTCAATAGCATTGTTCTTAATATGCCTAAATTCAGGTCATAACTCCCATGTCTCTCACAACAGACAATCTCACCACCCTAGAACTAGCTCAGGCTCTTGCCGAACGCCTTCGCATTGATGAAAGTAACTGGCATCAGCTCAAATCCAATCGTCCCGCACGAGCGAAGGAACAAGCCGCAGTCGCACTAGTATTTCTGCTCAAAGATAATCCGGCAGAAGCCTTGCCCAGACTGGCACAAGCCGCTGGTTGGCTGGATAAATCTGTTTCTGCACCGCCTTGTCCGACTCATGGGCATCAAAAGTAGCAACCGCCCATTCTCCAACAAAACAAACCCAACTTCTTCGAGAAGTTGGGTTTGTGATTTAGCCAGAGATATCAAACAGATTAAGAACCAACTTTTGCCGTCGAACGTTGTTTGCGTCGGCCGATCGGTGCTGGAACACGATCGTCTGTAGGATTGATACTATTACCGTTATTAGTACTATTACCGTTGCTATTACTAGCTTTAGTCTTACCGTCTTCAGGCGTTTGCATCATTAATATCAACAACGGACGACTTTGTAACTCACGCCGGACTAACCGTTGAAGTGCAGACTCTAGCTCAATTTGTAGTCCCGCCCAGTCAATATCCCGTTGTCCCGATTCAAATGTTCGGGCAAACCTGTCCCAACGCTCGATTAAACAATTTTCGATCGTCTTTTGAATCAAGGCCGTAATTAAGGACTGTTCGACAGCCGTAATCACACCACGCAGATTCACTTGTGGTTTGACCATCATCTTACCATCTAAGCCGATCGCCAGCGCAACTGTGACCACACCATCACCAGCTAGTTGTTGACGTTCTTCCATCACCTTAGTTTGATCGTGGACGATACCCGCATTATCTACTAGTTGAATCCCTGAAGGTACTTTACCGTTCTTACACAGGCTATGCTCGGTGAGTTCGACGATATCACCGTTATCGATAATCACCATGTTCTCAGCGGGAATCCCAGTACTTTGAGCGGTTTGGGAATGTTTGATTAACATCCGATGTTCGCCATGAACGGGAATAAAGAATTTGGGACGAGTCAGGCTCAGCATCAATTTCTGATCTTCTTGACAACCATGTCCGGAAACGTGAATCCCTTTATCTCGTCCGTAAATGACGTTGGCACCCTGCATCATCAATTTATCAATGGTATTGACTACTGCGATGGTATTGCCGGGAATTGGGTTCGCCGAGAAGATAATTGTGTCACCTTTCTGAATCCGAATCTGGCGATGTTGGCCGTGAGCAATTCGCGTCATCGCTGCCAGGGTTTCACCTTGAGAGCCAGTAGTTAAGATTAATACTTGGTCTTTAGGCAGATGATTTGCCGATTGCAGCGGTTCAAAAACATTATCGGGACAGTTAATATAGCCGAGGTTCCGCGCATGGGCGATGACGTTTAACATCGATCGACCGACAACGCAGACTTTGCGGTTATACTTCATGGCAATCTCGATCGTCATGTTAATCCGGTGTACGGATGACGAAAAGGTCGTTACCATTACCCGTCCTGGAGCCTGAGAGATAAATCTGTCCAGGTTAGGGAAGACGGAGCGTTCGGAAGGCGTGAATCCGGGTATTTCGGAGTTGGTGGAGTCACTGATCAGACACAAGACACCTTTTTCGCCATGCTCGGCTAGTTTGGCGAAGTCGTAAGCCTCCCCATCTACTGGGGTATGGTCGAATTTAAAGTCTCCAGTATGGATCACTACGCCAACGGGAGTGTGTAAGGCAATAGTAAAGCTATCAGCGATCGAGTGGGTATTCCGAATAAACTCGACGAAGAAGGATTCACCAATCCGGACGATATCGCGCGGGCGAACTGTCTTGATTTTAGTTCGATCGGCTACACCAGCTTCTTCTAATTTACCCTGCAATAAAGCCATCGCCAGCCGAGGGCCATAAATTACGGGGATATCAAATTGCTTGAGGTGATAAGGGATGCCACCGATATGATCTTCGTGCCCATGGGTGACGATCATCCCTTTGATTTTGCGTTGATTTTCGCGCAGATAGGTCATATCTGGCAAGACAATATTAATCCCGTGCATTCCATCGGTAGGGAACGCTAAACCAGCATCTAGTAGTAATATTTCGTCATTAATCTCAAAGACGCAAGTGTTTTTACCAATCTCATGCAAACCACCAAGCGGGATGACTTTGAGGGTAGGTTCATTGCTATTTTTATTAATTACGGGTGCTGGTGCTTTGGATGATTTGATGATTGGACTCATTGAGATAAATTGGATAAATTAGATGAATTTTAGACAAAACTGAATGGTCGATTGTTGAGCGTGGCAGCCATCCTTTCGGTTAATTACTAGCAGCATGTAGATTCAATTAGCTGGCTGACTAGCAGTATCAGATCGAAAGGTTGCGAGGCTACAACAATGACATAGGTCGCAACTTACTCATTCCTCAAATTACTCTCTAGGAGTTGAATAATAATTGATGAATAGACCTGTAAGGCTTTACCCGTAAAGAAAAATGGATCGTGAATTAATTGAGATTATGCGCTAGAAATTTGCACTGGCTATTATTAAACTAACTGAATATTTATTATGTAACTCTATATACCAATCGAAGGTAGCGTAACCCAGACTGCCATCGAACGGCTTGCCACTTGCAATGGCAATCGAGTCTCATCGTTTTGAAATTTTCTGAACTTTAATTCTGCCCTGTTGGCACTGCTGGAGATAGTAGTTTTTTAAATTATATCCAAACTAATCAATATATTCTCCTGCCTATATTAGTTGTATCATATTACTGGCATTGGGTCAATTAATTAATTATTTGTGGGCTATTCTATCATCGATTTACATCAGCCGATCCTAAACCGTGTTTTTGAAGTATTTTTTCCAGTAATAGTAGTGATTCAGCGGGTAACTCACACAATGGCAATCGCAGTCCTCCAACTTCCCAGCCTTGCAGTTTTAAGGCTGCTTTGATTGGCATTGGATTGGGCGCGAGAAATAAGCCTTTGAATAGCGGCAGTAGTTCGATATGGATTTGAGTTGCCGCTTGATTGCGACCGGATTCAAACGCTCGGATCATTTCCTGGATTTGATTTCCCACTAAATGGCTAGCGACACTAACTACTCCCACACCACCTACAGCTAAGATGGGTAAAGTTAGTGAATCATCGCCTGAGTAAATTGCAAAATCCGGTGGCGTGAGACTCCGAATCTGACTGGCTATATCTAGATTACCCGTAGCTTCCTTAATTGCCACAATTCCATCTATTTTAGCCAATTTGGCGATCGTCTCAGGCTCTAATACTTGCCCAGTCCGTCCGGGAACATTGTAGAGCATCATCGGCAGATCGCAAGCGGCGGCGATCGCGGCGAAGTGATGGTATAAACCAATTTGAGGCGGTTTGTTGTAATAAGGTACAACTTGCAAGCTGCCATCTACCCCTAGTTTAGCAGCTTTTTGGGTGGCTTCGATCGCTTCACTGGTGGAATTGGAGCCAGTTCCAGCAATGACCTTCGCTTTCCCGGCTACCGCTGTTTGGACGACTTGAAACAGTTGATACTCCTCATCCCAACTCAGTGTCGGCGATTCCCCCGTTGTCCCACAGACGACAATCCCGTCCGAACCATTTGCGACTAAATATGCAGCCAGTTTCTCTGCCTCAGCATAGTGGACATTCCCATCTGTGTCGAAGGGTGTAACCATCGCTGTAATGACTCGTCCGAAGTTGATTGTCATGCGTTAGGGGATAGGGAGTAGGGGATAGGGAGTAGGCTATAAGGGTTAGAGGGTAAGGTGTAGAGGGTAGAGACACTTACGTCCCAATTAATTTACTATTCACTATCCCCTATCCCCTAATTTTTACCCTTGAGCCAATGCTTCTCAATTAGCAACTCAGCAATCTGAACGGCGTTTAGGGCGGCACCTTTGCGGATTTGGTCGCCACACAGCCATAATTCTAGACCATTGGGGTGAGAAATATCTTGGCGAATGCGTCCGACGAGGACTTCATCTTTACCCGATGCGTCGATCGGCATCGGAAAATAATTCGCTTTCCAGTCTTCGACTAATTTTACACCTGGAGCTTGGGCTAAAACTTGCCGAGCCGTATCTGAGTTAAACGGAGTGGCAAATTCAAGGTTAATAGCTTCGGAGTGGGCGCGGAGAACGGGTACCCGGACGCAGGTGGCGGTAACGCGCAGATCTGGCGCACCGAAAATCTTCCGAGTTTCGTTGACCATTTTCATCTCCTCTTCGCAGTACCCATGTTCGTCGATCGGGGTATTGTGGGGAAATAGATTGAAAGCTAGAGGATAGGGGAAAATTTCAGGTTTGGGCGTTTTCCCATCTAAAATGTCGCGGCTTTGGGTTTCGACTTCCGCCATTGCTCTAGCACCCGCCCCACTAGCTGATTGATAGGTTGCTGCCACGATCCTTTGAATTGGCTGAATCTGATGCAGGGGATAGATCGCCACAGCCATGAGAATCGTCGTACAATTAGGATTGGCAATAATACCCCGGTGATCGGCTGCCGCATTTGGATTAACTTCGGGCACGACTAGGGGCACATCCGGACGCATCCGAAAGGCACTGGAATTATCAATCATTACCGCACCAGCCGCAACAATTCGATCAGATAAGGCTTTAGAGGTGGAGCCACCAGCCGAAGCGAGTACGATATCAATTCCGTCGAAAGACCTGTCATCGACAGTTTCTACCGTAATTTCCTCACCCCGAAATTTCAACTTCGTCCCAGCCGACTTAGGCGAGGCAAACAATTTGAGTTCGGCAATCGGAAAATTGCGACTGGCGAGTAGTTCGATTAATTCTGTACCAACGGCACCTGTTGCTCCCAAAATAGCAACGCGATATAGATCGGACAAGAAAGCTGCCTCCACTGAAAATGATAATGAGCCAAGCAAAACTCAATTTTACTCTAGCCTGAGACTAGTTGATTTTTGAAGCGACGGGGAAACCTGTACCAACATGAATAAAATTCGTCGGCTTAATCTAATCCTGAACACCCAACCCTCAATACCAAGCGGCAATGTACTATCATCAAATAGGCGAATCGCGCAGATAAATCCAGCATTCGATTAAAACAATGCGACTGTAGCGATCGAAATAATCTCAGTGGTTCCAGATTTAGCATATCATAATTGCTCTGGTTTGATTCCCGCCAAACCCTTTATCGTCATTGACTGTTGTTAGACATACACACCATGAAAGTTACCCAGGAAAAACTCGAACAAAGCCGTATTGGTTTACAGATTGAAGTAACCGGCGACCAAACTACTAAATATTACGAACAGGCTATCAAAAATCTGACCAGCAATGCCAATATTCCTGGGTTCCGCAAGGGGAAAATTCCTCGGCAAGTTATCTTACAACGGATGGGGCAATCTCAAATCAAGGCGATGGCACTCGAAAATTTGCTTGAACCAGCGATTAATGAAGCAATTAAGCAAGAATCTGTTCCAGCGATTGGCAACTACCAAATCACTTCAAGTTTTGACGAATTGGTACAAAGTTATGTGCCTGGTCAGAATTTAAACTTTAGTGCAGTAGTGGATGTTAATCCATCTGTCAGCCTCAAAACTTACACTGGATTGGCTGTTAAGGCTGAAGAAATTCTCTACGATCCAGCCACCGTCGATGATTTTATCGACCAACGCCGCCGGGAAAAAGCAACTACCATTCCAGTAGTTGGTCGAGCTGCAAAACTCGAAGATATTGCCGTAGTTGACTACAGTGGCAAGCTAGCTGATGGTACTGAAATTAGTGGTGCCCAAGCTGATGACTTTGACATCGAACTCTCCGAAGGGAAATTTATCAGCGATCTCGTTCATGGCATTGTCGGGATGAGTGTCGGTGAAACCAGAAACGTCAACGTCGTTTTCCCCGCCGATTACCCTCGCGAAGATTTAGCCGCTCAGCCAGCGATTTTCCACGTTGTCCTCAAAGATCTTAAAGAGCAAGAATTACCCAGCTTAGACGACGATTTTGCCAAGGAAGCGAGTGATTTTGATACCCTGGCAGAGTTTAAAGCATCGATCGAAACTCGGTTTCAAGAGCAAGCCAAAAAATCCACTGACCAAAATATCCTCACCGCGATCGAAACTGCTTTGATCGATGTCGCGGAGGTCGATTTACCGGAAACGCTACTCGAACGGGAAACAATGAATATCCTCAACCAAATGGCCAGCCAGTTTAGCCAGTATGGAATGGATGTCAACAAGCTGTTCACCCGCGAGACAATTCCCAAAATGAAAGAAAATTGTCGTCCCGACGCAATTAACAACCTCAAACGGGAACTAGCGATCGCCGAAATTGCCCAGAAAGAGGGGATTGTGGTAACAGATGAAGATATTGCCGCGAAGATGTCGGAGATTCTGCCCCAGTTAGCTGGTCAGGATATTGATGAAAATCGGCTGCTTGCCTATATTAAAGACGATCTTCAGAAAGAGAAGACGCTGATTTGGCTGAAGGAAAATGCTCAGATTGAATTAGTCCCAGAAGGCTCCTTAACACCCGCCGATGAGGATGAGGCTGACGAGGAAGGCGAAGCAGAAGCGATCGATATTTTGGCAGAAGCAGTAGCTGACTAAGGGACAGGGGCTAGGCTTTAGGTGCTAGGTATTAGGTGTTAGATATTAAAGCCTAAAGCCTAAAGCCTTAAAAATTAATTAGCTTCGACGAGCATAATTTGTACGGCAAACCCCACTCAAAGATCTCGGATCAAGATAACAAGCGACCTGAGAGATTGATATAATTCGATTTAGATAGACTGAAACTTTATCTGTTAGAAATATTAGCTCGTCTTTATACTACTTATTCTATCATGTTTGTATCAAAATCTGCTTACGGGTCGATTAATAGCTATGGTCAGAGCGAAATCTACGCAGGCACCGTAGTGCCAATGGTGGTAGAACAGTCTGGTGTTGGCGAACGGGCCTTCGATTTGTACTCGCGACTATTGCGCGAGCGAATTATTTTCTTGGGTACTCAAGTCGATGATAATGTGGCAGATACCCTGGTTGCCCAAATGCTATTTTTAGAAGCCGAAGATCCAGAAAAAGACATCCAGTTATATATCAACTCTCCCGGTGGATCGATTACCGCTGGGATGGCGATTTATGACACAATGCAACAGATTCGTCCGGACGTAGTGACAATTTGCTATGGTTTAGCTGCCAGTATGGGGGCATTTTTGCTAGCTAGCGGCGCACCCGGCAAGCGAATGTCTTTACCTAGTTCGCGGATTATGATCCACCAACCCCTTGGTGGTGCCCAAGGACAGGCTGTAGATATTGAAATTCAGGCGCGGGAAATCCTGTACCTCAAAAATAACCTCAATGGGTTGCTGGCTCACCATACCGGACAACCGATCGAGAAAATTGCGGAAGACACCGAACGAGACTTTTGGATGTCTCCAGCCGAAACCCAAGCCTACGGCTTAATCGATAAAGTCATCGAACGTAAAATTAGTTGAAAGTGGGCAGTTGACAGTTTGCAATGAAAGTCAGTCGTCGATTAGATCCAGCTAGACTTATCATGGAGCAATGCGATCGACCTCCAATCACCAACAACCAGATAACTGTTCACCCTTTACTGTCAACTGCTCACAGCTCACTGATAACTGAATTATGTCACCAACCAAATATGACTCCCACCTTAAATGTTCTTTTTGTGGCAAATCCCAGGAACAAGTCCGCAAGCTGATTGCTGGGCCGGGAGTCTATATTTGTGATGAATGTGTAGAATTGTGCAACGAGATCCTCGATGAAGAGTTACTCGATCCAAATGGTCCAAATCCACATCCTCCAGCTAAATCTGAGCCACCTCGCAAACGGCGTGAATCTGTGCCAATGTCGCTCAGCCAGATGCCCAAACCGCGTGAATTGAAGAAGTATTTAGACGAGCATGTGATCGGGCAAGATGAAGCGAAAAAAGTCCTCTCAGTATCCGTCTACAATCACTACAAACGGCTGAGTTATGCCCAAGCCAAAAGTAATACCCCCGCGCCCAACACTCCACCCACTGGAGTTAATGGAGTCCATAAAGCCAACGCCACCGACGACGGTGTCGAACTCCAAAAATCGAATATCCTGCTGATTGGGCCGACGGGTTGTGGTAAAACGATGCTCGCCCAAACTCTCGCCAAGGTGCTCGATGTGCCTTTTGCTGTCGCAGATGCCACCACCCTCACCGAAGCAGGTTATGTCGGTGAAGATGTCGAAAATATCCTGCTCCGATTGTTGCAAGTCGCCGATTTAGATGTCGAGGAAGCCCAGCGCGGCATCATCTATATCGATGAAATCGACAAAATTGCCCGCAAAAGTGAAAACCCCTCAATTACCCGTGATGTATCTGGGGAAGGAGTTCAACAGGCATTACTCAAAATGCTCGAAGGGACAATTGCCAGCGTTCCCCCCCAAGGTGGCCGCAAGCATCCCTACCAAGACTGTATTCAAATCGATACTAGCAACATCATGTTTATCTGTGGTGGGGCATTTGTCGGGCTAGAGAAAGTAATCGAACAGCGGATGGGTAAAAAGTCGATGGGCTTTATCCAGCAGGGTGAACCCCTCAACCGCGAACAGCGCGCAGCGGATATGATGAAACATCTCGAACCTGAAGATTTAGTCAAATATGGACTAATTCCTGAGTTTATTGGGCGGGTACCCGTCATCGCTACACTCAACCCGCTAGATGAAGACACCCTAGTGTCGATCCTGACTGAGCCGCGCAGTGCCCTTGTCAAGCAGTATGAAAAGTTGCTGAATATGGATAATGTCAGCCTCGAATTTCATCCCGATGCGATTCGCGCCATCGCCAAAGAAGCCCACCGTCGCAAAACTGGAGCCAGAGCTTTACGGGGGATAGTCGAAGAACTGATGCTTGATGTGATGTATGAGTTGCCCTCACGGAAAGATTTGACCCGCTGTATCATCACCCGCGAAATGGTCGAGAAAAGATCGACTGCGGAATTACTAATTCACCCCGCTTCCGTGCCCAAACCAGAGTCGGCATAGGCAGTAGTGTAAGCTAAACATTGACGATTGATCGGACTTTGGCGATCGGTTTAAAACAAGCTCAAACCTAGATGGCAAGCAATGTCTATCCTACTAAGCCAAATCTATTAGAGAGTTTCCGTAGGCTAAATCGATTAGCGATCGAGATTAGGGTAGGGCAGCAATCTATCGACATCACTGTGGCGATTATCTGTCTTGACTGGTCAATCTGAGTGTGAGCTGAGTTACATCAAATGGCTGATGCGAGTAACAAGGTCGGTAAGTTATGCTTTATATATAAGTTCAAACCGCTAATTTAAGCTTTTTAAGTTTGGCAATGCGAATTTAATAATTCTTTTTTAGTAATGCTGGTCTCACTGTAAATTCACCATTACTAAGGGAAATCGGGGTTTAAGCTTTGAAAGGCTGGTAAGTTGCTTACCGGCTTTTTTTGTTTATGTTGGCAATCGCTAATCATCTCCACTCAAATCGATCGGATTTAGTCGATCGCCACAGCACTCCCAACTGCGGCAGCAATTGAGCTTAAACCCTGTGATTCTAATTTAGCTAATAATCCAACTAAAATTCGATCGACCATCCACGGGCCGTGATAAGTCCACCCAGTGTAGACTTGAATTAGGCTGGCACCCGCTGTAATTTTCTCCCACGCATCCTCAGCAGTAAAAATTCCCCCAACACCGATAATTGGTAACTTCCCTCTCGTTTGCTGATAGATAAAGCGGATGACTTCTGTAGACTTTTGGCGAACTGGCGCGCCACTAATCCCCCCCGCTTCTTCAGTTACCCGTTTACCTGTGGCTGTAACTATTTGGGTGGTTAATTTCGATCGATCGATCGTGGTATTCGTCGCGATAATTCCGGCTAATTGATAAGTTTGGGATAATTCGACCACAGCGGCGATATCTTCCCAAGCTAAATCTGGCGCAATTTTCACTAAAATTGGTTTTTGGCCTTGATTTGCTTGTTGCAAAGTATCGAAAATAATCCGTAACGGCTCGATCGCTTGTAAGTCGCGTAAGTTGGGCGTATTCGGTGAGCTAACATTAATTACAAAGTAATCACCTAAATCCTTCAACCGCTGGAAACTGCCTAAATAATCCGTCGCAGCATCTTCCAGGGGGGTAATCTTCGACTTGCCTAAATTAATCCCGATCGGAAAGCTAAAATCGCTATGCTGACGCTGGTTGAGGGCGGTTGCCATTGCCTCACTGCCCAGATTATTAAACCCCATCCGATTTAATGCCGCTAAGTCCTGTGGGAGGCGAAATAGACGCGGTTGGGGATTTCCAGGTTGCGGATGGTAAGTCACAGTTCCTAATTCCGCAAAGCCAAACCCCAGATATTGCCACATTCCTGCCGCAATCCCATCTTTATCAAAGCCAGCCGCTAATCCCACGGGATTCGTAAAATCCAACCCAAATAAGGACTGGGATAATTGCTTGTCTGTCCGACAAAAAGACTGCTGAAAGCTAGCTTTCGCAAGTTTAGTTAAAGGAGCTGCGGGAGTGGCATCGATCGAGTGTAATAAGGCTAGTGAATGCTTGTGAACTAGTTCTGGATCGGCTTTAAGGACGGAGAATAAGAGGGGACGGATGGCGAGTTGATAGATATCCAAAATGAATGATAAATGATGAATGATGAATGATGAATTATTACTAGCTGGTTTAATTTTCGCTGCTGCTGTATTGTATAGCTCCGTCGGACATGGTGGTGCTTCGGGGTACTTAGCAGCGATGGCATTATTTGGGATGACTCCAGCGGTGATGAAACCAACGGCATTGGTCTTAAATATTATTGTGGCAGCGATCGCGACGGTTAAATTTTATCGGGCTGGGTGTTTTGACCGAAATTTATTCTGGCGATTTGCCGTGGGTTCTGTTCCCTGTGCCTTTTTGGGCGGATCGATTGCGATCCCGACACAGATTTATAAACCGATCGTGGGCATGGTATTGGTTTATGCTGCGGCTAGATTGGGTTTGTTTAGCGGTGCCGCTGCGCCGCAACAACAGCGTCCGTTATCGATTTGGCTGGCAATTGGCGTAGGGATGGCGATCGGGCTATTGTCGGGGCTAACAGGCGTAGGTGGAGGAATCTTTTTAAGCCCTTTACTCCTTTTAATGGGATGGGCAACAATTAAGCAGTCTGCCGGGGTTTCGGCGGCGTTTATCTTGGTAAATTCGATCGCGGGATTATTGGGCTATTTAACTAAGTTTCCCACTTTACCATCGAGTCTATGGCTATGGTCGATCGCCGCAGCCTTGGGGGGGTGGATTGGCGCGGAATATGGCAGTAACCGAATTGGCAGTAAAGTTTTACAGCGATTATTAGCGGTGGTGTTAATTATTGCTGGGATGAAATTAATCTTGACCTAAGATAAATTCTATCCGGAAAGCAAGCCGCCGTCGATGTAGTTAACTTTACTCAAGAATGGGACTAAACAAATGAACAAGATCCAGAGATTATTTATGGGACTAGCACTATTACCGCTCACTCTAGGCTGCTTTGCTAGTGCTCAAGCCTCTCAAGTGCCCAGCCAGTGGTATTTTGGTAAGTGGAATTGCTCGATCGATGGTAGACCTGCAAAAATGCAGTGGTTGGTAGTAGACGATCCCCAAACCACCTGTAGTGGAGGCGTTTGTAGTAGTTCGTCCGGTGTTAAGGTCGTGGGTAGATTTAGCGATAATGGTAGTGCTTGGGTGCCCCTCTCTCAGCGATATTTGCGCGGTAATGACTTTGGCATTCGCTATCTAGGCGCAGAACAAGATAATTGGATGTTGCGCTATCAACCTAGTAGTAAGGCGGCGGCTGGTTGGACAACTTGGCGGGGAAATCGTTATCCACTAGAATGTCGGTTGCAAGGTAAGTAATTGACGTTAATATGCCTGTTTTACTATTGATTCAATCTCTATTTTACCTCTGAAAGTAGAGACAATTCATGAATTGCCCCTACTTGAAACTGATGCTACTTCGCCGCAACTAACCCATTGTGACGTAACAGTGCTGCGGGGTCTGGCTCCCGTCCACGGAACGCTGTAAACACTTCCATCGGGTGTTGACTACCGCCGAGGGATAATACTGTATCGCGGAACCGTCGGCCTGTGCTACCGATCGCGTCAGGATCGTCCAATCCGGCATCTTCAAACGCCGCAAACGCATCCGCACTCAAGACTTCTGCCCACTTATAGCTATAGTAGCCAGCCGCATAACCGCCCGCGAAAATATGGCCGAATGAGCAGAGGAAATTATCTTCTGGTAAGGGGGGAATCACCATACTAATTTTGGCTAAGCGATTGCGGACATCGGGCACCGTTTCGGCTCCACCTGGTACATAGCGGCTGTGGAGTTCCAAGTCCAGCCAGCTAAAGTGGATTTGGCGTAGCATCCCGCTACCGCTCATAAATGTCCGTGCCGCGAGGAGTTTTTGGTAGTATTGTTCGGGCAAAGGTTCGCCAGTTTCGTAGTGTTTACCCAAACTCAGCAAGGTCGGACGGTGGTAGCACCAGTTTTCCATAAATTGGCTGGGTAACTCGACAGCATCCCATTCGACATTACTAATTCCCGATGCACCCACATAATCTACGGTGGTGAGCATGTGTTGTAAACCGTGGCCGAATTCGTGGAATAGGGTTTCCACTTCCCCAAAGGTCATCAGACTGGGTTTACCGTCCACTGGCGGCGTTTGATTGCAAGTTAGATATGCTATGGGGAGACGGACTTTAGACCCATCTGCATCGCTCAGTTTGGCCCGACTGACGCAATCTGCCATCCACGCACCACCCCGCTTTTCAGCAGGACGGCTGTAAGCATCGAGATAGAAGTAGGCGATGGGTTGCCGCTGTTCGTTGGCGACTTGGAAATAGCGGACATCAGGATGCCAGATGGGTGCTTGTCCATCCGCAGCGGTAATCGCGATCCCAAAAAGTTTGTGGGCGAGGTTAAATAAACCTGACAATACCTGTTCCAAGGGGAAGTAAGGACGCAGTTCTTCAGCATTAAAGTCAAATTTAGCTTCGCGCAAACGTTCTGACCAGTAGGCTAAATCCCAGTGTTTGAGGTTGTTAGCTTCGGCTGCGCCTTTGGAGATGGCAAACGCGCGGAGATCTTCGAGATCCTGTTTAGCTGCTTCAAAACTAGCACTGCGGAGAGATTCGAGCAGACTTTCGACAGCGGCGACATTAGGAGCCATTTTACTCGCCAGACTGAGTTCGGCAAAGTTATCGAAGCCCAGAATATTGGACATTTCTCGCCGTAGTTCTAGGATGCGATCGATATTCCCCAAATTATCATACTCGCCAGATGCGGCGCGACTGACAAAAGCTTTATAGATTTGCTCGCGGAAGTCGCGGCGTTGACTGTGTTGCATGAAGGGCAAGTAACTGGGAACATCTAGGGTAATTACCCAAGGGCCATCTGTCGGAGTCGCTGCTTCATGTCCGGCGGCTCTGGCGGCTTGAGCGGCTTGTGCCAGTAAACTCGCTGGTAATCCGGTAATTTCATCCGGCTGTGTCAAAGTCAGGCTATAGGCTTTAGTAGCATCAAGGACGTTATTGGAAAACTTATTGGCAATTTCGGCTAGGGCTAGCTGAATGTCGTTAAATCGCTGTTTAGGTGCTCCGGTTAAACCAACTCCAGATAGCTCCATATCGCGGATTGCAGCTTCGATAATCCGTTTTTGGGCTGGCTCGAAGGTCGCCCATTCCGCACTAGCTTTAATAGCTTGGTAGCCTTGATAGAGAGCGGTACTCTGCCCCAATCGCATCCAGAATTGAACTACTTGAGGCTGCATTTGTTCATGGGCGGTGCGAAGTTCGGGGCTATTTTTGACACCCATTAAGTGCCCGATGATGCTCCAACTCCAGCCGATGCGTTCGGTCAATTTGTCGAGTGGCTCGACCAGTCCCGCCCAAGTAGGGATAATGTTCGCCTCAAGCTGGGTCAATTCAGCGTTAACCTGACCTAAAAGTTCGGTGATGGCTGGAACTACCTGTTCGGGGCGGATCTCAGCAAAAGGTGGTAATCCCTGACCTTGTAAAAGAGGGTTCATAATCTTAAGTGTGATGAGATAGCGGATAGATTTATTATCCTCGATTGATTCGTTGGGTTGTTTCTGGTTTACCGCCATAGCGGTTACACGGTTATTTCAGAAAGAAAGTGGATATTATGTGGAACAAGCCCGACGGGAAATTGTCAGGGAGTCTATTACCCGCGTTGGTGAAGCTGTCGCGTGGCAAATTAATTAGTGATAGTTTATTTAGTTTGGACATCATTGAAGATTGCCATACAAGTTGCAAATAGAAAGAATACACCAACCATCTGATGATAGACAATTCATCATTCGCTTCTCGTCGCTGGCTAAAATTATTTCTCAAAACTGGTAGCATCATCGGTTTGGGTCTATTTGGATTAGCGATCGTTGGGATTGGAGTCGGTCAGTGGTGGGCAAAACGCCATCTTGCACCGATTGTCGCTCAGGAATTAACTAAAACCCTCAAACGCCCCGTAAACTTAGGTCAGCTTAAGGAAGTCTCGCCGAGCGGATTGCGATTTGCTAATGCCAGTATTCCGGCGACTAATAATGAGCTGAATCAACTCAAGGTCCAGGCAGTTGTAATTAATTTTAATCCAATTAAATTAATACTCGATCGCACATTGAAACTAGATATTCAACTAGTTTCACCGCGTATTGATTTGCCCCAAACTATTCAAGGTAACTGGATTAAGCTTCCGGCGATCGAGAAAACACCGCCAGGGGCAGTAAAAATTGAAGTTGGCAAGATTAAAATTGATAATGCACAAATTGTAGTTCTTCCCTACAGTAAAGTTCCGCAGCTACCGATTACTGTTAGTAATTTAAACATTCAAGCTGAACTTGACGATCTACAACAGCAAGTCAGCTTCGATGGTGGCGGCAAATTTAATACTAATGGACAGATCCAATTTCAGGGCAAGAGTTTAATTAGTAATGGACAAACTCAACTTGCAGTTAAGGGTCAAAAATTAGATGCAGCCGCTGCAACTCGGATTGTCAAAATCCCCGAAGTAACCATCAATCGCGGTACTGTTGATGGCAATTTAGAGTTAGCACTTCAACCTCAGAAATATCTGCGTATTGGCAGTAACTTATTAGTAACTGATGGTAAAATTTCGATTAACAATGTTCCTCGCAGTCTAGATAAGATTAATGGCTTGATTCAAGTATCGGAACGAGACGTTAAATTTAATAATACTACGACTAAATACGATCGAGTAGCCGGAGTGGTCAATGGCTCACTCAATTATTATACTGGCTATCAACTCACGGCGAAAACTGCACCGATTACCCTGCCAGATATTTTTACTAGTATCGATGTTAAATCACCTTTCCCATTAGCTGGTACAGCAGTAGCTGATTTACAATTAACGGGTAAATTAGACCGACCAATTTTAACGGGAAAGTTTAATAATACTAAACTTAGTCAAGTCGATCGCGTTCAAGTCGATCGGCTAAATGGTAACTTTAAATTAGCTGATGGTCGAATTAAACTAGCTGCAACAGCACAACCTAAATTGGGTGGAAAAATTGTTACTAATGGGGAAATTCGGCTTTTAAAAACCCCCGAAACGCGGTTTCAGTTGCAGGGGAGTAATCTTCCTGGCGATACCCTAACTCAGCTCTATGGGGCAAAATTACCACCACAAGTCAAACTAGGCACTGCATCGATACAAGGTACGATTGCCGGAATCGGCGCAAATATCTATACCAACCTGCGAGTTAATGCACCCCAAGCTACTTATCCAGTCAGTACAGATCTCCAGATTACCCCCCAGGGGAAGACAATTGTGCGCGGTGCTACGCTCCAAGCGGCGGGGGGCAAAGTCCAGGCAACAGGAGCCGTAACGGCGACTAATTGGCAACTTAATCTACAACCGCAGAACTTAGATACTCAGCAGTTAGCAAAAATTTTCGGCACGACTTTACCGGCTAACTATCGTGGGCAATTAGCTGGAAATATTCAAGCTGCTGGGCTAAATAATGATGTTGAAATCGATCGAATTCAAGCACAAGGACGATTGAGTTTACAATTAGCTGCCGGAAAAATTATCGCTGATCGATTTACAGTTGATCGCGGTCAGTGGCAAGCTAATCTGAGTAGTAATAGACTCAATCTCCAGCAGCTCGAAGTCAATCCACTGCCTGGAGCTAGCACTTTACCCGCAGGTACAGTCAGTGGTAATTTTCGACTCAAAGGTAATGGACTCAAGCAAATCACTTCTAAGACCATTTTTGCCCAAGGGCAGGGTAAGGTTAAGCTAAATGCCGGGGAAATTAAGTCGAATAATTTAACGATATCTAATGGTAATTGGCAGGGTTTATTTACAACTAATAATTTAAAGTTATCAGAATTAAATCCTCAAGTTGGTGGCAAATTAAGTGGAGAATTTAATCTAGCAGGTAATCTCCAAAAATTCACACCTGAATCGATTCGGGGAGTAGGTAGCGGATCGATTGATTTACCCCAGGGTAAGGTGATGGGTAATAACTTCCAGATCGATCGTGGTCGATGGCAGGGGGATGTTAAAATATCATCGGTGATGCTTGGTGGGTTAGCTCCGGAAATTCCCCTACAATTTCGGCGGGCAAAATTAGATGGTGAGCTAAATGTCGCTGGTAATCTTCAGCAGCTTGCATCCAATCAGATTAATGTGACTGGTGGGGGTAAATTAAGTTTTGCCGATGGGACAATTTCTGCCCAACAATTAGAACTTAACTCTGGTAAGTGGCGGGGCAACTTTGCGGTTAATCGGCTTAAATTAGGTAACGTTAGCGAGGATATCCCCGTCGGGTTTGAATCTGCTAAGCTTTCCGGTAACTTTGCCGCTGCTGGTGATTTAGATAAACCTAACCTCGATCTAATTCAGATCGCTGGCAATGGTGAATTGATACTAGCCGATGGTAAGATTCGGGCAACAGGCTTACAAGTAGATCGAGGTAACTGGCGAAGCAATCTGGAGATTCAGGGGGTAAATTTAGGTGCATTAAATCAGCAATTACCCAAAGCAATTCAAGCTGGATTATTATTTGGCAACTTTCGAGCTACGGGTAATCTCCAAAGTCCTGGCGCGGAAAGTATTCAACTTAATGGTAATGGTCAGATTGATCGAATTCTCGGCGGAAAGATTCAGCTAGCCAATTTAGCTTTAAATAAAGGACAATGGCAAAGTCGAGTTACCGCCGACAGGTTAAATATTGCTGCCTTAGCTAAATTTGCGCCAAAAAATAGTATCGATGTTAGCCAACTCAATGGTCAACTGAGTGGCGACCTCCAATTAGCCGGAAATATTCAAAATAGTAATCTCGCTGAACTGCAAGTAGCCGGACGAACTAAATTAACCAATTTTCGGGTAGGCACATTAAAGTTCGATCCTAACTTGATTGGTAACATTCAAGCAAATCCCGGACAAGGGGTAGATATTGCTTTCGCTGGTGGCACCGACAAGTTGACATTATCACTCGATCGCAATTTACAACCTCAAAACTTTGCAATTCAACAGCAAGGTATTGTCGCAAATGGAACTATCGCCCGACAGATTCTCGATTTGAATGTCGAACGATTTCCCCTAGATTTATTCCAACAGTGGATTCCTAAAACCGTGGGGATTCAACAATACCGATTTGGTGGCATCGGTACAGGTAATCTAGCGATCGATCTCGCTAAGTTACGAGTAGCCGGAAACCAGATCGAAATTATTAATCCTACCTTTGGAGCTTTTCAAGGCGATCGCCTGCTGGCTAATTTTCGCTATGCTGATGGACAATTTAATCTCAATGACACCGAAATTCAGCGCGGTGCAAATAGTTATCTGATTAGTAGTGCTAGTGTAACTCCCGATGCAAAAACTCCTACCTTTCAAGCAAAAATTAGAGTACCCAAAGGTTCTCTCGAAGATGTACGGGATCTATTCCAGATTTTTAGCATCGAAGATTTATTTATACCGCTAAATAAACGCAGATATGGAACTGTTGCCGATCTCAATATCCTACCAGAGAAAATTGCTAATCGGCCTCAGCCCCTGTATAACGAACTACGTCGGCTCTCGGAACTCCGGCGGTGGATGAATCGAGAAACAGATCGTCAACAAGCTAGCAACATCATTCCCGAGTTACGGAATTTGCATGGAGACTTTCAGGGGGAAATTTCGATCGCTAGCAACCCGAAAACTGGACTTAGTACCGACTTCGATCTTCAGGGCGAGAAATGGCAACTCGAACGCTACAATCTTGACAAGTTGCAAGCTAAAGGCAACTGGCGCAATGGAAAACTCCACCTCGATCCCTTCATCGCGACGCTCCAATCTAGTCAAATGCTCCTATCTGGCGATTTTGGAGTCGGGAATCAGAATGGTCGGGTAAATATCCAAAACTTCCCCACCGAGTGGTTAACCAGCCTGGTGGCGTTACCTGTGGACATCAACGGTAAAATCAACCTCAACGCTCAAATCGGCGGCAACCTCGGCAATCCCCGCCTCAATGGGACTGTCGATCTTAGCGATGCCCAACTCAACCAAACCCAGCTCCAATCCGTCGGTGGTAACTTTGATTACTGGGATGGCCGATTAAATTTTGATAGTAATGCCACTTTTGCCCAGAGTCCCCTCGCCACCCAAACAGATCTAATTAGCTTGAGTGGGAGTATCCCCTACCAACTACCCTTTAGCCTCAAACCGCCAGCCAGTCAGGATCTGCAAGTAGATCTCAATCTCCAAAATCAAGGCTTACAGATGCTAGATGTCCTCAGCAAAAAGCAACTACACTGGATCGATGGACAGGGCAAAATCGCCGTCAATATCAGGGGGAAAATGAAGCCAGAAGGAGGGATTGACAGCCTGACAGCTAATGGAATCGCTACAATTGCCCAAGCTAAAATTCAAAGTCTGGCAATTCCCGAACCACTGCAAGATATTAATGGCGAGATTGTGTTTGATTTCGATCGAGTTGAGGTCAAAAAATTCGAGGGTAAATTCGGTGGTGGAGCTGCACAGAATCAGAATCGCGGTCAGGTTTCTATGGCCGGAATTATCCCTATTTCCGACTCCTTCAGTATCAATCCGACCGATCGGTTAAACATCCTCATCAAAGGCATTACCGTCGATCTCAAAGAGAAATACAGCGGCGATGTTGATGGCCAACTCACGATCGAAGGTACCGCTCTCACGCCAATTCTCACGGGTAAAATCCAACTCAGCAACGGCCAAGTTTTTCTACCAGAAGCACCCGACACTACATCTACAGTATTGGGCATCAAACCAGCGGTGACAGCAGAAGTAATTGCCAATTCGCTCCCACTCCGCAACCTTCAGCTCACCCTGGGCGATAACCTCCAAATTACCCGCGCGCCCCTGCTTAATTTCTTTGCCACCGGGAAACTAGATCTCGATGGCACCATCGACAATCCGCGCCCTTTCGGTCAAGTTCAACTCCAAAAAGGGGCGATCAATCTGTTTACCACCCAATTTCGGCTGGCTAGTGGCTACCCTCAGACAGCCGACTTTTTCCCTACCTTGGGGGCTGACCCCGTCCTCAATCTCCGCCTCTATGCCAAAACCCTCGAAAGTGCGGCTGGGCCGCTATCTCAGCGCAGCTCGATCGGTCGGACAGTAGTAGGTAGCGAAATTAATGAAACTGCGGACTTTTATAGTACCAGTCTCGGTTCCGTCCAAACCGTCCAAGTCGAAGCGCGGATCGCTGGATTAGCCAGCCAAGTTACCCAACGCTTAGAACTCACAAGTACACCTGCTCGGACTCAACCAGAAATTCTCCTTCTCCTTGGTGGGGGCTTAGTCGAGCGAATTGGGGCTGGGGATAATAATATCGGGCTAGGCATTGCCAACCTGGCAGGCTCGACCCTCCTCAATAATATCCAAGATCGGGTGAGTGAAGCCTTGAGTTTGAGCGATTTTCGCCTTTTTCCGACGATCACCAAGGACTCTAAAACCAGCAGTAGTTCTACTCTAGGTGTTGCCGCTGAAGTCGGGGTAGATATCACGCCGAAAGTCTCCACTTCGGTATTTAAAGTTCTGACCAATAGCGAGTTACCGCAGTACAGCATCCGCTACCGATTGAACGAGCAAATGCTGTTAAGGGGTTCGACTAATTTGTTTGGCGAAAATCGGGCGATTCTTGAGTTTGAACAGAGGTTCTAGCTATTATTAGACCTCCTGCGAAAGTATCATGAAATCACCTGTTCTAAAGATAAACGAAGCTCATAATTGTAAATTCCGGCAATTAAATTCAACCTTAATCCAAATCTCTTTCTTCTATTTCTGTATCTCGACGAGAGAATTCTGAATA
>JANPJH010000087.1:0-16839 GCA_031425415.1 Chamaesiphon sp. VAR_61_metabat_425 | reverse complement strand
GCTGAGTTGATTCAACAAGTCCAGCTTTTTCAACAACGCCTCAATCAAAAGCCGCTTGATATTGCTGACCGTCTTTGGGTCAAATCTCACCTCGACCCAGAGGAAGAAAAACTACGGGTCTCATCCTAGTCGGGGTTTAGTTGCTAAATTTTTGACCATCAACATGGTTAAATATCAAAATTAGCTTTACTGTGTCATAATTGACACCGATCGACTCCACCGATCACCACTTATCCGTACAGCCTCGATCGATCGCTGCGGAAAAAGTAACCCTGTATTGCCTCATAACAGCAAGTTGAGCCGATTTTTGAAATTAATCTTGTTTAGACCATCTCACGCGACTACCGACGCTAAACATCGCCACCCACTCCGAATTGGGCGGGAGGTTTAAAGTGTCTACAATCCACAATGTTTGCGAATTTCACGGGATCGGACTTCACTCTGGCGTAACTACCACTGTCAAGATTTTGCCGACAGATCCGGGGCTAGGGCGTTACTTTGTCAGAGTAGATTTACCTGGTAATCCGCAGATTCCGGCGCGGATTGGTCATGTTAGTCAGACCACGCTCTCGACTGAGTTGACGGCAAATGGAGCTTCAGTGCGAACTGTCGAACATTTACTCGCCGCACTGGTTGCCCTGGGAATTGAAGATGCCCGAATTGAAGTAGATGGGGCAGAATTGCCCCTGCTAGATGGCTCAGCACGAGTTTGGGTAGAAGGGATAGTTAGATCGGAATTCATGCCTGTAGCGGGCAATTTATCCACTGCTGGAGCGATCGATACACCTATCTGGATTCATCAGGGTGAGAGTTTTGTTGCCGCATTACCATCACCCAAATTGCGATTTACCTATGGAATTGACTTTGATGTGGCACCCATTGGCAATCAGTGGCACAGTTGGCAGCCAGAACGAGAAGACTTTATCAGCCAAATCGCCCCAGCGCGGACATTTGGCTTGGCACATCAAATCGAACAACTCCGGCTTGCAGGATTGATTAAAGGTGGTAGCTTGGATAATGCTCTAGTGTGTGACGACAAGCAGTGGTTAAATCCACCTCTGAGATTCCCAAATGAGCCATCTCGTCATAAACTATTAGACTTAATCGGCGATCTCAGCCTGTTGGGAAGGTTTCCCCAAGCCCATTTCCTGGCACACAAAGCTAGCCATCAACTGCACATTCAATTAGCACAAAGGTTGCACGAGATGGGATATTAAATACAGTTACCAGCGATCAGTTATCAGTTACCAACCGAAAATAACTCTTAGGTCTCATGTCCACTACTCTCGATCGATCTCAAGATACCATTGCTACCCTCGTCGAGCCAGTCCCGTCAGAACCAATTGACATGGCAGACTCAGTTAAAAAAACATTTAATATCCAAGAGATTCATCAACTCTTACCCCATCGCTATCCCTTTGCTTTGGTTGATAAAATTATCGACTTTGAGCCAGGAGCCAAAGCAGTTGGGTTAAAAAATGTCACATTCAACGAACCATTTTTTGCCGGACACTTTCCCGGACATCCCTTGATGCCAGGCGTGATGATTATCGAAGCAATGGCTCAAGTGGGAGGCATCGTCCTCACCCAACTGCCAGAATACAGTGGTGGTTTATTTGTCTTCACTGGCATTGATGGGGTCAAATTTCGCCATCAAGTGGTTCCCGGCGACCAATTAATCATGACAGTGGAACTCCTGTCCTTCAAACGTCGTCGGTTTGCCAAGATGCACGCTCGCGCTGAAGTCGATGGTCAACTAGCTGCTTCTGGAGATCTCACGTTTGCTCTGGTAGAAGTGTGACGAAATGTTGGCGAATAGGTGGTATTCAGCAGATGAAAGTGTCAGCCAGATGTCCCCATATGGGCACAATAGGGCATAAGCGTTGATTGACGGCTCACAGCTTATTTGTTAGAGCGGCTGGTGACATCGCCTCCATAGTTAATGACACCCACTAGTACTGAAGCCATGACTTACAGGCTGGATTTAAATTCCAACCGACCCAAGTCGGCTTAGTAGCCTGGGTTCATAACTGTAAAAAGCGAAGATCGAAACTAGCACAGCATCTGCATCACCCATAACCCAACCGCAGGAAAATGATAAGATGGCTGGAGTAGCAATGTTAATGACACGAATTCATCCCACCGCAGTGGTGCATCCCAGTGCGGAACTCGACCCAACTGTGCAGGTTGGTCCCTATGCAATTATTGGCGAAAATGTCACGATTGGGGCTGGAACTACAGTGGGCGCACATGCGATCATCGAAGGACCGACGATTATCGGCGTTGGCAATCAAATTTTTCCAGGAGCCGCGATCGGTTTAGACAGCCAGGATCTAAAATATAAAGGCGGCGAAACTTGGGTCAAAATCGGCAATTACAATCGGATTCGGGAATATGTGACCATCAACCGAGCCACGGGTATCGGTGAAGCTACAACGATTGGCAATCATAATTTGCTAATGGCGTATGTTCATATCGCGCACAATTGCACAATCGAAGATAATGTCAAAATCGCCAACGCCACATCTCTAGCTGGAGACGTATACGTCGAGTCAGAAGCTGTGATTAGCGGTGTGTTAGGCGTACATCAGTTTGTCCGCATTGGTAGATTATCGATGATTGGGGGCATGACAAGGATTCAGCGGGATGTACCCCCATTTACGATTGTTGAAGGTACCCCCGCAAGAGTTCGCTCGCTTAATTTTGTCGGTTTAGAACGGGCTGGATGTACTCCTGAAGAACTCGCCATCCTCAAAAAAGCCTTTCGCACTATTTATTACTCCCACCACACTGTCAACCAAGCTTTAGATGAATTAGATTTATTCCCCTATCACGAAAGAGTGCAGCACCTCCAAAGATTCTTGAGGATGTCTATCAATGGCAAGAAAGACAATAATCGGCGAGGGCCAATTCCTGGTAAATCGATCGATAATAAGGGTGAATAATTAAATCAGTGACAACTCTCCCAACTCTAAAAAAAACTATCTTCATTAGCACTGGAGACGTATCTGGCGATCTTCAGGGGGCGTTACTTGTTACAGCACTCAAACAACTAGCCGAAAAGTCAGACATCGACCTGAATATTGTCGCCCTCGGCGGAAGTAAAATGGCCGCAGCCGGGGCAAATATCCTCGCTGACACTACTGGAATCAGTGCAGTAGGGATTTTAGAACCGATCGCTTTTGTTTTACCCACAATCCAAGTTCAGAATATCGCCAAAAAGTATTTAAAAACCACGCCGCCGGATGCCATCGTCTTAATTGATTATATGGGGCCGAATGTCGGGATTGGCAATTATGCCAAAAGAGTATTCCCCTTTGTACCAATTATTTATTATATTGCCCCTCAAGAATGGGTATGGTCGATCGATGATAAAAATACTGGCGTAATTGTCAAGTTTGCTGACGAAATTCTCTCGATTTTCCCCGCTGAAGCACGGTTTTTTGAAAAACAAGGAGCTAATGTAAAATTTGTCGGACACCCATTGATCGATCGAGTCGCAACTCTACCAAGCCGAGAAGTTGCCCGTGAAAAATTGGGTATTCATGATGATGAAATAGCGGTGGCACTGATTCCGGCTTCTCGCACTCAAGAACTAAAATATCTGCTCCCCTTTATCTTTCAAGCCGCTCAACAAATTCAGGCAAAATTACCGCATGTTCGGTTTTGGATTCCCCTCTCGCGGGATGTCTTTAAAGCAGATATCGATCGAGCAATTAAAGCATATCAGTTAAATGCGACCCTTGTAACTGAGAATGCCGATCTCGTCCTCTCAGCCGCAGATTTAGCAATCACGAAGTGCGGAACCGTGAGTCTAGAATTAGCCCTACTCAATGTGCCTCAAGTAGTAATTTATCGCGTTAGTAGTTTGACAGCTTGGTTAGCCAAAAATGTCCTAAAATTTTCGATTCCGTTTATGTCTCCGACTAATTTAGTGGAAATGAAATCGATTGTGCCTGAATTATTACAAGATGAAGCTAGTTCCGATCGAATTGCTACTGAAAGTCTAGAATTAATCTTAAACCAAGCACGACGAGATCGAATGTTGGCTGACTACCGCGAGATGCGTCTAGCCTTGGGCGAACCAGGTGTGTGCGATCGAGTTGCCCAGGAAATATTAGCTAAAGTTTAAACTAGCGGTAAGTGACACGTCAAAACAATTGACATTTAACAGGAGGTGTAATCAATGATGTACTAACACTGTAAAGTTAAAAATACTGCCTTTTCCAGGTGCAGACTCAACCCAAATTTGGCCGTAGTGAGCGCGAACGATCTGTTGACAGACAGCTAGACCTATACCATAACCGGATTGGAGGACATCGCGATCAAGTCGGTATTGATCTTGGAAAATATGCTTGCAATCTGCACTAGGAATACCTAAACCAGTGTCCGCTACACTCACCTGAATCGTTTGAGTTGTGCGGTGAAGAGCACTGACATGGATTTTTCCCCCTACTGGAGTATACTTGACGGCATTGTCTAACAGATTGCCGAGCACCTGACGGAGTTTATCCTCATCACCATAAATAGCTGGGATATCTTGCGGGATATCAGTAGTAATCGTATGAGACTTAGATTGAAACTGATGATCTAGTTGAGAAATTACTACCGAAATAAGTTGAGTGAGATCGAGTTTTTGCAGTCGGAGGGATAATTCATGATTTACCTCAGAAATTGGCTGGAGAATATCTGTTACCAGTCGATCAATCGATTGAAGTTGAATTCGTGCCCGCTTAATTAGTTTTTCAATTGTGACTGGTTCGAGCAAATTAGCCCGATAATCTTGAGGATTATGGACGATTTCTAGTGTGCCCAAAGCAAGGGCCGCAGCAGTTAATGGATTACGGAGGTCATGCGCCAGTACCGCCATCGCCCGATCCTGAAATTTTAACCTGCTGAGTAATTCTTCTTTCTCTTGTTTGAGCTTAAAAACCCGATCGGTCAACTCGATGATCTTACCAATCTGACTAATAGAATCATTTAGTGAGATCCGACCTTTTGGCAGTTCATCAGATACTAGGTATTCACTATCGTCAGTTAATAAATTTTTCTCTTGAGCTTCTAGCTCATCCTGCCACCGCTCCCACCAGTTATCAATTTGATCGAGCAAATTACTTCCTGCCAAAATTTGACGGGGTAGTGGTGAAAGTTTTACTAATGCGGGCGTGGCGATCACTCGATAGTGCTCAACCAAATCCGGCTGTTTGCTGACATCGATAATCTCTAACTCGAATGCCTGCGTAGCCGCGAAATCTGCTAACTTGTCGCGAATTTCTTGATTTTGGACGTAACTAGCCATCCGCTCATCAATAAACAGCAATAGCTGTAATGATGTTGGTGAATTAGTGAGTGGGTAGAGATCAGCAGACATTCATTACTCTTTGGCGTTAGCCTCTTCTGCGAGAGCATCGAAAGCTAGATTGTGAATAGTTGTGGTTTATGATGACAACCAGTTCTTAGTATGAAACAATTTTAGAGATTTGTTAACAAAAAATTAACATTATTTAAAAAATTGTGATATTTGGATCGATGAGAGCGATTACTCACCTTATATGGAAGAGGGATCGCCGCAATTACCGCAGAGACAATCTGGCACGATAACAACAAATAACAAATAAAAGAGGACGCAAAGCTTAAAATAAGATTAACGATAGTGTTTTACTATCTGCCATTCGCTGTCCCCACCTGCTATCCCTATGAGTACTCCGCTTGGTTATGTTGCGTTAGTCCTACACGCTCATCTCCCGTTCGTTCGTCACCCTGAGAGCGATTTTGTTCTCGAAGAAGAATGGCTGTATGAAGCCATCACCGAAACCTATATTCCCCTGCTTCACGTTTTTGAGGGACTAAAACGGGATGGGATTGATTTTAAAATTACGATGAGCATGACCCCACCATTGGTGTCGATGCTGCGCGATCCCTTACTCCAAGACCGATATGATGAACATCTCGGCAAGCTAGAAGAACTCGCCCTCAAAGAGGTTGAGTCTAACGAACACAATGGCCACATCAAGTACTTAGCCGAATATTATGTCAAGGAGTTTGCCGCTATTCGCAAAACGTGGGAACGACACGATCGCGATTTAATCGGTGCATTTAAACAATTTTTAGACAGCAACAATTTAGAAATCATCACTTGTGGTGCAACGCATGGTTATTTACCACTGATGAAGATGTACCCCGAAGCGGTATGGTCGCAGCTTCGGGTCGCGTGCGAACATTATGAAGAAAACTTTGGTCGCGCTCCAAAAGGAATTTGGCTGCCTGAATGTGCCTACTATGAAGGCTTAGAGCGGATGCTAGCCGATGCTGGGTTGCGTTACTTCCTCACCGATGGGCACGGAATTTTATACGCCCGTCCTCGTCCCAAGTTTGGCAACTACGCGCCGATCTTCACCGAAGCTGGGGTGGCGGCATTTGGGCGAGATCAGGAGTCTTCTCAGCAAGTCTGGTCATCGATGGTTGGATATCCCGGCGCACCAGAGTATCGAGAATTCTACAAAGATCTGGGCTGGGATGCTGATTACGACTATATCAAGCCGTACATCATGCCCAACGGTCAGCGGAAGAATATCGGGATTAAATATCACAAAATCACCTCCAAAACTGGTGGCGAGAAAGCCCTCTACGATCCATACTGGGCGAAGGAAAAAGCCGCCGATCATGCTCAGAACTTCATGTACAATCGCCAGCAACAGGTCAGTAATTTGGCTGGCGTGATGCACCGCCCACCACTGGTTGTATCGCCCTATGATGCCGAATTATTCGGTCACTGGTGGTATGAAGGGCCTTGGTTCATCGACTTTTTCTTCCGCAAGTCCTGGCACGATCAAAATACCTACCAGATGACGCATTTAGCGGACTATCTCCGCGCTCAACCTACTCAGCAGGTATGTCGTCCGTCTCAATCTAGTTGGGGTTATAAAGGCTTCCATGAGTACTGGTTGAATGAAACTAATGCTTGGGTCTATCCGCACCTGCACAAAGGCGCAGAACGGATGATTGAATTAGCGCGGATGGAACCAGATGATGAATTGCAGTGGCGCGCTCTCAATCAAGCCGCACGGGAATTACTACTGGCACAGTCTTCCGACTGGGCATTTATCATGCGGACAGGAACGATGGTACCCTATGCAATTCGTCGCACCAGGTCGCATTTAGTCCGGTTCCATAAACTCTATGAAGATCTCCAAGAGCGGAAAGTCGATAGTGGCTGGCTGGAAAAAGTCGAGACGATGGATAATATCTTCCCAAGTATTAACTATCGGACTTATCGCCCCTTATAAAAAGAAGCTCTTTATGGACTCCAGGGAGGTGAAATGAGAATAATAGTCAGAGCGGTCTAATAAGCTAGAGTCGTTATGGAGTCTAGTTAAAAATCCATGAGCAATCCCCTAACAGTCAATCTCTAAACGTTAACTGAATGGGGATAGAGCACTTCCAGCAACTATGATGTATGGTGCAATCTCTGAAAGTTAATCAGCGATAAGGTTAAAGATAAAAATGTATCTCATAGCACAAGATCCAGATGATAATGGAATTGGCAATGCGATCGATTGTTTATGGTCGTTCGCGTAGCGTAGGCAAAGCCTAATCGTGGTTGAATGAATGTCGATCGATAAAATATTGTGATATCAGTAGACTCGATCTCGTAGTGCATGTATAACTGCCAAAAGAACTCAACTAGCCGCAACATGTCGATCGCGATCTAAAATGGAGTACCTAGATCGCTGACAGGTAATCTGCCTGGGGTGGTTAATTACAGCAACAAGATTCAAATATGTTAGCCAAAAGAATATTACCTTGCCTAGATGTCAAAGCTGGGCGAGTAGTAAAAGGGATCAACTTCGTCGAACTGCGGGATGCTGGCGATCCGGTCGAACTAGCTCAACTGTACAATGACGCTGGAGCCGACGAACTGGTTTTTCTCGATATTACCGCCAGCCATGAAGACCGGGATACGATTATCGATGTGGTCTATCGTACTGCCGAACAGGTATTTATTCCCCTCACTGTTGGCGGCGGGATTCAATCCTTAGAAAATATTAAAGATTTGTTAAGAGCAGGGGCAGATAAAGTCAGTCTTAATTCGGCAGCGGTGCGAAATCCCGATCTGATCGACCAAGCGAGTGACAGGTTTGGCAATCAGTGTATCGTCATCGCGATCGATGCTAAGCGGCGTAAAGATCCTAGCAATCCAGGCTGGGATGTTTACGTTAAGGGTGGGCGAGAAAATACGGGTCTAGATGCTGTGCAGTGGGCGGAGGAAGTAACTAAACGCGGTGCAGGGGAGTTGTTGGTTACTAGTATGGATGCAGATGGCACTAAAGCCGGCTACGACATCGATTTGACACGATCGATCGCCATCTCGGTTCAAATTCCCGTCATCGCGTCTGGCGGTGCTGGTAACTGCGAACATATCTATCAAGCCTTGAGCGAAGGTCGCGCCGAAGCTGCCTTACTAGCTTCTTTATTGCACTATGGAGAACTAACTGTGGCTGAAATTAAAGATTATCTCCACCGTAAAGACGTACCGATCCGGATCTAACAGTTACTGAACTCTAACTCTCTATCGATACCCAATTTTCTTTATATACTGTAACATATAAATAGATATTATATGAACTTTTATAAAAATGTTAGTTGGTTTTCTCATTTTTGATGTAGCGTTAATTGCCTGGTCGCTGTATCTAATGCAAGCAGCAGTCGATCGGCAAGAGTTTTCGCTCATGTTAGCCGGAATATTAGTTGCAATGTCCGCCGCCGCCATGATTCTGGTGTACTGGTTAATTAATGGCTATGTTTGCTTTTTAGACACTCTACCTGTTAATAACAGTCACACATAACTAAACCATCGGGGGAACTAGGGCGTGCGCGCATCTACAAGGAAGCCATGACTCATTACACCACAGAATTGACCGGACAACAGGATGAGCTACTAGTTTCAGTGTTTCGCTGAATAAAAAACTCAGTGGAGGCGATCGCCTCCACTGAGAGTAGAAATTTAGCTAAGTTTTATAGAGCTTTAGCTCTAGAGTTGGTTATTACTTGACAAACAGCATTTCTTGATAAGTTGGTAACGGCCAGAAATCATCAGCGACTTCCCCTTCCAATGCATCAGCATATTTTCGCACCTCATTCATTGAGGGACAAATTGTTTGGGCACAATATTGCATGTGTTCTTCTACCGAGTCAAAATCATGTTTGCCGATCATTGCACTGAGTTTGCTGACGTTATCCATCATTGATTGAATCAGTGAGGCGACTGTTTCGGCACTTTCCTTACTCAGTTCGATGCCGATCGATTTAGCATTGAGGATTGCCGTAGATAGTTCGGAGTGATAGCGAATCGCTGCTGGGTAAATAGTTGTTTTCGCCATACTCACCGTCAATTTGGCTTCGACTTCGATCGCCAGAATATACTGTTCGGCATAAACCTCAAACCGACTTTCTAGTTCCACCGGAGTCAGCACCCCAACTCGGCTAAATAATTCTTCGATGTAATCAGCTTTCAAGACGGGTAAAGCATCGGCTGTCGTCCGCAGATTAGCCAAACCGCGTTCTTCAACTGCCATTTTATGCCAGGCTTCGGAATAGCCATTCCCGCCAAATACGACAGCACCATGCTTCTGCATCACCTGTTTCAGCACCATGTGGATCGCTACAGTCAGTTCAGTGCCCTTGGCCATTTCATTTTCTAACTCATCGGCAACCCAAGTCAAGGAATCTGTCAGAACGGTATTCATTGCCACGAGTGGACCCGAAACCGATTGACCAGAACCGACAGCGCGGAACTCAAAGCGGTTGCCCGTAAAGGCAAAGGGCGAGGTGCGATTGCGATCGCCAGGATCTTTGGGGAAGACTGGTAAGGTGTCTACGCCGAGTTCCATCACTCCTGCGTGAGCCGAACTAGTTGGCTCGCCCTTGCTGATTTGTTCAAATACCTGCTCTAGCTGCGATCCCAAATAAACCGAGATGATCGCCGGCGGAGCCTCATTCGCCCCCAAGCGGTGATCGTTACTGGCAGTAGCCACTACTGCCCGCAAGAGTGGCCCATACTTATGCACGCCCCGGATTACCGCGCCGCAGAACAGTAAAAACTGCATGTTTGCATGGGGAGTATCGCCGGGATCGAGTAAATTACCCTGAGTGGCATTGCCTACCGACCAGTTGACGTGTTTCCCAGAGCCATTAATTCCGGCAAATGGTTTCTCATGCAGGAGGCAAACAAACCCATGTTTCTTGGCGGTACTCTTGAGGATCGTCATTGTCAATTGTTGGTGATCGCTGGCGACATTAGCGGCTTCAAAAAATGGCGCGATCTCAAACTGACCGGGAGCAACTTCGTTGTGGCGAGTTTTTGCCGGAATGCCCAATCGATACATTCGTTCTTCCACGTCCTGCATGAACACCTGAACACGATCGGGTATTGCCCCAAAGTAGTGATCGTCAAATTGCTGACCCTTCGCCGCCGGTTTACCAAATAAAGTACGACCCGTGAGCAACAGATCGGGACGACTATGGGCGAAATGAGCATCGACTAAGAAGTATTCCTGTTCCGCCCCACAGCTAGAATTAACTGGTGCAATTTCCGTATGCCCCAATAACTTGAGCATTCGAGTTGCCGCTTTATTCATTGCGGCATTCGATCGCAACAATGGCGTTTTTTTGTCTAGAGCTACACCCGTCCAGGAGATAAACACAGTGGGAATACATAGTGTCACACCATTGTCTGTTTCCATCACATAGGCTGGACTCGTGACATCCCAAGCCGTATAACCACGTGCTTCAAAGGTCGAGCGCAAGCCACCATTCGGAAATGACGATCCATCTGGTTCGCCCTGTACCAGTACTTTGCCAGTAAATTCCGTCAGCACCGTGCCATCCCCTTGGACAGAGATGAAACCATCATGTTTTTCGGCAGTCGCATTAGTCATGGGGTAAAAGACGTGGGCATAATATAACGCCCCTTTGGCAATTGCCCAATCTTTCATCGCCGCAGCCACTGTACCAGCGATCGAAACATCTAGCTTGCCACCTGTTTGAATCGTACTCTTAACTGATTTGTAGACATCTTTGGGCAGGCTAGCTTGCATCTTGCCCAAGGTAAATACATCCGCTGCCCACAGTGCTTCTAAGCGTTGTGGCACCTTGGATGGTAGGGGTTTGCGATCGGTAACTTGAGACAAAGCTTGAACACGCAATTCATGAGTCATAACGATCTATTCCTAAAAATATGGGGTTGATGTGGGCGGATAACAACGTTGAGATCGATCGCCACACTGGGGCGAATGCTTAATATATCTGCGGCACAAAGAATTGTTCGTTGAGCGGCGGACGGACATAGTCATGGGGGGCAATCTTGCGCGGTGGTAGTTCCATCGGATCTGGAGTCATGTCCACATAGGGAATTTTGCTCAAGAAATGGCTGATACAGTTGAGGCGAGCGCGTTTTTTATCGTTCGCTTCGACTGTGAACCAAGGGGCTTCGGGGATATTTGTATGGGCAAAAGTCGCATCCTTCGCTTGGGAATATTCCACCCAGCGATCGCGTGATTCTAGATCCATCGGACTCAGTTTCCAGCGACGGGCTGGATCGGTCGTCCGGGACTGGAAGCGACGTTCTTGTTCCTCATCGCTAACTGAGAACCAGTATTTGATTAAAACGATGCCAGATCTGACTAACATCCGCTCGAACTCTGGACAGGTTTGCATGAACTCTTGATACTGGGCATCCGTGCAAAAACCCATTACATGCTCTACCCCCACTCGGTTGTACCAACTGCGATCGAAACAGACGATCTCACCGGCTGCGGGTAGATGGGGCACATAGCGTTGGAAATACCATTCGGTTTTTTCTCGATCGCTCGGCGTTCCCAAGGCAACAACGCGACAACCGCGAGGATTCAGCGGTTCGGTAATCCGCTTAATCGTGCCGCCCTTGCCGGCGGCATCGCGACCTTCAAACAGAATGACGATCCGAAAACCGGTATGCTTTGCCCAATATTGCATTTTTACCAGTTCGACTTGCAGCCGCGCTAGCTCTGCTTCATAAATTTTGCCGGAAAGTTTAGAACTGCCTTCAGCCTCAGAGATATGATGGAACACTCTTCGTTCTAAGCTTTGAAGATCGGCTTTTTTCTTACCTTTATCTTTATGTTTTTTCTTCTTCTTCTTTTTCTGTTTGGGTTCTTCCGGTTCGGCAACTAGAGCATCTGGCATTGCATTTGTTGAGGAACTGCCGTTCATAACTTCGGTTTCCATAATTATCCTTTGACGATGGAAGAAGACTGTGGAGCAGATAACAACGAATAATGGTTTATTAAAAGTATGATGTAACGGTCTAATAGTAGGAATAAAAAGGCAAGATGTTTGTATTGCAAGTTACTAAATATCTTGACTTCCTCTTCACGCCTGACTCAGGGGGATTCCAACCAATTAAAGCTGGATTGGGTATTAGCAAATGCGATCAATAACAACTTCAAACGTTCGATCGGCTGCATCGTCAGAAAATCAATCGAGCTACAATAAAAACCTATCGATCGCCCTGATAAATCACATGACATCTACGAACCTCTTCACCCCACTCCAAGCTGGTGCTTGGGATATGCCCAATCGCATTTTAATGGCTCCCCTGACCCGTTGTCGTGCCGATAGCGACCATGTGCCCACGCCGCTAATGGCTGAATATTATAGCCAACGGGCTAGTGCTGGATTAATCATTGCCGAAGCCACTGCCGTGATGGCGGGATGTTCTGCCTTCTGGACGGAACCGGGCATTTATAACGCAGCTCAAGTTGCTGGATGGAAGCAAGTTACTGATGCTGTCCACGCTCAAGGGGGACAAATTATCCTCCAAATTTGGCATGGCGGTCGCGCCTGTCATCCCTTGATGAATGGAGGCGCGATTCCCGTGGCTCCCAGTGCAATTCCAATTACCAACGACGAAATCCACACCCCCAATGGCAAAGTTGCCCATGTGACACCTCGCGCCCTAGAAGACGCAGAAATTCCAGGGATAATCGCAGCCTTCGGTAAGGCTGCTGAAAATGCCAAACAAGCTGGATTTGATGGGGTAGAAGTCCACGCAGCCAATGGCTACCTCTTGGATGAATTTCTACGCGATGGCAGTAACCAGCGCAGCGGCCCTTACGGTGGTACTATCGCCAATCGCGCCCGTCTCCTATTGGAAGTTTTGGCCGCAACAATCGCCGTCTGGGGTAGCGATCGCGTCGGAGTCCGCATCTCCCCGCTCAATAGCTACAATAGTATGCGGGACAGCGATCCGATCGGTCTTTCTACTTGGCTGGCAACTAAACTCAATGACTATCAACTAGCCTATCTGCATGTGATGCGGGCAGACTTTTTAGGCGAGCAGCAGGGCGATATCATGACCCCGCTCCGCGCCGCCTATCAGGGTACCATCATTGGCAATATGGGCTACAGCGCGGAAGAAGCAGCACAAGCGATCTCGAATGGCCAACTGGATGCCGTAGCCTTTGGCACCCCCTTCTTAGCTAATCCCGATCTACCCACTCGTTTTGCCAAAAGTGCCCCACTTAATCCGCCAGATTCGAGCAAGTTCTACTCGGCTGGGCCAGAAGGTTATACAGATTATCCCTCTTTAAGAGCAGCCTAATTAGTTTAAAGTGACGCTCCTACACCAACCGTAAACGGTATATTGTAGGCATCTGAGTCCGGTCAAGGATATCAAGATCTTCCTTCAAGGTACTCCAATTGCTTCCTTTTACGGCGTTTTATACTAAATCCCGATCTTCGCTGCCGAGGTAGAGAAGATCGGGGTTAGGATCGATTAGGATTGCCTGAACTTAACGAACATTTGCTGTTTCAACAACTTTGTCGATCAATCCATAAGCCATTGCTTCTGCCGACGACATAAAATTATCTCGATCGGTATCTTTCTCAATCTGCTCTAGGGTTTGACCCGAACGTTCTGCCATCAATTTATTGAGTAAGGTTCGTGTCTCTAGAATGTGCTTTGCTTCGATCTGAATATCCGATGCTTGCATCCGTCCAGTGCCACCTAAAGGTTGGTGGATCATGATCCGCGCATGGGGGAGTGCTAACCGTTTGCCGGGGCTACCCGCAGCGAGTAAAAAAGCACCCATCGAAGCAGCTAAACCTACGCAAATAGTCACAACTTCTGACTTAATGTGTTGCATTGTGTCATAGATTGCCATTCCCGCCGTGATTTCGCCCCCAGGGGAATTGATATAAAGATAGATTGGTTTGCTGGAGTCTTCGGAGTCTAGATACAGCATATAAGCAACGATCGCATTAGCCATACCAGCATCGACTTCCTCAAACAAAAAGATAATCCGTTCGCGAAATAATCGATCGTAGATATTGATATATCTTTCAGTTGAACTGCCAGGTAAACGATAGGGAACGCTAGGAACGCCAATGGACATAGGTGTTAGGGGTTAGGTGTTAGGTGTTAGGTATTAGGGGGTAGAGGGTAGAGGGTAGAACAGGAAAAATGCTCCCAACTCCCAACTACCTAATTAAAGATCTTTCGTGCTTTCTAAGACTCGATCGATCAAGCCATAGGCTTTGGCTTCAGCCGAAGTCATGTAGAACATTCGCTCACTGTCTTCGAGGATTTTTGCTGGAGATTGACCGGTAGTTTCAGCAAATACATCAGCGACCGTCGCTTTCTTTGCCAATACTTCAGCCGCGTTAATCACAATATCTGAGGCTTGTCCTCGGCTACCGGCACGAGCCGGCATCAAACCAATCGTGGCATGGGGTAAACTTGCCCGTTTGCCAGGAGTTCCCGCAGATAGGAGCAGCGAGGAAATGCCCATTGCTTGACCCAGACAAATCGTATAGATTTCTGATTTGATGTGTTTGATGGTATCGTATATTGCCAATCCAGCCATCACTGACATCATGCCGATATCAGCACCCCCCATTCCAGCGGCGACAGGATCGCCTAATGAGTTGATATATAGATAAATCGGCTTGGTGTTATCGACTGATTCCAGGTATAACAGGGAAGCAATCATCTGATTTGCCAGTCCATCGGTAATCGGCTGATTGAGGAAGATAATTCGTTCCTGGCTCATCCGCGTGTAGATGTTAATCCACTGCCAATTAGGAGTCCCTGGCATGTTGTAGGGTACTTTTAAAATCCGATCGACAGACATGAGGTTAGGGTTTAGGGGTTAGTAGTAGAGTCGTAGGTTGGGTAGAGCAGATCGAAACCCAACAGCTCCGCAAGGGACGGAATTGATATGGATAAAAGCCGACCTTTCTAGAGCGTTGGGTTTCATGCTTCAACCCAACTTACACAGGTTTTTTAATCCACAATTCTAAACATCGTTACACCAGAGCCGGAATCGGTGCGGGTAGATCTTTCACGCTATTGAGAACGATATCGATCAAGCCGTATTCCTTCGCTTCTTGGGGAGTCATGTACAACATTCGATCGGTATCCTTGGCGATTTTCTCAGGTGTTTGTCCGGTACTATGTGCAAAGATATCCAGGATTGCGGCTTTATTATCCAGGACTTCCTTCGCACGAATTTGGATATCGCTGGCTTGTCCTTGAGCACCACTGCGCGGCTGATTGAGCACGATTGTCGCATGGGGTAAACTTGCCCGACAACCTTTTGTACCGGCAGCTAAAATCATCGCTGCCGTGCCCATTGCTTGCCCGATACAAATTGTGTGGACGGGGGGCTTAATATAGCCCAGGGTATCGCAAATCGCGAAGGCTTCGGTTTCAAACCCGATCGAGTCGCCAGTATACCAAGATGTCCCGGTGGAGTTGATATAGAAGTAAATCGGTTTTTCGGGATTGTCAAATTGCAAGAACAACAATTGGGCGATCAGCAGTTTGGTGGGATCGTAGCCCATTTGCCGTTTATAGTCATCGGACGATACCAAGGGTCCCCCCATATATACGATCCGCTCTTTCAATAGCAGGGAAGGTAAGTCTGGTGGTGATTCTCTATAGTAGCTATCACCGCCGTAATATTGGGACTGAACCATATCGTTATTCCACTAGATCGCATTACTATGGATCTATGTTAACTTGTTGGCGGTTTCTGAGGGTTGGGTTGATAACCGATTATCGGTTGCCAATCTCTTGACAAAGTTGTTGAGGTAACTGTATCAAAGACTCGATCAAATATCGCTAAATCTCTCAATCCGTGAGTCATAATTAACAAACCTTGAATCGCCACCATTGCAGACATCAGCATGATTATGGAAACAAAACCACCACTGCCGCCATTTACCCTCGAAACCGCCAAACTCAAAGTCCAGGCGGCTGAAAATGCTTGGAATACTCGCGATCCAGAACTAGTTGCGTTAGCGTATACAGAAGATTCTGAATGGCGGAATAGATCGGAATTTTTCAGCGGACGCACCACTATCAGAGAGTTTCTTACCCGCAAGTGGGAAAAAGAACTAGACTACCGCCTGAAAAAAACCCTCTGGTGTTTTATGGACAACAAAATTGCGGTGCGGTTTGAATATGAATATCACAACGATCTTGGAGACTGGTATCGTGCTTATGGAAATGAAAACTGGGAATTTGCCGAAAATGGTCTGATGATGCGTCGATTTGCCAGTATTAATGATGTGTCAATTAAAGAGTCCGATCGCAAGTTTCGGTGGGAACGCTAGTTAAAATTCAAACCTGCTTTTTAATCCAGCTAAATAAATGTTAGTAGCTAGGCGCAATTAAATATAAAACGATCGAGTGAATATTCGCCTGCAACACTTCGAGATTCCATTCCCGCCATCACAGCTTTGGCTAAGTCATATTCATTGTCAAACATCTGTCCAGAGATTTCATGGCTTTTAAGT
>JANPJH010000086.1:0-6354 GCA_031425415.1 Chamaesiphon sp. VAR_61_metabat_425 | reverse complement strand
CGCATCCCAATCAAACCCTGGCCGTTGAGTTGTCACAAATTGAGTAGCCGTAAATGGACTCCACTTCGCTTTCGTCTCACTCATATTGAATAGTCCCTGTTGAGAGAGATTGACCGCCGCCACGATCGATTGTCCCTCTTTCAGCACAGCCTGAAAATATCGCTGCACCGGGTCTGGCAAGCCTTCAAGCTCTTTTGAATCATAAGTTTTAGGAGTAATAGCTTGCCGCCCACCTGTTAATTCAGCACGTAGTTTATCAGTGCTTAATCGCCACTGATATTTGCCATAAAGACTTACGAGTCCAAACAAAATAATGATTGATACGGTAATAATGACGATCGATTTTATCCACATAATACTGACCTAGAGTTGTTGATTTAGGATTTGATAGAGTGTGACGATCGATAAGTTATTCGATCGTTGTAAAAATACATCAGAGACTTTTATATTTCACGATTTTGTTCTTACATAGGCTTTGAATGTCAGAAAAATCCCGACCGCCAGCAGAACGAGTTCCAGTACTAACAGGGCAGTTGTGTTTTGAGCACCCTGCTGATAAAATCCTGTCGCAAACATCCGAAACAGTCCACCGAACATGGCAAACCAACCTATCAGCGTTACCAGCACTGTCCAGTCGCCCATCCAATGATTGTGAACGCGGACGATCGCCAGACCAGCAACAAACAGCAAGGTGCCTGAGAGGTAAACTACAGGTGCAATTTGGGTGTCATAGAGATGAGGCTGGATAAATTTGGATTCGGATATGGTCATGGCAATTAGAGTGGGGCCGACCAATCCGGCGATATGTTTTGAGTTTGTCACTTTAATTGCTGGTAGGTGAGAGAGTTGTTTTGAGTTGAATACAAGCTCAGTAGGTGTCGCTGAATCCCAGAGTGCATCGAGAGAAATTGATTTAGTCATGACTATCTCGAGTATTTTGATAATATTTTTGGCGAATTTATAATGTTTGTGCTGTTTTCAGTGTTAAATTATGCCGAACGATCGCAGCAGTTCCCATCGTTGCCGCAACAAGCAATCCGAAATCTTCTTTGACTCCGAAGCTTAGAGCCGCTGAAGTTCCGACGATCGACCATAGAACTGGAATAATCAATAAACTCAATGAGATTTTCCTGTCGGCCCACAGGAGCAAACCAAATGTGAAAATAGTTGTCGGGCAAGGTGTCCCAAACATAGGTGTTGACGGGAAGATTCGCCCCAGTGCATAGCCGATTAACGGATAAATCACTAGCGCGTAAGCAATAAATACCGCGCCAAGAATGCCGTCAAATCTTCGGCTAGCACGAAAAATTAATCTGTTTCTTGCTACGCCTTCGTATAAGAATAACAAACCTTGAATAATGAACAACGTCCCGAACAAATAGGCGGGTGGACTGATTGTTGTAAAGAAAATCAAATGATATACGATCCTTGTCCAGAGCCAGAGAAATCCAAGTAGCCCTGAAATAATTTTGTTTCTGGATGGCTTGCGACTTGCTGCCAGGAAAATCACGATAACCGCTACTAAAATGAGTGCAAACTGAATCGGACATATCGCTTGATTATACTTCTCAAAAACACGAAAAAACTGTTCGATAGTAAAAGGGATGCTATTATTCATATCTTCCTATTATTAATTTTACGATATCAATTCGTCTGATTCTCTTTGCCTTAGTGTTAGCCCGATTCGATCTGACGATCGAATAAGTTATTTTCCGATCTTTCTTTGATACCTAACATACATTTGCTCATCATAATAATGTCTCCACAATCATAGAAAATATAATAAATAATCCACGGAAAGCTAAAATCGTATTTTGTTCTTAGTCTAGTTATTAACCTGGTATTACCAGCTTCGGTTTGCTGCAAGAACCAGCCCCATGTTCCATTTCCTTTTCTATCCCACCATAAGATGTACTCGGATTCTCGATAATCTTTCACCCACATTCCATTCTTTTGGTTGGGTGTAAATGGAATAAAGTAATCTTGTTCGATTCTTTGATATTTTGGGATAATGTCTCTCGAACTCGGCACGTTGGCATTGTCGATGAAATCGATACTATAAAAACCAGCTCTCCCAGAGCCAATTTGGACGATCCATTTCCATACTTCACTAGGTGGAGCTTCGATGGATACTGCTCTTGTGGCAACGAAATTAGGGTTTTGAACGATATCATCACCAGCCATAGTGCATTTGACTTCATCATCTGTCGCTCCCCAGCGAAGTTGCCAGGGGCGCAAGATTTTAAGATAGAAAAGCAGGATAAAGATCGCGAAAATAGTAACAAAAGTGATTAGTTTCATTTAATTAAAACTCCGTTGATGATAGATAACTGCGTGTGTGGTGTGAGCGATAACAAAAATAACCGCTGGCACAATATAAAAAATCGGACGATAACGTAAACGTTCTGTGAAGTAGAATTTCTCACCGAGCAAGCCTAGCCCGTTCGCGTAGCGTCCGCTTTGCGGAATCGACCAAAATATATTTGTGTAGGCTGAAGCTGCAAAACCGATCGTACTGGTACTCCAATCACTATTCGGGAAAAAATTCTGAGTTCCATAGGATAGATAATAAAGTGTTACCCCAGCCAAATACAGAGCTAAACCTCGTTTTTGAGTTGTGGTGGATATGCCAATCGAAAAAAATGCGGGCATTGCAAATACTAAAATTCGTCCAATACTTTGGATATTTATTAATACATCTGGAATACCTCGATTGAATTGGGCTGGTGTTAATGCAGTTGGGATCAAGATCATCAGGAGCAGACTAAAGAGCAGTGGTGGAAAGGTCAGCCAAATACCATTCTTGATGATGTCAGTTTTGGTAATTATCATGATTATTCCTCTACATATTCACTGGATTCAAAATCTTGTTCACGATCGTATCAACGAACTTTTCTGTCTCATTCATCCAGGGATTATGACCTGAATTTTCAAACCAAATTAATTCTTTGCGCGGTGCAGTCAAGAGATTGAAATACTCCTCCGTCAGCTTCGGCTGTGCGTTTACATCGTGGCGACCAATCAGAAAGTAGACGGGTACTTCGAGGCGTTTCGCTTGTTTGCGAAAGTCTACATCCCATAGTTGCGGGTAGACCACGCCGAACGTGTCTAGCAGCCCTCGGACGAAATTTAGCTTGTCGTAGAGTCCATACTCGGAACCAGCAAGGTCTTGCAAAGTATTAAACCCCGGATTCGCGATCGCTGAATTCTTATTCATATAATCGAATGTCTCTGAAAGGTAAGCCGCACTCTTCCACAAGACATCCTTACCGTAATAAGGTGGTGGGCCTTGTTGTTTGAGTTTTTCTACTTGTTTCGTGTCGCCTCGTTCCTGTGCCAAACGCAGCGCAAAATCATAGCAAATCCGATCGTTTTCCAGAAACGCCACCATTTGCCCCGTGCCGATAAACGCCTGAAATAATTCTGGGTAACGTTGCACCACCATGATGCCAAGGGCACTCCCCCACGACTCCCCCAACACATAGATTTTTTCCTTACCAAAACGTTGCCGTAGGTTTAACACCAATTCGTGGGCATCGGTGACGTATCGATCGGGTGTCAACTTAGAACGATCGATCGCATCGAAGGATTTTCCCGCGCCTGGTTGCTCCCAATTGACAACGACAAAGCGATCTTCCAGCTTTGTGAGTGCCCGTCGCGCAGTCACGAGTTGGGTTCCACCAGGGCCACCAGCGAGAAAGAGGAGTAAGGGATTGCGCGAATCTTTACCACGAATCGTCATCCATTCTTCAGCACCACCGAGCTTGACTTTTTCCATTACCGCAATGCTATTTGGGATAGCCTGACCTTGGGCATCGAGAATGGGTGGTGTGGATGCGAATATTTGTGAGGCGAAAATAGCTAGGAGGGTAATCGCCACAAAGCCCGCAACCTCAATCAGAACAGCACGCACTGTAAAGCCAAACCGAGAAATCGTCACCAGCCAAGCGACCTCTGCCATTGCGAATAGAATTTGAATCGATGGGGGAACGGTGGTGGTACTGGGTAATAGCAAGACTGGAAAAATTACTAGCGGGAGCGCGATGACGACTAGAATTCTCAGCAAGATGAGGGAGATCGTCTTTACTCGTGGTTGTTGCTTGTGATTCTGGCGATGGCTAAGATTATTCATGATGCGCCTCCTTTAATTCGGTGCGATCGTTCGCTGTTTGACCTGACCTAGCCCCTTTCCTGATTTCTGGACTTTGGGAGAGCCGATATACTCGACCGATCCGACTCCCGATACCGATGCGTCCAACCGTTCGCTCACATTTAGCACAGCACTACCCACGCCTTCGCTGTAGACAATTGCTTGCTTTGTTTTAAAGCGTTCACCTTGGTAGCCGCCAACCCCTTCAAGGTTAAGATCGAGCGAATCAGCCGCACCTTGGATTGTCATATCGCCCACGCCAGTCAGCGAGATCGTCATGTGTTTCGCTTGGATATTCTTTGCTTCGATATGGCCAACTCCGGTCATCTTAAAACCCTCTAGGCTTTTGACTTCGATCACAAACTCAATGGGCTTCGTTGGGTTGATGTCGGTATTATTCACCGTGCCGATTACCTCCGGTAGGCTTCGCCAACGACAGGATTCCGTTAGTCACACGACTCTCCAGCAGGGGCAGCAGATTATCTTCAGCGTTAATGGTGAGGGACTCTTTTCCAGTCTGCTGCACCGTGACTTTGCCCTCGGAGTTAAAGGCGATCGATGAGAATCCACTCACAGATCGGGACTCGGTTTTAATAATGCCTGACCCCCGAACGCCACTGCCACCCAGATTGAAAACACAACCTGTGAATAATAAGGCCAGTAAGACCGCTATCAAACCATATAACAGCCATTTGCGGTGGGATAAACGTCGCAAAGGGAAGAATACTTTACTCATGGAATGACCTCTATTACGATTCTCCAGAGGAGAGGCTACCGCCAACGAATTGTCATGGCAATGGGGGCAAACTAACTGTCCCGCAAAGGTAGTTTTGGGGTGGTAAGGACTTTGACGTTCGCAGAGCGTCTCCTTTGGAGAATCGTGGCGTAAACTCACGATCGTGCTCCTACAGGTTGTTGTGGAGATCGTGGCTCGACGGGGAATGCCAACCAACACCACAAGTACAGAAAAATAAATCCAGGGGTGACGATCGCTAACACAACCGCGACAATCCGCATCAATGGCAGCGACTGATGCCAGCGTTGAGCAAGGGCTGAACATACGCCTGCAATGACTTTGTGTCGACGACTTCGGTAAAAAGTCGTCGGAGGTTGCCCCGAAATGCCTGCTGTGGTTCGCGATTTATGATGCTGTAAAATCCAAGAAAGTAGCAGCCCGATCGCCCCTACAACCGCCGATGGAATGGCAAAAATCGCTAGCCAGTGCGACATCGCTAGCCCAGAAATAACGTCTCCCAGCCAAACCGGATCGGGACAATGAAATCCGACAGCTTCCGCCGAACAACCGAAGCGTTTAGCCAAACCAAATGCGCCCCATGTCACGAGCAACGGAGAAATTCCATAGAAGACGCAGAGGCTCAAAAAAAACAAGTGCCAACCAGTTGAAAGTCGTCGGAAAAATGCGACTCCCGCGATCGCGGGTCCAACTAATAAAAAGATGTAAATCAAAGGCAGGTAAAGCATGAGTTTTCCTGGATCAGTTTTCTTGATTGAGAATTACTCGAAATTGAATAACTTCGACCACCCAAACCACAGCAGACATTAAGTTTTAAGAATTTTAATCAGTGTTAATTGGGTTTCACTTTTCATATGAAAAATCCTAGTAATATTGCCTAGAATAACTTTCTAAATTTTATGGCTTTTCCTGTGTGAGATTTTGATCATGACAGGCGATCGCTTTATTTCCTGATTGAATTGATTGAATACGATATATAACGTAATTAAAACCTTACTGATTTTCAATGTTTTTTACATCATGTGTGGCAAAGATAGAGCCGTTACTGCCATTGTGAAGGATAGCACCGTTCCCAAAGGCATTATCTTATTTACTAAAGTATCTCCAATGGGAAGCACTCCCGCAACATTTGTATAGAATGGTACGCAAATCAAGTAAAAAGTTCATTTAACGTTGCCTCGTCTTCGATTACGAAGTGATAGCTTGCGAAGTTCTTCTGCAATAATCAAAATTGCTGGACAGGCTAGCAATATCAACCAATGCCAATTGGCTAATGAGGCGGTTCCAAATACTTGTCTAAACGGAGGGAAGTCGATGAAGGCGAAGAGAGCAACACATTCAACAGTGATTCCTAACCAGATCAAACTATTATTTGACAAGGACTGACGGAATACGGAACTCCAAGACGAACGACAGGCGAATAAATTGCCGACTTGACAAGCAACGATCG
>JANPJH010000085.1:0-9430 GCA_031425415.1 Chamaesiphon sp. VAR_61_metabat_425 | reverse complement strand
CGGCAAACAGGGCGCGGTCGCGGTCGGGCTGGACGATGAAGCCCTCATTAAAGAGCAGTTGCAGTTCGGCAGTGGTAAGGATTTTGGCTTGACCGTGGCGGTCGATTTTCATGGTTGACTCCAGGGCTTCCGATCTTTATTGAACTGCCAAACGGGGGTGGGGGTCAAGCTGGGGGTGGGAATTCGATTCACCCCTGTTCCAACTGGCACATGCTTAAAGCTGTTACAAGTTTATCGATAAACTTGTAACAGCTTTAATGTTTTGACCCCCGACAACCCTCGACAAAATTATCATTGCGATTGTCGGTACCTGTCGGGGGTGGCTATTCTGGCTCGATTCCCAAAGCGCGTAATTGAGCTGCCAATCGCTCGGCTCGCTGGTTTTCTCGGTCTGCTCTGTTGCTTTCCTGCTTGGCTCTATCACTCTCTGCCTTGGCTCGCTCGCCCTCTAAACTGGCTCGTTGACGTTCTAGCTCGATTTGCTCGGCGGGAGTAGGATAGCGGTCGTTGTTGTCGTCATACCAATACAACCATTCACGCATCAAAGCACCATAGCTAGCCCGTTCGCTGCCGATCCCCAAGCCAATTTCTGGCATCCATAGAGGATTAGTACCTTGCAGCTCATATTTACCGTTGACTAGCTTATGAATCTCTAGTTTGGCTTTGCGGCGGCGTTTGGGGTTGTAGATGACGTAGTAAAGTACGCCCATCTGCGCGTAGCTATCGAGTTTGTTGGTATATTCTCCGCCTGGGGTGGTCGAGACTACTTCTAGTACTAAAATCGGCGGTACTTCTTCTTCCCAAAGCAGGTAGCTCAGGCGCAACTCTTCATCATAGAATCGCTCGACGTTAAGGCTCAAGAAACCGTCGGGGACGATTGGCGGTTTTTCTGGATGGGTGTAGATGCCCATGTCGATGCCAAAGAACCAGTCCATGCGGTCTGCCCAGAGAATTTGGAGGATCGATTTGAGCAGGCTGGGAATGATTTCTTGAAGTTCGTTATCCACGGGGGTATCGTCGGAGCAGGGCAGTTCGTCGGCGGTGGGTAGGTATCTGGGTAGCTCGTACTGATACATAACTGATGAGTAGTAAGCGAAGGGCTTACAGCTATTTTATCTTAGCTGTCGGCATGACAACTCTCATTGCTAAATTGGTATTTAAATTAGGGGTGAAAATTGTTATCTATGCGACTTCCTGGGTATCTGTTTGTTCGGTTTGAGTAGGAAATTTCCCCTTAATTACGTTCTCTTCTTCCTCACAAATTTCGTTATCATCAGCAAAATGATGATATTCAATTAGAACATTCATTCGATGCTTATGCCCTCCTTTAAATATTACATCAGGGTTAAGAATAATTGAACCACTTTTACGACTAATAATTTTATGTTCTTCTAGTGCTTGTAAAGTCTTAACAACAGTAGGAACACTAGTTTTTGTTTCCTTAGCTATTTCCCTTACTGTTTTTATAAGCGTATTATTTCCTGGGTATCTTGTTTTAAGCAAATAAGCTAAGATCTGCATTTTTGCATTACCAATTTCATCTATTGCCATAAGAATATGAGAGAGCCAAATTTTTTGAAAGTTAGCATCACAATCCTCAACCGAAATTACATTAAACTCTTTTACTTCGCCAGTTGTATTATTTGTATACTCTTGTGTTCCAGCAACTCTTCCCTTTCTTGTCGTTGACGGTACATCTTGCTCTGATGGTACTGAATTACTATTAATAAGGCTGTCAGCAGATTTGATTGCTTTTTTCACGCTTAAATTACCCTATAACAAATGTTTAATTTTAACTTTAGCACAAAATCCGTAACTCAAAACTTTGTTTAAATCGTATTTAAGTATTTGTGCAAAAAAATTTAAACAAATGTGAAAGAAAATTTAAACAAGCAAAATCGCTAAAACCTTTTCTGATCATAAGTTTCAGCGATTTTCGTTTATTTTTACTCTAAGTCTATTGTTACTACGAGAATCTAGATTTTATAGAGGTTCTAGCGATCTCAATTTCTCTTTTCTTGTTTTTCGCTCTAGTTTTGAGTATTACACCCCCTAGAAGGTCGATGGAATGATTCTCCCGCCCTTTACACCAAAACAGATCTAACAGGTCTTCCTGAGCCTTCTAGCCCTGAGTTTTGATTTTGGGAATTTTGGACAAATTTACCCTTCCTGGGAGGTGTGGGATCGGGTTCGTTTCACTCACGCTTTTTTTTACGGGGAAGACACCCAAGCTCCGCTCACCGCGCAACCTTGACTCGATGCGCTAGGAAAAATTAGTAACCCCGACCGAACGAACGAAACGAGAGCCAGCAAAGCTTATCGTCGGTCGGGCTTTCTAATTTTAGCGCGTCGGTAAAGGTCAAGCCCTGCGGGTGCGCTAGCTCCAACCCCTCCCTTACTCACTCACTCAAGCCAGCGGTTTGGCTTCTAGGGCTAGTTCTCGTTCTAACTCTCCAATCAATTGATTGAATTTAGTCCAATCTCTACTCGGTTTGGAGTTGAGTTTGTACCGCTCGATTATCGCTTTTAAATCTGGGACTTTTGACTCGATCGCTTGTTCGATCTCAATCTCTAAACTACCTTCGTGAAATCGATTTACTAATTCATCAATTTGTGGTTTTAGATCGATTGGAATCCGAATGACTGTAGTTTGATATGCTGCTTTGTGTCCTCTACCGCCGACTGGTTTATTCATGTTTATAAACTTGTAACAGCTTTAAGATCTAATTTTATTAACTCGTAACAAGTTTGTCAAGTTTTCCAATTAATCTTGTTACAGGTTTATTTATCCAAGTAACAAGTTACAAAATCAGCGCGTTTTTTGCTGTAGCGACCGCTAGTAAATACCGATTGTACCTGGGACTACTTGAGGTAGGCAAAAAACACGCAAGCCTCGCGGCAGAGCGGCATTGATACCGATAACACTGAGGATTTAGAGTGGGAATAAAAGAAAAAAAGAGTGAGCTTTGCGAACACGATCTCTACATACTCATCCCATAATCTTCTTCTAGCTCGTCGTCATCATTGTTCAAGTTAACTGTGATTGGATAACTTTTTGGTTCTGATTGAATCTGTTCGTTATTAAATAACTCTTGTTCTGATTCTTGCTCTGGAAGTTGTAGATATTCTCGCTCGATGAACACTTCATCATTTTGATAGTTATCTGGTGCTCTGTCATTAATCTTTAGATACTCTGGGCATAATTGATTCAATCTCATTCCAGCTTGTTGAATCTCATTTGCTATTTCTAAATCTCCAGTATTCATCCTGCTAGTGTATGCCGTTCTTAATTCTCCAGCAGTTGGTACGAAATCTCGCTCTGTTTGGATTTTTACCGCTTTACGCTTTTCTGCCTCGAACGATCTAATTCGTTCTGATTCGATCTGCTGGTTAATCGTGTCGGTTAAGGTTCTAATGCTGTCATCATTGAATGTAACTATACTGCCACTGTCATAGGTGCTTAAATCGATTTTTTTCATCCCCTCGGTAATGATATTTTGGGCTGTGGTTTTAACATAACTATTATCTAAAATAGAGCGATCTACATTACCAATTTTATACACAACTCGATCTCGATAATCTTTGGCTAGATCCATCTTGATATTGTAGGTTTTAAGCTGATATTCTAGTAGTCTTTCTATACGTTCTAACGTCCGGTCTGGATGCTTTAATTCAGATGTCCAATGTCCGAGATTCCGATTCATCTGCATTAATGGTTTACCGTATTGGCTGACTTTAACGATGGGTCGGGAACTATTACCGTTCACTAGCTCGATTGCATAATCATCGAAGCCAACAGTCTGACTATCCATCTTCTCTAACAGTGAGATTGCTAACTCTGCTAGATCTGGGCGGGTCGGGTGTTGAGTGGGCTGGTTTCTAGCTGGTGGTGTCGGCTCCTGGCGTTGGGGTTCTGGCTGGGGCTGGTTGAATAGCCCTCTGGCGAAGTTGTTGAACCGATCTTTGAGGGAGCTTCCTTTTTCTTCTCTCTTCTCTGCCTGGGGCGATGGGGGTGGTGTCTGAGGTGTTTGTAGGCTTTGGACGTATGGTCGATACCGTTCGGTCGCGGCGGTATTGCTGGCTTGTTGTCTTTTTGCCCGCTGCTGCTCCTGGTGCTTGTCGATCTCTTGTCGGAGATAAGATTCCATGCGGCGGTCGTCGAGTTCTATTATCTCTAGGTTGTACTCTGGGGTGTTTTGATTCACCTGGGTAATAACTTCATCCAGTAGCGATTTAACTTTTGGATCGGTAAGGTCGGCGCGGCGGAATTTTTGCTGGAAGTCTCTGGTTAGATGCGCGGTGATGTGTTTGAGTTTACAAGTTTCATAGAGGGTTGTTTCCATCTCTGAGAGTGAGAACTCATGAGGGTCTGCTTCTAGTTTCACCGTCCAGCTCTCGCCAACTCTGGTATAACTGGCGACGAGTTTACCGTCTTGATAGACGGATGGATTAGTGAATTGTTTGGTTTGGTAGCGTCCGATCGTGCAGGTTCGTTCGCCCGTCAGATACGGCAGTCGTTCGAGTAGTTCGGGTACTTGTGGGCGGGTCGGTGTGGTGAATTTATTCTGCTCTGTTTTGATGGCTGCTACTTGGGCTTCGAGGTTAGAGATCTCGTTCTCGATGTTGTAGGTTTCTTCGAGCCGCGATCTGATTTCGGCATTGGCGAGATCGATCTGGTCGTAGCGGTCGCCGCGTTCGGTGGGGATGCCTTTGGCTCTCATGGCGGTGGCATTTTTACCGAGATGGATTTGGGGGATACGGTCGATTTCTTGTTCGGCAAGACTGCGACAATCGATCTTGATATCGTGTCCGGCTGCGGCTAGATATTTATTGGCTAATGTCTCCCAACTTTGTCGCTGTTCGATGAGGAGATCTTTACTATTCCAGTCGCGGTTTTTATTGCCGAATTTTACTCGTCCATCTGTGACGATCAGATCTCGCATCGTCAGCATGATATGAGCGTGGGGGTTATTGCTCTGGAGACTGTGGAAGTTGACATCGGCAACCATGCCGCGATCGACATAGTTAGTTTTGATATACTCTCGGACTAGGGCAATTTGTGTGGATCGATCTAGTTCAGTAGGAATGGCGATGTTAATTTCTCTAGCTAGTTGTGCGTCATATCGTTTCTCAAATGCTTCGACTCGGTTCCAGAGTTCGGCGCGATCCAGTAGCCAGTCGCAATCTGTATCGGGTAGGTGTGGGGTGATAATTTCGGAGTGGTCTACTCCGGTCTTTTTGGTGTAGTCGTGGGTGATTCCAGTGCGTTTATCTAAGATTTTTTCACCCGCTCGATAGCCAGCAGCAGCTACGGCAGATTTACCGCTGGAGCGTTTTACTACTGAGGCTGAGTGGTGATAGATTGCCATCGGGTACGATTTGGTTATTCTGCCCCCTGCAAGGGCGCACACATCCGCAGGATGTATAAGTGCGCTATTCCTCTTATGGGAATAGCTGGCTCTAGTGTACTAGGCTGGGCTGGTTCTGTCAATGTTGGGATGAGGTGGGGTAGCGGTTATAGGGGTGAAATTTGGGGGTTATGCTAGTGACCGATCTGGTTGGGTGGGTTAGAATGTTGGTGAGTTTTTAGATCTATTGGTTGGGGGATAAATGAGCGAGAATGCTAGGCTGTCGAAGATTGAGGAGCAGATTCAACAGTTACGGGCTAGGGCGGATAAGATTAAGGCTGGTGAGCGGGAGAAGTTACGGAAGGAGGAGACGCGGGATAAGATTTTGTTGGGGGTGATTTTGCAGGGAATGATTGCTGATGGTCAGATCCCAGCTAAGTTGTTTGAGGAGAGTTTGGAGAAGTATATTACGACTGATAAGGATCGCGATCGGTGTGATGCTTATTTTGAGAAGCACTCTACCTGGAAGCCGAAGGTTTAAGTTACTGTTCTAGTTTTTAGGATTTCTGGGGGAGTAAGTTCGATTGTGGTGGATTGTGGAATTTACTATCCTAATTTCTCAGATTTTTGGGAGACTAACACTAGACCCCCGACAACTATCGACATTCTCAGTTTAGAACTCTAGTTCGTCGATATAGCGTTCGAGGTCTTTCTGTTTGATTCGGTATGACTTGCCCATAATCTTGGATGGGAGTTCGCCGTTTTTGATCGCGTCTTGGAGGATTTCTCGACTCAGCCCTGTGATGGTTTGGGCTTCGTCTAGGGTAAGGAGAAGTTTGCTTCTAAGTTCGGTGGCGGTGATTCTCGCTCCGTGGTTGTCGATCGCGCGGGTTAAGTTACCGATCCATGCTCCCAGTGGTGCGATTAATGTGCCGATTCCGAGAGGGATGGATTCGGTTTGTTGGGTCTGTGATAGTTCGGCTCGATCTGGGGTGCGGGTGATTTGTACTTGGGGATTTTGAGGGGGCTTCGGCATTAATGAGAATTGTTCGGATTCGACGGCGGGTTTAATCCGAACTGTGGCTTTGCCTTCTCTGAAGTTCTCTAGTTCTTCGGGATCGAACATGGCTACTTCGCCGTTTTGGGATGGTTCATATCGAACGCTGAGTTTTCCGCTTTGGATATGTCGTTCTAGGGTACGTGTGGTGACTCCTAAGTATTCCGCAGCTTCTTTTTTACCTATCATTGTTTGACCCCCGACGACCCTCGACAGGATTATTATACCTGTGTCGAGGGTCGTGAGATGATCGCTTAGTTTAACAATTCTGCGTTTCCCCCAATGTGAATCTTGAGTATGAGTTTGGGCACAATAAAGATTGACATACAAATTGGGAAATTTTAACTCTTCATTACAATCTATGTAATTTTAGTTGTTAATGATAGTCAATTTGAACTTGACCTACTAACTCTTTATCTTAAGAATTTTTTGAGAATTAAACATGAAAAATTTTGCGATTCTATGTTTTGGATTCACAATTATTAAGGCGTTTATTCCACTCAGCGATAGCAAAATGTATACATTATGTAACAACACTGACTGGAGCAATCCTATGAATAATTCTTATAATACAGAGGCGGGAATGCAACGTTTCAACGCGCGGCATAATTGTTACCAAGATCCTCATATCGTCGAGCGAATAAGACCGTTTAGATGGGGACTGTTCTAGTAGAGCAAACACTGAATTCAGAAAAATTGATAGTTTCTTAACAATTAAAGACTAAAAGACTGTTAAATTAAAATTATTCGACATGTATTAATATGCGCATTCTTAAAAATGGAACCTTGAACATTATTCTTGTCATCCTCTGTTTCGTATTGTGCAGTTGTTCTTTAAAAGCAGATTACAAGAGAACAATATATCGCAAAGTTCTTGGAATAATAGATTTACAATCAGAAATCGAGATAAATTGTCAAAGTAAAAAGGCAAGATCTATTATTTATGGTTCTCCGATTAAGACTATGGATGGAATTGAAGCAGTTTCTCAAGATTGGATAGAAATTGATCGATTAGCTGACCACGCGCTTCAAGAGTTACATAGTCATTATAAAGAAGATTTTATTATTAAACCCCTTATGATAAGTGAAGTGAACGATCAAGCAACTAGCTTTCAAAGCTCCGTAAAGGCAGAATATAATAAGGTATGTAAGTAGTCTAATTACAAGATTTGTTAGCGTACATATTTGCCCAAATTCTGCATTTGCCCGAATATTCTCATATTCAAATACTTCCAATCCGCAAGGGCTAGAAATTTGATTCTTTAGGTAAAAGTCATTAGTTTCTGCACCACTGCTCATTTCACCACGACACTAACTAAAAAGGGTCTATGCGAACTTGCTATGCAAGTTCGCGTAGGGAAGTCGCGAAATGGGTGCTATGACACAGCTTGCACCGAACAAATCTAACAACTAGTCTTTTTCAGGGTCAGATCCTTAGCTAGAAAGCATTTTAGCCAAAATCCTATATAGTATGTTCGGTAGAGCCACTAAAAATGACGATTAACAATCCGATTTGTCACAAGTTTTATAGGCTCATCAACGATGAAGTTGCGGGCGGACAACAGAATGATCGCATATATATTCGTGCATTAGAAGAATACAAGGTCACGGAAGAAACTAAAAGTGTATTAGGAATTTCACCTGAGATTCATTATACATTTTATAACCTCTTTAAACCATCTGTAGATGTATTGAGTAAAATGCGATTAATATATCTTGTATCACTGATTGAAGCATTCGGTCAAGAATATATAGTAGAGAGGGATAACCTCAAAATTGATGACTTAAAGAAACATATCAAAACTTATGCGGCTGATTGGCAGAAGAAAGAAACTCGGCAGCACCTTAATTCAACTAGTTTCTACAATACTCCATTCTTGGCTTTTGTGCTCAATAAAAGATTTAACATTTCATTTGGCAGCGATATATCAGAAGCCTTTTGGGAAATTGGCACCTTAAGAAAATGTATAGTTCATCATCAAGCTTTTATTAAAAATGAAGAATTCTGTATCGCGCTAAGTAACTCAATCACAATGACCAATACTGCAAATGCTGTTAATGAACAGATATTTATCAGCAACGAATTTATGTGGACTCTCATTGAAGATAGTCGTAGATTTATAAGAGCATGTGATCATCAAAAGTGTCTCAGTTGATAAATTTTGCATGGATGTTGTCTTTACCCTAATATTTCCATAAAGCTGTCACAGCTTTATCACTATGACCCCTCGACAGGCACCGACAAAATTATCATAGCTATTGTCGATGGTTGTCGGGGATGGATTATAAACTTGTTACAGCTTTGGTAAAGAGTTAGTAATAAAATAATTTGTCGAAGTTAGCGGGGCGAGATCCTCATCAGCAGCGGGTTTTGCTACAGGGGTGAGCATGGATAAAGAAGCGACAGCCCCTAATACCTGTTCCGGTCTGACCTCTAGATATTTGTAGAGTTGGTCTAGGGTGCGGTGTCCAGAGATTTCTTGAATTACCCGCAATGGGATACCCGCATTGCTCATTTGGGTGAGGGCGGTCCGCCTAAAGCTGTGGGTGCTGACTCCTTCAATTCCTACTCGCAGACAGGCTTCACGCAGCAGCCACATCGCTGAGTCGCGGTGGAGGTGGGAGTCGGCGCGGCTGTGGGTTTCGTTGCCAGGGAAGAGGTAGCGGGAGTCGCGGCGGGGGGTATAGGCGGTGAGTTTGGCGGACAAGTCGGCGATGACGGGGATGGTGCGGGTGGCGAGTTTGCCTTTGGTGTTGCCTTTGCGGATGATCAGTTCGGGGCGGACGTTGCCCTTGGTGTCGTAGACATCGCGTTTCGAGAGGGTGACGGCTTCGGAGATCCGACAGGCGGTGTAGAGACAGACGGCAAACAGGGCGCGGTCGCGGTCGGGCTGGACGATGAAGCCCTCATTAAAGAGCAATTGGAGTTCGGCAGTGGTGAGGATTTTGGCTTGACCGTGGCGGTCGATTTTCATGGCAACACCCAGCTTGGTTATCTTCATTCAACCGTCAATCGGGGGTGAAG
>JANPJH010000084.1:0-7873 GCA_031425415.1 Chamaesiphon sp. VAR_61_metabat_425 | reverse complement strand
CTAATCATAATCAAGCCCAGAACAGTGCCTTACGCCGACGGGCAAGTGCCTGTCTTGTCGCGCTTTTTACGTCGGGGAACCCGACGAGCGCGCGCCGCTATCGCCGAAAGCAAAACCTTTATGCCAAGGAGTTAGATTGCTTGCAACGAGTCTTAGATGTCCAACGGCTAGTCCATAACTGGGTGCGACCCCATTGGGTGCTTGGCAAAAATCAAACTCCAGCGATGGCGATCGGTTACTATCATAGTCCCATCTCTATGACTGAACTCTTGACTTTGCAATGCTTAGAATCTCTCACTCTTTAACCAACCAGTGCCGTAATTCATGCTGCGATCGATCTCAAGTATTGACAGCAAGCTTGGGCAATTTGCCACTCTTCTTGGGTATGAATTACTAGGAATCTCACTTGAGATTGAGCAGTAGCTAGATCGCGATCTAGTGAAATTGGTAAGTTATTTAAAGTCGGATTGATTTCTATACCCAAGAAGGCTAGTTTTGCGGCAACAGCGGCGCGAATTCCGGCGTGATTTTCGCCCACTCCAGCAGTAAAAATTAATGCATCCACACCACCTAAATTAGGCAATAAAGAGCCGATTTTAGCTGCCAATCGATCGATATAAATATCTAAAGCTAATTGTGCCCTACTATTACCCAACTCGATCGCTTGATCGATCTCCCGCAGATCGTTAGACACTCCCGAAACACCCAATAATCCCGACTCAGAATTTAAGATCCGATCGAGTTCTGCCACTGTATATTCCCCTTCCCTCAATAGATGAAGAATGATCCCTGGATCGATCGCTCCGCAGCGTGTACCCATCATTAAACCATCCAGCGGTGTAAAGCCCATCGTCGTATCGACACATCGCCCAAATTTAATCGCCGCCAGCGAACAACCATTACCCAAATGACAACTAATTAAGCGTAATTCTGTCAGATCTCGCCCTAATAATTGGGCTGCTCGTTGGGCACAATATTGATGGCTAATCCCGTGAAAGCCATATTTTCTGATTCCCAGTTCTAACCACTGATAGGGGACTGGATAAACATAAGCAACCTCTGGTAAAGTACCATGAAAAGCTGTATCGAATACTGCCATTTGGGGTAAGTTAGCTGATAGTGATTCGATTGCATTAATCCCCATCAGATTAGCCGGATTATGGAGCGGTGCAAATATCGATAGTCGATCGATCTCTGCCTTCACTTCAGGATTAATTAGCGTTGGCTGACTGTATTTATCTCCGCCATGTACCACTCGATGCCCGACGATATTAATTTCCCCAATTCCATTGATAACCTCAGTTTTGCCACTCCACAGCAAACTTAATAGATATTCAATATCTGTCAATCGAGTAGTTCCAGATCGTTCCTCCTTTACCGATACGGTGCTTGATGTTGGCTCGGCTGAATTATCTAACTTTTGGATTTTGAACACTGCAGTTTTACTAGAATTCCAATCGATTTGCCCTGTCCACAATAGTACTGCTGAATCTGGGATCGAAAGTTCTCCATTTAATCGATATAAACTTGATTTAAAACTACTCGATCCAGCATTTAAAACTAAGATATTCATTGAATCGACTGATCATTGTGCAAATGAGTCTTTCGCTCTCATTAAAATTATTTATTTGTGTGGCTAATAATATTACCACAGGGCTGATTTGTTTCTATTTCAGTAATATTAGTGAGCGTTGTTTCAGCAATATCTTGCATGGCTTCTGTTGTAAAAAAAGCTTGATGTGCTGTCATTAGCACGTTGGGAAATGTCACCAGACGTTCAAAAACATCATCTTGAATAATTCGATCTGATAAATCTTCAAAAAACAGTTCTGATTCTTGTTCGTAAACATCTAAGCCTAGTGCGCCAATCTTGTGAGATTTGAGCGATTCGACCACAGCCGCCGTATCAATTAAGGCACCACGACTAGTATTAATTAGCATTGCGCCAGACTTCATCTGTTCAATTGCTGCTCGATCGATTAGATGATGAGTCTCTGGAGTAAGCGGACAATGTAGAGTAATAATATCTGCACGGCTGAGGAGTTTTGGTAAATCCACATAATTCACACCCATTTCGATACAAACTGGATTCGGAAACATATCGTAAGCAAGAATTTGGCAACCAAACCCTTTCAAAATCTGTGCCACGATTTGACCGATTTTACCAGTACCAATAATTCCCACCGTACGATTGTGCAGCTCGAATCCAATTAACCCATCTAATGAAAAATTGCCTTCTCGCACTCGATTATATGCGCGATGAATTTTGCGGTTTAGGGTTAATATCAAGCCGATTGTATGCTCGGCGACTGCATAAGGTGAATAAGCTGGTACCCTTACTACCTGAATATTTAAACGCGCAGCGGCTTTGAGATCTACCTGATTGAATCCAGCACATCGCAGGGCAATTAGTCGAGTACCCTGGAAAGCTAAAATTTCTAATGTAACGTCATCTAATTTGTCATTAACAAAGGTACAGATGGCTGGATATCCTTTAGCCAACCGCACAGTGTGACGATCGAGGTGAGGCTCGAAAAATACCAAATCGTGTTCTTGATCGTAGTTAGCGACAGTAAAAAAATCGCGATCGTAAGTTTTGGTGCTAAAAAAAGCTACTTTCATTGTTTGATCGATCTAATGATTAAATATGAGAATAAAATGAAATTAAGATGAGTAAAATATGATTTTTAGGTTTAAATTTTTTCTACATTTTTATTGCATTTAAAGATAATTTAGATTAGGCTAACATAGCCATTGAAAAGTTTTTCACTATAGAGTTACATTTTTATATCTGCATTTTTGGCACACTGGAAACCATTAGTCAACTTAATTAAGTGTTGTAATCACATACCATGATATTCTGGGAAGTTCTTTTATTTGCGGTTGTTCTGAGTATTGACTCCTTTTCTGCTGCCTTTGCGATGGGGTTTCGTCACTTTTCCGCAAAGAGAGCATTTTCCTTTGCTTTTAGTTCTGCTTTCGCCGAGGGAATGGCAACAGCAATCGGCTTCTTACTGGGTAGTGGCGCAAAAGACCTAATCGTGAACTACGACCATTGGGTTGCGTTCGGGTTATTAGTTGCAGTTGGCACTCATATGTGTTGGGAAGCATATCATCATGTTGGCGGCGAGGAAGAAGAGGCCCAAGACCCTAGAACTCATGGGATCGTCAAGATTCTGTTTATCTCAACTGTGACCAGCATCGACTCACTGAGTGTTGGTGTTTCTCTCGGTCTGGCTGGAAAACCAATTGTTACTTACTCACTGGCGATCGCTCTTGCTGCTTTTATTTCTACTTATCTCGGTCTATTCTTAGCCAAGCGAATGCCCTCTGCATTCGGTTCTCGATTGGAGATGTTTGGCGGCGCAGTATTAATTGCGATCGGATTTAAAATGCTTTCCATCTGATTGCACAATTGGTTATTTTGTCGCAGTTGTTTCAATACGATTCGGTTAAATCATAGTATTAGTCCGCGTAGGCGGACTTTGCATCATTAGCGGCGACTTTAGTCGCTGGCTAACCTAGATGTTTCCATCGCCAATTCACAACTTCTGGTAAGTCGGTACCGTGAGCATAGGCATATTGACGACATTCGATCTGGCGATTTTTCAATTGTTCCTTGGTATGTGCCCCAGCTACTTGCAATTTAGGCACCCGATCGATCGCATCAATGGCAATAGTAAACCGATCGATCTGATTATTCATCGCTAATTCTAAGGGTGTATTAATATTCCCTTTTTCTTTATAGCCCCGAACATGAAGATTAGGATGATTTTTCCGGCGATATGCTAAACGGTGAATCAGCCAGGGATAACCATGAAAATTGAAAATAATCGGTTTATCGATCGTAAATAAACTATCAAAATCCCGATCGCTTAAACCATTCGGATATTCTAGCGGTGGTTGCAGCGCGAGCAGATCGACGACGTTAATAAACCGAATCTTCAGATCGGGAAATGCTTCGTGTAAAATTGCCGTAGCAGCAAGAGCTTCTTGGGTAGGCACATCACCCGCACAGGCAATTACCAGATCAGGTTCGACACCGACATCTGTACTCGCCCACTCCCAAATACCAACCCCTTTAGTACAATGCGCGATCGCCGCATTCATGGTTAAATATTGAAGATGGGGTTGTTTATCCGAAACGATCACATTGATTTTGTCTGTACTTTTAAAACAACGATCGGCGATCGATAGTAAACAATTTACATCAGGCGGTAAATAAATCCGCACCACCTCCATGCTTTTATTTGCAACTAGATCCAGAAAGCCAGGATCTTGATGGGTAAACCCATTATGATCCTGTCGCCAGACTGTTGAAGTAATTAATAGATTAAGAGATGCAACTTCTGCCCGCCAGGATAATTTACGCGATATTTCCAACCATTTAGCGTGTTGGTTGAACATCGAATCGATGACGTGGACAAATGCCTCGTAGGTCGATAATAATCCATGTCTACCAGTTAATAAATAGCCCTCCAGCCAGCCCTCTAGCGTATGTTCGCTCAACATCTCCATCACGCGCCCATCTAGAGCCATCTCGCTCCCATCTGCGTCTTCGGGTAAGTATTCACCCCACCACACCTTCTGGGTGGCTTCATACACCGCTTGGAGTTGATTAGAAGCCGTCTCATCTGGGCCAAATAAACGGAAATTATCGGGATTAGTTTGGATGATATCCCGCATCAATACACCCAAGGGATAAGTATTCGATACTTCGATTGCTCCTGGTACCTGGACATCTACCCCATACTGGCGGAAATCGGGCAGGTGGAGGGACTTTCGCAATAAGCCGCCATTGGCATAGCGATTGCTACCCATCCGCTGATTCCCTTCCGGCGCAAGCGATCGAAATGCCGATCGCAATTTACCATCTGCGTCAAATAATTCCTCTGGGTGGTAACTTTTCAACCAGTCCACTAACATTTGGAGTTGGTCGGGATCGTGTTTGACTTTTTTGAGCGGGACTTGGTGCGATCGCCAGGAACCCTCAATTTGATGACCATCTAGCTCTTTTGGCCCCGTCCAGCCCTTGGGAGAGCGAAACACGATCGCTGGATACATCGGGCGAGTAGTGTCTCCATCCGCACGAGCACGGGCTTGGAGGGCACGAATATCCTCGATACAGAGATCGAGTGTCGTCGCCATTGCTTCGTGCATGGTGTCATAATCATCCCCTTCCACAAAGTAAGGGGTGTAACCATAACCCACCAATAAGCTCTCTAATTCCTGATGGCTAATCCGCGCTAAAATCGTCGGGTTATTAATCTTGTAACCATTCAGGTGGAGAATCGGCAATACCACCCCATCCCGACGGGGATCGAGAAACTTATTGGAATGCCAAGCGGTTGCTAGTGGCCCAGTTTCGGCTTCGCCATCGCCGACGACAACAACGCTAATTAAGTCAGGATTATCTAATACCGTACCGTAAGCGTGGGAGATACTATAACCAAGTTCGCCCCCTTCATGAATCGAGCCAGGGGTTTCGGGCGTACAGTGGCTACCAATCCCCCCAGGAAAGGAAAACTGGCGGAAAAAAGCCCGCATTCCTTCCAGATCTTCAGATTTGTCGGTGTAAATTTCCGAGTAGCTGCCTTCTAAATATACCGGAGCCAGGACTCCTGGGGCACCATGTCCTGGCCCAGCCAGATAGATAGCATTGAGATCGAATTTATTAATGACGCGGTTGAGATGGGTGTAGATGAAGCTCAATCCAGGACTAGTACCCCAGTGCCCAAGCAGGCGATTTTTGATGTGTTCTGGTTTAAGCGGTTCGCGCAGCAGGGGATTATCTTGCAGATAAATCATCCCAGCAGCGAGGTAATTACACGCCCGCCAAAAACCGTGGATTTGATGTAATTCTGTGGGGGTGAGAGTCTTCATAAGGGGGTTTTAAACTCAGAGGAGTTGAAGGGTTCTGGGTCATTAGTGTTTCCTGTTCGGGAAACTGTTCTTTTCACTTATGAACACGAGCGAGAAGATCCGATCTCAGATTGTTACCCATGAGTTATCTAGACAGACAGACTCACATTTTTGTACCGTCATCATACACTTAATTTAAGTTATATAGCTGTAAAGTTGTATACATGTACAGTATTTTAATTACTTTGCTGTAAATTAGACCGGCTCTTTGATTGGGACACGAGCGGGAGCTAAACTGCGAAAATATTTACTACTGATCGCTAGGATGAAAGTCAGATATGCTAACAATTGGACGATATAAAGACGATCTCGATAGCCAAATAGGGATTTTAAGACCAAACCAGGGAAACGATCGTCGGGAAAGATTTCGTGTAAATTCCAGACTAAACCGCCTAGATTGCAGCTATGTTCTGGTGCCAAGCGATCGCTATATAGGCACCAATTAGCGGCTGGAACTTGCAGTTGTGCCCCCATTGCGGTCGCCGCATCTAGATGTTTTAAAGCAGAGACAACCAATCCAGCCACAATCAGGAGTAAAAATACACCCATCACCTGAAAAAACAGTCGGAGGTTAATTTTCACACCCCATTTGAACAACATAAATCCAATCCCGGTTGCTGTAGCCAAACCCGCGATCGCACCTACGACGGGGGCTACTCCTTGTTGTAATTGAGCCGTGATAAATAAAACAGTTTCAAACCCTTCCCGCAGCACCGCAATAAAAATCAGCCCGAAGATACTCCAGCCAGTTTGCGTGGTTGTCTCGCTTTGCAGGGCACTCTCGTTGGCGTAGCCTCTCCTCTGGAGAATCGCGCCTGTAACCTCTGCTTTGATGCCCTTCGCCTGCTGAGTCATCCAAATCAACATCCAACTTAACATCCCGACGGCGATCGTGCTAAACCCCCCTGCGAGTAGTTCTTTAAATATGGGCGCAGTAGGTTGGGATGATGTGGATAATACCTGCGTTACCCCAGCGAAGAGAATACCGATGCCAGCACTCACAACCACCCCCGCCAGAATCCCAAAATAAACCCAGGCATTGAGTTGACTCTGTTTGGCTTGATGCAAGCAGGCTAAAACGATCCCTACGACTAAAGCAGCTTCTACTCCTTCTCGCAGGGTAATCACAAAGGTCGGTAAGGTAGCACTCCAGTCCATAATAGGTAACTTACACTTGACAGGTAGATATTGCTGATATTCTAGCAAATTGGTGTAAGGACAAAATTTGCATCATGTTTTCAATATTTAGATGCGATCAAATTCGATCGATTGCATCTAAATCATCCAATTTTGCCAGGGGCATTAAGTTGTCAATCCGCCTAAGCGAATCCCTGCCCCTAGAATCACAAACAAAACAGCTAAGGTAGTTATGCCCACAATATGGTAAGCCAGAGAGTTTAAAGTATCTTTGGTCAGCTTAGGAATGATAAATAAGCGGGCGTGAATTGCCAAACCCAAAGTCAGCAATAACAAGCCTAATTTGATGCCAATATAAGTAGACAAATAAGAATCAAACTGCAAAAACCGCTCGAAGCCTGGGAAGTAAATCCAGGTCATCGACAGACCTGTAATGAGCTGCAACACCAGGGAGGCTAGCCCAAATGTCTCGAAATGTTCTTCAAATTGGTGAATTAAATCGGGATTGCGGTTTTTTAATGCCTTGGGCAACACGGTGACGGCAAGCACTAGATGTCCGCCCGCCCAGACGGTTGCACCGAGGGTATGTAAGATGACCAGGATTTTGAACAACATCAGCGTTAGGATCTATAAACTTAAAGGATAATCCGCCTACTGATTCAAGACATCTCGTTTGTGTTGAGGTGCAGCAGCAATCGCCGCGACTTCTGCGAGTAGATCCTCAGCAACCCCCATATCTTTGAGGGTAATCATCAAATTCTCTGCTACTGCATCAAAATGCTCACTGTTTAAACCGTGCTTTTCCACTAGCTCT
>JANPJH010000083.1:0-15891 GCA_031425415.1 Chamaesiphon sp. VAR_61_metabat_425 | reverse complement strand
CATGGGGGTTATCAGGGTGCAGACGGGATTCCCCGCCTAAATGTGTTAGATCTCCAACGGTTGATTCGATCGATGCCCAAGGCGGTAATCGCCCTGGTTGGTGGTTATGCGATCGGTGGTGGTCATGTTTTACACTTAATTTGCGATCTGACAATTGCGGCTGATAATGCAATTTTCGGTCAAACAGGGCCGAAAGTAGGCAGTTTCGATGGGGGTTTCGGGGCGAGTTATTTAGCGCGAATTGTCGGGCAAAAGAAGGCGAGAGAAATTTGGTATCTATGCCGCCAATATGATGCTCAAGCAGCTTTAGATATGGGTTTGGTTAATTGTGTCGTCCCGATCGATAAATTGGAAGCCATAGGCGTAGAATGGGCGCAGGAAATTTTAGCTAAAAGTCCGATCGCTATTCGCTGTCTGAAAGCGGCTCTCAATGCTGATTGTGATGGGCAAGCTGGCTTACAGGAATTGGCGGGAAATGCGACGCTGCTTTACTACATGACCGAAGAAGGTGCTGAGGGCAAGCAAGCCTTTTTAGAAAAACGACAGCCGAATTTCCGCCAGTATCCTTGGCTACCATAAGAAAATATGAAACTTGGGTTAGATATCGATAAACAATTGATCTGTCCAACTACCGTGCAAACCATAGGGAATATGGTGAGTTAAATGTAGTGTGGCTACCGCGCCTTTTGTCAAATCTGCCGCATCCAGAATCACTACAGCCGATCGATCGCGCTCCCCATCATAAGTCATCACAATCAGCCAGCCATCATCCTCCTGGGTGGCACCAGGACGCGGTACGAACACGGGTTCATTGACATATCCCGTCGGTGCCGCCGTCCACAATTGCCTAGTGCCAGTCTCTAGATCTAGCTTGAGAATACTTTGGAGCGGTGCATTACCCTCAAAAGTTTGGGCTGCACCCAGATAAACATAACGGTAGGGCAGACCGACTTTGGTAGGCGTGATCGTCGGAAACTCACAACAGCGGGGTTCTAGTAGCTTGCTTCGGACTTGGGATGTCTCTAGATTAATTTCAAACCGCCATAATTGACCAGGACTGAGTGTAGTAAAATCAGTATCGCGGAAATCTCGATCGGGTTCGACTTCGGGAAATGTCGCATAACAAATCGAATCGATCGAAATCTGCCCATTCTGCTCGAAAGCATTGGCATGATGGAAGACAAACCCTGATTCTGCTTCAAACGTCTGCATCTGTTCCCCACTGCGGGGATTGCGTGGAATTACTAGAATTTTAGTCGGTCGTGCGGCTTGGAACTTGACACACTCGCCCGCACCTTTAAGTCCAAACAGGAATGGAAATGGATTGAAGGCGACAGGATTTTGGAAGAAGATACAATAATTGGGGGTAATTGCAAAGTCATGGATAAAAGCGAACCCTGGGATAATATGGGAATGTTCTTCGATGACATCACCATCAACATCAAACTCATAGATTGTAATTGTCGTTAACAGTCCAGTTTTATCAAATTTACCTGTTTTTAGCCCAAAGTTGACCATCCGCCCGTTCGGGTCAAATAATGGATGAGCTGCAAAAGCATCACCTGGTTTTAAAGTTCGATCGAAATATTCAATCCCTAATGTATCTAACGTTTTGGGATCTAATCGGTGCGGTTCGGCGGCTTCCCAAAGGGCGAGTAATTTTCCACCCCAATACACTACTTGGGTATTGGCAATATTCTTCAATTTTAGATCGAAAGCATTGCTCAACCACCCGCCAGCCTTTTGAGTGCCGAATACGCCGCGATAGAGAAATTTTCCGGCAACTTGTTCGGCAAGATAGGCTTCCGTCCGCACAAATCGATTCAGGAAATGTGCCCGACCATTCTGAAAACTAATCCGACAAATCATGCCATCTCCATCAAAAGGATGCCGCACCGATTCATTATTAATATCTAGTAAGCCTGGGCCATTTCTAAATAATGTCCCAGTTAAATTATGCGGAATTTCTCCGTCGATTTCGGTAATTTGATAATCGTATTCTTGTTTTTGCGATCGATAGCCCTGTTTCCACTGGGCTAAATTGTATGGTAGATTCTCGGTGGCTGGAATTGAGGATGTTTTCATCTGATTAAAATAGTATGGATATTTACAAAAATATAGTGAGATTTACTTATCTAGTTGCGGTTACTTATCTGGTTTGGTCTCTAAAAATTCCGGCAACATACTGGGAATAAAGGATTGATTGCCAGCGATGCCTGTTTGTTGATGCTCGATCGCACTGGCTGGAGGCATATTTCTTTGGTCTATCGTCATTAGTTGAGGGTCTTCATTTGGCAACCAATTGATAAATATTAATGGCAGGATACTGCCTAAATTAGTAATTAACACTAGTAACCACAATTTATCAAAGTTGGTATCGGTTACTCCAAGCAGATGAGTTAACAATGCCCCACCTTCTTTAGATACTAAGCCTGATAAATTTAGCACTGACATTAATGTTGCAAATAGAGTTGCTTCAATCCCTGGCGGACACAATCTAGCGGCTAATACTAGCACTGGCATAAATGTCAACTGTCCCATCACTGTCAGAATCAAACTATCACCCAGGGCGAACCAATGGTCATCAATGCCTAAACTTCGATTGGCATGAGTAACCAAAAGTAACGCTGTTAAACCCAATAGAGATGATAATATCGTCGTCCAGGCAAAAATTTGGCGGAAAGGAATAGTTTTTAAAAAGCGTTGGAATAACCATACACCTAGCAATGAAGCTAAACTAGTCACCAGTCGTACCCGTCCGAGAAATTCTGCCGTGAAACCTAACTCATTAGTACTGAAATAGAAAAAAGCTGATTCGGCGGTTGGGGTACATTGCCAGATGAACAGAAATAATGTCGGCAACCAGATCGCTTTTTGACTCATTGCCTGCACTAATTCCTGCATTTGCGCTTTGACAATTACCTTGCCTTCGCTGCTACCCTGACTGACGGGTTCCTCCGCAATCAGCCACGCCATCGCCGAGACAATTAGCGGAAACACCGCCGTGAGCATAAAGACAGTCCGAGTCGTGAAATGCTCAAGTAGCAACCCACTAAAATAAGCGGTGAGCAGTCCTCCTAGAGCAGACGCACCCCAGCATAGAGATTGGAGCGAACCAGACTTACTTAGCGATTCACTCCGGGCGCGTTCGACAATGAGAGAGTCTACAATTACATCACTAAATGCGACCGAAAGTGAAGTCATCACGATCGCTAGCGTTGCAGTGGTAGAGGAATGAACGAAATTTGCTAGCCCCAACCAAGCAGCTACACCCAATAAACCAGATAAAACTAAATACGGTCGTCGTTTGTAACCAAAAATTGGTAACCCATCAGAAATAAACCCGAACACCGGTTTAATCGCCCACGGTAAGGCAGCTATCCCCGTCAACGCAGCTACTTCGGCGGGCGACAAGCCTAATTCATCCTTGAGGAAAAAACTCACCGCCAAGCGGGAAATACCCAGGATGCCTTGAACGGCATACACGACCAAAATCCCGAACAGCTCGCGACTAGGCTCTTGTCCAAACAGGATTTTGCTCAGCAGTGGGTGAGAATTAGTTGCTGGTGACTCGGAACTCTCGGTCAGCATTGTTAAAAAATGTTACGCAGTATCCAACTTTATCTTAATTGAATCCGATCGATCTGGACAGTCATTACTCACTGAGCGCGATAAGATAGCACTGGTGGGTATCGGTATAATTGCTCATGGCAAAACCGAGCGAATGGATGTTCGCCCATCGTCAGCTAAACATTGATGATGAAGTAATTGGGAACAATAGATGAGGACTTACATAACACCTACCAGTTTAACCGGTGGTACTCATCCACTCCAGTTATCAGTCACAACAGCTTAGTCTGTTCATCCTCGATTGTTAGATTTTACGCACATACATGGAACCATTATACGATTACGCCTGGTTGATTCCAGTGTTTCCCCTCGCTGGGGCGATGCTAGTCGGATTGGGATTGATTTCGCTGAATAAATTTACGAATGGATTGCGCGAACTAAATGCAGTCCTGATTATTTCGCTAATTGGTGCAGGGATGGTGATGTCCTTCGCCTTGCTAGCCAGTCAGTTTCAGGGACACCCCGTGTATATTCGTTCCTTTGAATGGGCATCTGCGGGAAATTTTCATCTGAATATGGGTTACACGATCGACCATCTGACATCATTAATGTTGGTCATCGTCACAACTGTTGCGCTACTCGTGATGATCTATACCCACGGGTATATGTCGCACGATCCCAGTTACGTGCGGTTTTACGCTTATCTAAGCTTATTTAGCTCCTCGATGTTGGGACTAGTCATCAGCCCTAATCTCGTACAGGTCTATATTTTCTGGGAGTTGGTGGGGATGTGTTCCTACTTGCTGATCGGTTTCTGGTACGATCGCAAAGCAGCGGCTGATGCCTGTCAAAAAGCATTTGTCACCAACCGCGTCGGTGACTTTGGGTTACTACTAGGGATGTTGGGGATTTACTGGGCAACTGGTAGCTTCGATTTCCAAATTATGGGTGACAGACTCCAAGAACTCGTCGAATCAGGGGCGATTGGTGGTGGTTTAGCCGCCCTATTCGCGATTCTCGTCTTTATGGGACCTGTCGCTAAATCTGCTCAGTTTCCGCTCCACGTTTGGCTACCAGATGCGATGGAAGGGCCTACCCCAATTTCGGCACTGATTCACGCCGCGACGATGGTGGCAGCGGGAGTATTCCTGATCGCCCGGATGTATCCTGTATTTGAGGATATCCCGATCGCGATGAATACGATCGCCTGGACGGGTGCAACTACAGCCTTTTTGGGTGCGACGATCGCGATTACCCAAAATGATATCAAAAAAGGTCTGGCTTACTCCACCATGTCCCAACTGGGCTATATGGTGATGGCTATGGGTGTCGGGGCTTATTCCGCCGGATTATTTCACCTGATGACTCATGCTTATTTCAAAGCGATGATGTTCCTGGGTTCTGGTTCGGTGATTCACGGGATGGAAGAAGTCGTCGGACACAATCCCGCCCTCGCCCAAGATATGCGGCTGATGGGTGGTTTACGGAAATTCATGCCCATCACTGCTTCCACCTTCTTTCTCGGTACCCTGGCAATTTCGGGGATTCCGCCTTTTGCTGGCTTCTGGTCAAAGGATGAAATTCTTGGTGCCACATTTGCCGCAAATCCGCTGTTGTGGCTGGTTGGTTTCGCTACGGCAGGGATGACTGCGTTTTACATGTTTCGGATGTATTTCTCGACCTTTGAGGGCAGTTTCCGAGGCAATGATAAAGTGATTCGCGATCGCTTACTTGCTGCTTCAGGTTCGGGTAATCATGATGCTCACGATGATGGGCACGGTCACAGTCATGCCTCGAAACCCCATGAATCGCCGTGGAGCATGACTTTACCGTTAGTTGTGCTAGCAGTTCCATCAGCTTTAATCGGGCTAGTTGGCACACCATTTAATAACTATTTTGAGGCGTTTATTTCTGCACCTGGGAAAGTTGTCGAACACGCCCATGAGTTCGATCTAACTGAGTTCCTGATTATGGGTGGGAGTTCCGTCGGGATCGGTTTGATCGGGATTACTTTAGCGTCCCTAATGTATCTCACCCGTAAAATCGATCCAAGTGCGATCGCGTCTAAAATTCCGACCTTGTACAATTTATCGCTGAATAAATGGTACATCGATGATATTTACAACAGTGTATTTGTGATTGGTTTACGTCGAGTTGCTCGTCAGGTCATGGAAGTCGATTATCGTGTGGTTGATGGTGCGGTAAACCTGGCTGGTTTAGCCACCTTACTCGGTGGTGAGGGTCTAAAATACCTAGAAACTGGGCGCGCTCAATTCTATGCGCTGATTATCTTTGGCGCGGTGTTGGGTTTAGTGGTGGTGTTTGGCGTGACTTAATCTCAATCTAAATCTCAGTTTAAGTGACTCGATCGATCGATACCCGACTTTTAACATCAGTCGGGTATCCGATTATCTATCTATTCTCTACTACCAAGTTTTTGCTTGAGGATATCTGCCATCGCCTGAAAATCTGCTTCAGTTTGCGGAAATGGATATGTGGGCATATTCGGATTGCCGAGCTGAATCAGAGCTTCGATCGCATCATCATCATCTCGATTGGCTAAAATATAAGCTCTTAGTTCTTGACGAGTCATCTTACTGTAGTCAGACTTCTTCATTGTTAAATCTCCATCGACCATTAGGGAAAATCAAGATTTCTAGGCTTTCAGTTACACCAGCCAGGATAAAAATGATCTTAGTATTTTCATTGTACCTAAATACATGAATTGGCTGATATCCATTTGAGAGCATTTGACATACTTGAATACAGGCAAGACCCTGTTCTGCTGTGGGCATGGCTACTCATTAAATTGTAAGTAACACAATATCAGATGAATGTCCAAAAATCACACCGACGTTAATTTAGTATTAGAATAAATCGAGTGAAAAGTAAACCTTCTAAACCAAAACGAAAACCTTCTTCTCACTGTACTGGTTTAGAAGAGATTAATCAGCCAACACACTCAGCCTTACAATTACAGCGCGAACGGCAACGGGTGGAATTGTTTGCTGAAGTTACCCTAAAAATTCGCCAATCGTTACAACTAAAAGAAATTCTCCGCACTACTGTAACTGAAGTCCAGCGGATTTTACAAGCCGATCGAGTGTTGATTTATCAAGTTTTGCCCGATGGTACGGGGAAACCAATTAGTGAAGCAGTATTACCCGCATATTCGGCGATTTTAGGGATGGAATTTCCAGAGGAAGTATTCCCGCCGGAATATCAACAACTCTATGCCCAAGGACGAGTCAGAGCGATCGTCAATGTCCAGGATTCGAGCGCGGAAATCGCTGATTGCTTAGTAGAATTTATTCAACAATTTGAAGTAAAAGCGAAGTTAATCGTCCCGATTTTACATAGTTTGAGCGTTCACCCACCGCGCTCCGCCCCACCCCAGAATGCTCTGTGGGGACTATTAATCGCCCATCAATGCGATCGACCCCGCCAGTGGGTGGATTTTGAGCTAGAACTGATGCAACAGCTTGCCGATCAAATTAGCATCGCTCTGGCTCAAGGGGAGTTGTGGCAGCATTTAGAGGAGATTGTGGCAGAACGCACAGCGGAACTCCAAGCGGCAAACTATAGCCTGCAACAGGAAATAAACGATCGCACTCAGGTAGAAGCCGCCCTGCGTCAGAGTGAGGAGCAATTGCGACTGATTACCAATACCCTCCCAGTCTTAATCGCCTATGTAGACGATCGAGAATGTTACCAATTTAATAACCAAGCCTATTCTGACTGGTTGGGACAGTCTTTAACCACGATTCATGGTTCACACATGCGCCAAGTCTGGGGGGAAGATGGCTATGGACGCATCCAACCTCACGTTAAAGCTGCCCTCGCTGGACAGGTTGTCACCTACGAGAATGAAATTAATCTCCCAGATGGGACTACTCGATCGGTTAATGTTACCTATATTCCCCATCTGGATCTGGACAATCGAGTCAGTGGTTTCTTTGCTCTAACCACTGATATCAGCGATCGCAAGGCGATCGAACGGATGAAGGATGAATTTATCTCTGTTGTCAGCCACGAACTGCGCACACCCCTAACATCCCTTCACAGTGCCCTCAAAATCCTGGCTACCGGAAAGTTGGGCACTCTCCCTGCTGACGGACAACAACTCTTATCGATCGCTGATGAAAACACCGAACGTCTAGTGCGACTGGTGAATAACGTCCTCGATCTCCAACGGATCGAATCAGGGGCGGTGACGATGGAAAAACAAGCCTCTACGGCGGCTGATTTGATGGTTCATGCCGTCGAAGCGATGCAACCGATGGCGGAGCAGCATGGGATTACCCTAGTCCATCAGCCCCTAGATATACCGCTATGGGTGGATGCAGATTACATCGTTCAAGCTTTGACTAATTTAATTAGTAATGCGATTAAATTTTCCGCTGCTGGTAGTACTGTGTGGTTAACGGTGGAATCTCAATCTAAACCAGTTCACTCAGGGCGCAAACCACCAAAATCTAAAGCTAATCAGGCAGATTCAGTCTTATTTCAAGTGCGAGATGAGGGACAAGGAATTCCCACCAATAAATTAGAAAGTATTTTTGAGCGATTCCAGCAGGTAGACTCTTCCGATTCCCGCAAAAAAGGCGGTACGGGTTTGGGGTTAACAATTTGTCGCAAAATTATCGAGCAACACGACGGTAAAATTTGGGTAGATAGTACTCTGGGGAGCGGCAGCAATTTTTCATTCACCTTACCAGCCTTAAATTAGGGGCAAAGACATGACCGAATTTATGAATCATAAACGGTTATTAATGATCGATGATGAAGAAGCGATCCAAACAGTTGTCAAATTTGGCATCAAACTAGCGGCTGGTTGGGAGGTATTATTTGCGAGCGGTGGAAAGACGGGTATTGCGATCGCCGAAAGAGAACTTCCTGATGCAATTTTGCTCGATGTAATGATGCCAGAAATAGATGGAATTACTACTTTTAAAGTACTGCAAGCTAATCCAATTACTGCTGGAATTCCCGTTATATTTCTGACTGCCAAAGCCCAAGCTAGCGAACGCCGACAACTTAACGATCTTGGAGTGAGTGGCGTGATTACTAAACCGTTTAATTCGCTCGATTTGCCCGATCGAATTAGCAAAATTCTCAATTGGTAAAAAGATGAAAATTCTGCTAATAGAAGATGATGATGCCCTAATTGCCCTATTAACTCGAAGTCTGAGTTCTCAGCATCATATTGTCGATGTGGTTAAGGATGGCGAAATGGGGTGGACTTATGCGTCTACCTTTGATTATGACTCGATCTTGTTGGATATCATGTTGCCCAAGTTAGATGGGATTAGTTTGTGTAAAAGGTTACGTGGAGCCGGTTGTACTACACCAATTTTGCTTTTAACTGCCCAAGATAATACCACGGCAAAAGTACAAGGATTAGATGCCGGTGCAGATGATTATGTAGTCAAACCCTTCGAGATTAATGAATTAATGGCGCGAATGCGTGCTTTAAGTCGCCGCAGTATCAATCATCCCATCCCACTGTTAAGTTGGGGAGATTTGTTACTCGATCCTAGTAGTTGTGAAGTCACTTATAATGGTCAAATTTTAACCCTAACTACGAAAGAGTATGATTTATTAGAACTATTTTTACGCGACAGTTATCACGTTTTTAGTAGTGATGAAATTATCGATAAGTTGTGGTCTTCTGATGACTTTCCGGCTGAGGCGACAGTTCGATCGCATTTACGACGACTGCGCCACAAGCTCCAAGCCGTAGGTGCTCCGCCGGATGCGATCGCCACCATTCATGGACGTGGCTATTATCTCAAATCACCTCAAGAAACTTCTCACCATCTGGTAGGGGAAATTCATGAATTGTCCCTACCAGATGATTGTGATGATGATTCTCAACCAATCCATGCTCATCAGCAACAAGCGAAATATTTAGCATTCCTCCAGGATACCTGGCTGACGACTAAACCTCAATGTCTGGAAAGATCGATCGAACTAAAGGCGACAATTGATCGATTAATATTAAACAACACCGATCTCGATCAACAACAAGCACATCAACAAGCACATAAATTAGTCGGTACCTTAGGGGTGTTTTCCTTGCTGTCAGCAATGGAGATTGCCCGTCAAATTGAACGATTACTGGAAGATCGTCAATCGATCGAATTTACCCCCACCGAAGCCGCCATCTTACCCACCCTGATTGAGGAATTGATCGCTGAAATTGAGCGGAGCGAACCCAGTCAGAGCATTACTAAACCTAATCCTGATTCTCCCTTATTATTGCTTGTCGATTTGGATCCAAGTTTAGCCCCATCCCTGACGGCGATGGCTGAAGACAACGGCTTCAGCACCCTAATATTATCAACAATCGAGGCTGCAAACAATTATCTTTCGACTGTCCCCAAGGAGCTTGTCAATCCAATCTCACCTACTCTTGTCTTAGTTAGCCTCTGGGCTAGTCAAGAAACTAGTACTACTTTAAACTTTATCCGCAGCGTCAATCAACGGTTTCCTTATTGGTTCATATTAGTACTCGGAGAGCGCGATGGATTGAATCAGCGATTGGCGGTAGTCCGCAATGGTGGTAAATTTATTGCCACCGCTGGCTTAACTACCACGCAAATTTTTACAGCAGCCACTTCTTTACTCCAGACGGCAACCGCTCCAGTAAAGGTAATGATCGTCGATGACGATCTCGATTGGTTGCGCGCCCTACCTAAATTACTCCAACCCTGGCAGCTAAAAGTAACTACCCTCGCCGATCCGCAACAGTTTTGGACTGTATTACAATCAGTGCGCCCAGATGCCTTGGTGCTAGATCTAAAGATGCCTGAAATTAACGGTTTGGAATTGTGCCAAGTCCTCCGGAGTGACCCTTCCTGGCAACGATTGCCGATTTTATTTCTCAGCGGGGTAACTAATTCCCACGCCCAGCAGGAAGCCTTCAGCGTTGGTGCTGATGACTATCTATGCAAACCGATCGTGGGCGGCGAACTCGCCCAGCGCATCCGCCACCGATTGGCACGACTTCAGTCTAAATGACTACCTGTTCACACAGTCGCATAGTCAAATAGCATCGTTGTCATGTAGCGATCGGTCCATTCAGTCCCGAAGGATTTTTCTAACACCCGACGAGTTTTATCGTTCTGTTGTTGGCGATCGCAGTAATATTGTTGACGGGCTAAAATATTGCTGATTTGGGTTGGCGAAGTTAGGGGTTGGGTTTGACTAGCAATTTGACAGTGGATCGTTCGCCTTCCAGGGCACCTTCAACGTAGCCTAAATCTTCAGGAATTTGGTAAGGCGATAGATCTAAATGTTGTTGCCAGACACTTTCAATTCGATCGGCTAACTGTCTAATTAATGGATATTGTTTAGTGCGCAATGATGTTTCCATAAGATTAAATATATATTTTAATCGCTAACTTTACTCGATCGAATGTGCAAAACACGTATAGCTAGATCGAGCATAACCTAGATTAACATTTAGAAATCACTGATTAACAAACATGAACTAATGCAACGATTAATTTACATTAAAGCGACTAAATCTCAGGGATCGCATGTCTGAAACGCTTACTAGATTTGCATTTATTAAAGTCTTAACATTTCTTAATTGATTTTTCAGGTATGTGCAGATAATTTGCACAAAAATTGCACAACAAGATTGCTTTAATCAAACGTGGTTCAAAAGTCATTGAATTTCCGATATGTGAAGACTGGAAATCCAAATTCTTCAAATAATATCTTGTAGTGGTTAATCGCTGTAGGAACAATCAATTTGAAGAAATCGGTGACTAAACTCTCTAAAATTTTGCATCGATTAAATTGAGGATTGAAACTGTATTTTCATGTCTCATGAGCGATCGACCTATGGCTTTGAGCCGGATCGCTTTTTCCTCGATGCTTCCTAATTTGGTTGGGCAATTCAATATTCACCGATTGATTTTTGAACTTTATATTAAATCCTGTTCGATGATGTAGGAGATTATTACATGTTAGATGCTTTCACTAAAGTGGTTGCTCAAGCAGATGCACAAGGTTCATTTGCTAGTGATTCTCAGATTGATGCACTCAAAGCGATGGTAGCTGAAGGTACCAAACGGATTGATGTTGTTAACCGGATCACTTCCAATTCCTCGGCAATTGTCGCTAACGCAGCCCGTTCGCTATTTGACGAGCAACCAAACCTGATTGCGCCCGGTGGTAATGCTTATACCCACCGTCGGATGGCTGCTTGCTTGCGGGACATGGATATCGTCCTTCGCTACGTTACTTATGCTACTTTCACTGGTGATGCTAGCGTACTTGACGATCGTTGTCTCAATGGTTTGCGCGAAACTTACCTCGCTCTGGGCGTTCCTGGCGGTTCCGTCGCTGAAGGGATCAACAAAATGAAGGCTGCTGCAATTGCAATTGCAAATGACCCCAATGGGATCACCAAAGGTGACTGTAGTTCCTTGATGGCTGAACTCGGTGGTTACTTCGATCGTGCCGCATCCGCAGTAGGTTAGTCAACTAGTGAATAGTGGATAATTAATCGTGGATAGTTTTGCTGGCTGGGTTCGATGAGAAATCGATCGCCACAAAACTAAAAGTTTTAAATCCCATTTAATTTATCAACTACTCCTAAGTCTTTAACTTGTAAACCATTCAAAAAAATTTAGGACTAAAAATGAAAACTCCTTTAACCGAAGCTGTAGCTACCGCCGATTCCCAAGGTCGTTTCTTGAGTTCTACCGAACTGCAAGTCGCTTTTGGGCGGATTCGTCAGGCAACTGCTAGCCTCGATGCCGCTAAAGCTTTAGCTGGCAAAGCTCAAAGCTTGGCTGATGGTGCTGCTAACGCAGTTTACCAAAAATTCCCCTACACCACTTCCATGCAAGGTCATAACTACGCATCTACCCCTCGTGGTAAAGCTAAATGTGCCCGTGACATTGGTTACTATGTGCGAATGATCTCCTACTGCCTGATTGCTGGTAGTACTGGGCCGATGGATGACTACCTGATTGGTGGTTTAGCTGAAATCAACTCCACCTTTGAATTGTCTCCTAGCTGGTATGTAGAAGCTCTCAAATATATTAAAGCTAATCACGGTCTTTCTGGTGACTCTGCTAGTGAAGCTAATTCCTACATCGATTATGCAATTAACGCTTTAAGCTAATTGGCTCCTGATTCCCAGAACTGAAGGGTGTCTTTCGTGCTCATTGAGTAGGAACGAATGATGTCCTCTAGTTCTGGGATTGTTGTAATTATCTGTAAATCGAGGCATTGATACTATGACAAGTTCTATGGCTGCAAGACAGTTGGGGTTCGAGCCGTTTGCTGGTAACTCACCAGTAGAACTGCGTGCCAACTGGTCAGAAGATAATGTGCGGGCGGTAACTTGGGCTGCTTATCGGCAGGTCTTCGGTAACGACCACATCATGGAAAGCGAACGCTTAACCAGTGCGGAATCGCTGCTCCGACAAGGAGATATAACCGTGCGAGATTTTGTGCGGGCATTGGCACAATCGGAACTATATAAACAAAAGTTTTTTTATTCTACTCCACAAGTTCGGTTTATTGAATTGAACTTTAAGCACTTATTGGGTCGCGCTCCGGCAAATGAAGCAGAGATTACCGAACATGTAAATCGGTTTATCGATCGCGGTTATGCTGCTGAAATTGACTCTTATATTGAATCTTTGGAATATCAAGAGAGCTTTGGCGATGCCATTGTCCCTTACTATCGCGGCTTTGCTACCCAACGGGGACAAACAAGTGCTGGCTTTAGCCGGATGTTCCAACTGTATCAGGGTTATGCTAATAGCGATCGCGCTCAAGGCAAGAACAAAAGTGCGGCTTTAACTGAAGAACTCGCTCACAATTCCGCCACTTCCATCCGCACGCCAAATTTAGGCCGTGGTTTAGTGGGGAATGTCAAAGGCGAACGCGGACAAATGTACCGCGTGCGAATCGTCCAAGCCAATCGCAGCCGCACTACCCAAATCCGGCGCAGTGCAAGCGAGTGTCTAGTCACTTACGAACAACTCAACAGTACGCTCCAACGTCTCAATCAACGTGGTAGTCGGATTTTGAGTATCGATCGAGCATAAGTTTAGGGGGTAGAGGGTAGAGGGTGCAGCGTTGCTGCGTTCCTACTCCCTACTTCCTAATCCCTAATCCCCTACCCTAATACACAAAGGAGAAAATCTGTGGCAATTACAACAGGGGCTTCCCGCCTAGGCACCAGTGCCTACAGCGATAGCAAGCCACTCGAATTACGTTCTAACTGGTCGGCAGCAGAGGCTCAAATAGTCATCCGTGCAGTCTATCGTCATGTCTTAGGTAATGACTACTTAATGAATAGCGAACGGCTAATTGGACTCGAATCTCTACTCTGTAACGGTCAAATTACTGTGCGGGAATTTGTGCGGGGTGTAGCTAAATCTGAGTTATACAAAACCAAATTTTTATACCCAGTTTTCCAGACGCGCGCGATCGAATTAAACTTTAAACATTTACTCGGACGTGCTCCCTATGACGAGTCTGAAGTAGTTGAACATCTCGATCGATATCAAAATTACGGTGCTGATGCCGATATTGATTCATATATTGATTCGGCTGAATATGATACTAATTTTGGTGATTCGATCGTTCCCTATTATCGGGGATTCTCGAACCAAGTTGGGCAGAAAACAGCAGGATTTCCTCGGATGTTCCGGCTCTATCGCGGTTATGCTAATAGCGATCGATCTCAAGTAGCTGGCACTAAATCGCGGTTAGCGATTGAACTTGGCACCAATGATACTTCCGCCATTGTTCCGCCTTCTGGTGGCAACAATGATGGGTTTGCCTATCAACCTACTACCCAAAGTATGATGCCAAATCGCGTATTTGGTCGATCGATTCAAGGTGAATCCGCACGGCTCTACCGAATCGAAGTCGCGGGGATTAGTTTACCTCGCTATCCGCGAGTGCGTCGGAGCAACAAAGAGTTTATTGTTCCCTACGAGCAACTATCTAACACCTTGCAACAAATTCATAAAATCGGTGGCAAAATCGCTAGTGTCACAGTCGCTCAGTAGTTAAATCGGAGGTATAAAACTATGTTAGGACAATCAGCCTTTTCCAGAGGTTCTAGTGTTACTTCAGAAAATCGCATCTTTGTCTATGAAGTAACTGGATTGCAGCAAAATGAAGTGACTAATCGATGTGATGGTCAGATTCGCACCAGTAGTAATACGTTTATGCAAGTTCCACTCAGCCGAATGAATGAAACGATGCAGCGAATTGTGTATTTAGGCGGAAAAATTGTCAGCATTCACCCCCTCAATGGGATCGCCGAACCTGCGACCAAATCTGCACCTAAAAAAGGCAATAAATCTCACAACTAAGATCTAGCCGATCGTGACAATAATTATAAATTGTGCGATTTATATTTCACATTAAAACCCTAGATTAACAATTTAGGGTTTCTTCTATCAGTTTTCCAGCTCCTATCCCTTTACCCCGATTGGTAACTAAAAATCTGTCGTAAGTCGATCGGCTGTTTCAGCTTGGTTATCTCTAAAGTTTCGATTTGAGGCTGCCTCTCTGCGAGCTTTCAATTGTCTTGCCCATCGGTGATTATCTGAATCAAAGCTGATTGTCGATTCTGTCAGGAAACCGTCTTGGTGAATCATTACGCCATTGTAAGGACAATTATCGTAGCCACAATCATGTTTTGAGTAAATACCAAAATTGCGATGTTTGATTCTTTTATCTTTGAGGATCTTTTCTTGATTGCTGCGGACATTTTGCCAAAGTTGGCGTTCATCAGCTTTGGTTAATATTTCACCAATCGTGGATACTTGGATGTAAGTATATGGATCTTTGAGCTGTAAAAATTCAAATGTTTTGAGAAATTTATCGTGTGCTAAGTCCCTAATGGCAATTTTTTGAGCTAAATCTAGTTTGTCATTTTCAAGGAGCGATCGATATAAACCTAGTATGTTAAAGTCTGTGTATTTTTGATGATATTCAATAACTTGAAGATACTTTGCATAAGTTAATTGATTGAATTTAACTCCGATTTTCATGATTGTTATTTTCTTGATTTCGATCGTCAACTAAGCTAGATCCATAAAAATCTAGCATCGAGTACAAAGCCTGGTAAGACATCAGGGTGAACGCACCAAAATGGGGTATGTTTCGATCGATAAAAACTAGAACAGCTAATGGGACTTAAACAAAATCAAGCCCAAATCAAGCCTAAATTGGCTTGATGAGCGGCAAAGACATCGATGTTCTGAGTCAGCCAATTAAAGAAGCGAAAAGACATAGCTGTCCGAAAGGCGGCCAACGCATCAGCAAATG
>JANPJH010000082.1:0-12317 GCA_031425415.1 Chamaesiphon sp. VAR_61_metabat_425 | reverse complement strand
GAATTAGATCGGAACAACAAGTTTAAAATAGTAGCAATCGATCGCTAAATGCTCTCTTACCAAAAACTACCCCAATGGCTCAAATTTAGCTTAACCTTCCCGTTAGTCTTTCTAAACGGGTGGCTAATTTTGCTACTTTATCATTTCTTACAACCGATTTCTAGCATTGTCATTGCTGCTTGTTTGGTGACGTTTTTACTAGACTATCCGATCGTCTTTTTAGAAAAACGTGGACTACCACGAGCTTTAGCAATTGGGTTAGTTCTAGTTATCGCAATTCTCTTAGTAGGCGCGATCGGCTTTGGACTATTACCGATCGTATTTCGACAGTTGGAGGAATTTGTCAATCGTCTACCAGCTTGGCTGATAGCAGCACAGCAGCAAGTTGTTAATCTCAGTACCCTCCCGGTTTTCCAAAATATTCCGATCGATCTTACTAATGTAACAGCAGGATTGACCGATCGAGTTACTCAAACCCTGCAACTAGCATCACGCAAAGCAATTTTCCTGGCGTTGGATACGATTAATAGTGCCTTGAATTTGCTCTTGATTCTGGTTCTAACAATTTTATTAGTGTTTAGTGGCGAATCATTGTGGAATGGATTATGGAGTTGGCTCCCAGCACCCTGGAATGAGCGAATTCAAGACTCGCTGCGGCACAGCTTTCAAAGTTATTTTGCAGGTCAAGCGATCGTTTCTACCATCCAAGGTGTTTCGCTCATGACGGTGTTTCTACTGCTGCAAATTCCGTTTGGGTTGCTATTTGGATTGACGATTGGATTTGCCAGTTTAATTCCCTTTGGTGGCACCCTCACTGTAATTGTAATTAGCTCACTGCTTGCACTCCAAAATATTTGGCTGGGGCTAAAAGTTTTGCTAGTAGCGATCGTTGTTGGTCAGATTATTGACAATGCGATTGCTCCTCGGTTGATGAGCGGTATGACGGGACTCAATCCAGCCGTTGTCTTCATCTCCGTGCTAACGGGATCTCAATTGGGAGGACTGCTCGGACTACTTTTGGCTGTGCCGATTGCTGGGTTTATTAAACGGATTGCCGATTCGGCAAAGCGGACGCTCGAACGAAAGAGCGAGATCCGGCTCTGAATTGACCACGCCTTCAATTGCGGATATTAGCCTCGATTCACGCCATGATCTTGTTGATTTTTCAACTCTATTCCCCCCTCTGCTATGGCTACTTCACAAAATCCTCACATTTTAAATTTAGAATGGATATCAATCAATCTAGGAGTTGAAAGTTCTGGTGACTTTGAGGTAACTGATGCCAACTGCAACAGATTTTAAGGACTATTACGCTACCCTGGGAGTCAGTAAAACAGCAACTTCTGGAGAAATTAAACTGGCTTATCGCAAGCTTGCGCGCAAGTACCATCCCGATCTCAATCCTGGAGATAAAAACGCAGAGGTAAAGTTCAAAGATCTCAATGAAGCAAATGAGGTACTTTCCGACCCAGAAAAGCGCGAGAAATACGACCAATTTGGTCAGCACTGGAACCAGCCTAACTATAGTCAAACCCAGCCACCTAGCGGCACTAATTTCTCGACTGAAGATTATTTTGGTCAATACGATAATTTTGATTCGTTTATCAATGACCTGCTAGGTCGATCGGGACGTAAAACCTCGACGGGTGGATTTCAGTCTCAAGCTCCGGCACCGGATACAGAAGCCGCAATTGCGCTGACATTTTCCCAAGCATTTCATGGTGTCCAACAGCGGCTCCAACTCGACGATGACACGATTAATGTTCGCATTCCTGCTGGGGCAACACCAAGCAGCCGGATTCGGCTCAAGGGTAGGGGTCGGCCGAGTCCTTTCTCTCAACAGCGTGGCGATCTGTATCTGACGATCGAGATACTGCCCCATGCCTTCTTCCGATTTGAAGGCGATCGGCTAGTTTGTGAAGTGCCAATTCGCCCCGATGAAGCGGTGTTAGGGGCTGAAATTAGTGTCCCAACGCCCGATGGCAGTGTGAAGATGAAAGTACCCAAAGGGGTGAAATCAGGGCAGTCGCTAAAACTGCGCGGTAAAGGCTGGACGTTGCCAAAAGGGGGACGAGGTGACTTACTCGTCAAGCTTCAGATTGTCACGCCCCAAGATCTCAGTTCGATCGAGCAAGAATGCTATGAAAAAATTCAGGCACATACGCACTTTAACCCCCGTGCCCAGTTAGAGGAGATTAAATTATGACCTTCAGCCTTTCCACAATCGTAGTTTCGCCTGCTGATGAGCAACTCTACACCTTTGAATCTGCCGCAGCTATAACTGAGACTTCGATCGCGGTTGTGCAGGTTTATGTCGAGTTAGGCGTAATCGAATCAACTGACTCGATGCTGCATTCTCGTGAGATTGCACGGATTGCTCAGCTTCAGCGGTTGCGTCAAGACTTGGGTTTAAACCTCATCGGAGCGGCAATGGTGCTAGATCTAACTCAGGAAATCGCTCAATTGCGGGCACAGCTAGAAGCGTATCAGTCTCATTCAGCGAATGTCTAATGAGCTAGCCAAACCCAGCCTAAAAATTTGACCGAAGTAACGGGCAATGTCCCACCCTCACAAGATCTTCACATTTTAAGCCTAGTATTAAAGGTAATAACTCCGCATCAGAAAAATATCAAAAAGTTATTACAGTCTTAATCATTTCAAATAGGAGCACATCATGAGTTTAAAAGATCGTGCGAAGGCAACCGCCAAAAATATCGAAGGTAAAATTCAAGAAGCTGTAGGGGATTTGACTGGAGATCCCCAAGAGCGATTAGAAGGTCAAGAAAAACAGGCCGAGGCAAAAATTCGTCACACGATCGAAAACGTGAAAGATGAAGTTAAAAAAGCGATTAACTAGTAGTTTTCGGCATAAATATAGCTACTATTTTGGATTGTTTCCAGCAGTCCTGTCAGCCAAGACTGCTGGAATTATTACTGGGAATCAGGTTGTAATTACTGTTGATTCCGACCCAACCCCACAGTAAATTTACTCGGTTAATAGATCGTCTATTTACACCTTCGCTCACACTATTTTCCACCTTGCAGAAGAGGTAATTTATGTTAAATCTAATCTGGACTGGCGTTATTGTACTCTTCTTTCTCTGGGCGTTAGGATTTTCAATTCATCTTGGCGGTAGCTTAATTCACCTACTTTTAGTTTTGGCACTGATCGGTATTGCCTACAATTTTTTTATGGGGCGACGGATTAGTTAATCACCTTTGTGGCTTGAATTGCAACCAAAAAAATCTAACTCGCAAACAAGCAGTAAGGAGGCAATGTAATGGCGTTCACAGCAGAACTGAAAGCAACCGCTCAGGCAATGGTCGCAACGGGTAAAGGTATTCTAGCTGCCGATGAGAGCTTTGGGACTGCCAATCAGCGATTTCATAAGTTGGGTATTCCCCAGACAGTGGAAATGCGGCGTGCTTACCGCGAAATGCTATTCACTGCGCCAGGAATTGGGAATTTTTTCAGCGGGGTGATTTTGTTTGATGAAACGATTCGTCAGGCAACTCAATCTGGTGTTCCATTTACACAAGTTCTTCAGGATGTAGGTATTATTCCAGGAATCAAACTTGATACAGGTGCCAAGCTCCTTGCTGGAACTGCCAACGAACGCATCACCGAGGGACTAGACGGATTGCGCGATCGGATTGCTGAGTACTATAGTCTGGGTGCTCGTTTTGCGAAATGGCGAGCGGTGATAACTATCGGCAAAGATCTACCTTCACAACTCTGTATCGAAGCCAATGCTGATGCCCTAGCGCGGTATGCCGCTCTGTGTCAAGAGGGCGGTTTAGTACCGATCGTTGAGCCAGAAGTTTTGATGGATGGAGACCATTCGATCGAGCGCAGTTTTGAGGTGCATCAAGCAGTGCTCCATGCCGTATTCGATCGACTTTATCTCTATCGGGTTCAGCTCGATGGTCTGATTTTAAAGCCCAGCATGGTAATTGCGGGGATAGATTGCCCTCAACAGGCAAGTGTAGAAGCAGTGGCACAGGCAACGGTAAAGTGCTTACTCGATCGCGTTCCAGCCACGGTACCTGGTTGTGTATTTCTCTCGGGCGGACAGAGCGACGAGTCGGCAACTGCCCACCTCAACGCCATGAATAGCCATAAAACTCGACTCCCTTGGGTTTTAACGTTTTCCTATGGGCGCGCCCTCCAGCAAGCGGCGATGCAGACGTGGATGGGTCAGGATGCCAATGTGGTGGCGGCACAAAAGGCTTTATTACATCGCGCTCGATTGAACAGTGGGGCTGTCTTAGGACACTACAGCCCAGTGATGGAAGCAACCGAGTCTTAAATAGGATTGAATTTTGGCGTAGATGATTTAATCTACTTGTCCCTTACCCGTAATCCACTATTCAATTTAGCTGCGTAACAGCTTACTCCCATGTATAAACTGATTCAAGCGGTCTTAGAAAGTGATGAGAAAAAAGATCTACATCAGTTAATTGACACCTTGAGTACTTCCGGTAAAACCTATTTTTTGCGGAACGAGATTCTTCAAGCGTTTGCCGATTACTGTCATCATCTCCCTCAGCCCGGTCACGCTTATCATAGCTCTTCGCTGAGTCGGCTGATGAACTACACCCATGAAATGATTTTTGATGAGGATAGTATTTGGCTGGTGGTGCGACCCTGGATTGCCAGCCAGCAGGTGTGGCGGCTCAGTTCAGATTTTGCCAGTAGTGCGGAGATGACACTCGGCGATCTCCTCAACGTACGCGATCGGCAAGTTAATCGCTACCAGCCGCATATTCTCAACATCGACTTTCAGCCTTTTTATCAAGACACTCCACTCATCGACGACCCCAGAAATATCGGTCAGGGTCTAGCATTTCTCAACCGCTACCTGTGCAACAAACTACTGACCGAATCCCAATACTGGTTGGAAGCGTTGTTTAATGCCCTACACGCGATCGAACATGATGGCAGACAGCTATTAATTAACGATCGAATTCAGTCCGGTGTCGAGCTATGCCAACAAGTCAAGCACACCCTCAAGTTTTTGGGTGAATATGCCGCAGATTTGCCTTATGAGAACGTTCACCTCGATCTCCAAGCTGTTGGATTTGAACCAGGTTGGGGCAATACTGTTGCTCGCGCTCGCGAAACCCTGGAACTACTGAATCGCCTGATCGACGATCCCGAACCGGCGATTTTGGAAGCCTTTGTCTCGCGCGTTCCAGTTGTCTTTCGAGTGGTGTTGATTTCGATTCATGGCTGGGTGGGACAAGAAAGCGCATTGGGACGACCAGAAACCCGCAGTCAAGTTGCCTATGTCCTAGAGCAAGCCCGGAATTTAGAACACCAACTCCGCGCCGATATTCAGCAGTCAGGGCTAGATTTACTGGGTATTCAGCCTCAAGTAATCGTGCTGACCCGCCTGATTCCTAACTGTACGGGTACGCAATGCGAACTCCCCTGGGAAAAAGTCGAGGATACAGACGATGCCTGGATTCTGCGCGTACCATTCCAGGCATTCAATCCCGCCGTGACGCAAAACTGGATTTCTAAGTTTGAGATTTGGCCCTATTTGGAAAGCTTTGCCGTAGATGCCGAACGGGAGTTACTGGCAAAACTGGGCGGCAGACCAAATTTAATCATTGGGAACTATAGCGATGGCAATCTGGTTGCTTCGCTGCTGGCACATCGGCTGAAGGCAATCCAGTGCAATATTGCTCATTCGCTGGAAAAGCCCAAATATTTATTCAGCAATCTTAACTGGCAAGACCTAGAGGGACAATATCACTTTTCCGCTCAATTTACTGCCGACCTGATTAGCATGAATGCCGCTGACTTCATCATTACCTCATCCTATCAAGAAATTGTTGGCACACCGGAGAGTATGGGTCAGTATGAGTCGTATAAGTGTTTTACAATGCCTAATCTCTACCATGTGACTAATGGCATTGACCTATTTAGTCCTAAGTTTAATCGGGTGCCGCCGGGAGTGGATGAGCGAATATTCTTTCCTGCCAATCAGACTAAACATCAAGATCCCCAACGGGTTGCCCGGATTCAATCGCTGGTCTTTGAGCAGGAAGAAGGACACATTTTAGGTCGTCTAGACCGACCGGAAAAACGTCCGATCCTGGCTGTTGCGCCGATCGAGCCGATTAAAAATTTGGCAGGGCTAGTGGAGTGCTTTGGTCGCAGTCCAGAATTGCAGGCGCATTGCAACCTGATTCTGCTGACCAATGCTCTAGATGTAGCAGACACCCGGAACTCCGACCAAGCCGAGGAGATAGCCAAACTACACGCCCTCATCGACCAGTACGGTCTGCATGGACATCTGCGCTGGTTGGATGTACGCTTGCCCACTGGCGATCTCGGCGAAGTTTATCGATCGATCGCCGCTCGCCAAGGGATTTTTATTCACTTTGCCAAATTTGAAGCCTCCGGACGCACGATCCTCGAAGCGATGATTTCTGGATTACCCACTTTTGCCACTCAATTTGGCGGTGCCCTAGAAATTATCCAAGATGGTATCAATGGCTTTCATATCAACCCCACCGACTTAGATGGTACCGCTGAAAAAATCCTCCACTTTCTCGATCGGTGCCAGACCGATCCCGCACATTGGCAAGAGATTGCCGATCGAGCCATCGAACACATTCAAACCCAATACAACTGGTCAGCCCACACCCGACAAGTTCTAGCACTCGCCAAGATTTATAGCTTTTGGAACTACATTGATTTCGATCGCCATGATGCGCTCAAACGTTATTTGGAAGCCCTATTTTATCTTCTCTATAAACCCAGAGCAGAGCAGATTTTAGCAGAACACATGCAGCGGTAATCATGAACACTCCCAGCACCGATAATTTGATTTACACAGACTGGACAGCGATCGAACCTCAATTCAATCCAGCGCATTTACGTTCGCGCGAAACTGTATTTACGATCGGCAACGGTTTTGTAGGGACGCGAGGCAGCTTTGAGGAGGGCTATCCCGATGCGTTACCAGCGACCCTCGTGCATGGAGTATATGATGATGTACCAGTGGTTTACACCGAGTTAGCCAATTGTCCAGATTGGCTATCATTGGTTGTTATCGTCAATGGAGAACGGTTTCGGCTCGATCGGGGTGAAATCATTCACTACGAACGGCAACTGGATTTGCGCCACGGTATTTTGAGTCGATCGATCCGCTGGCGTAGTCCAATTGGCAATACATTAGATTTGCGATTTGAACGCTTTGCGAGCTTGGCAGATCCCCACGTGTTGGCTCTGCGGTGCCAGATTACCCCTGTCGATTTTGATGGCACGCTCGAAGTGCAAGCCAGCATCAATGGCTATCCCCAAAATCAAGGCTTCGACCACTGGGAACGGCTCGATCAGGGCAAGACGGAGCAAGGGATTTGGCTCCAAGTTCGCACCCGCAGTTCCCGGATCGAATTAGGCATGGCAGCCAGAATGGCTGTAACTGGGACTGATAATGGATTACAGGTGACAAATACTCCCGGCTATCCCACCTTGACGACGACCTTTTTCGCGACAGTGGGCCAAACGATCGCTGTAGAAAAAGTTGTTACAGTGTTTACGTCCCAAGAAACGGAGCTACCCCTGCTGGCGGCTCAAGCTAGACTGGCTAGCCTACCAGCCTATCCAGTGTTGCTTAACGCGCACCAGCAAGCCTGGGAACAATTTTGGCAGCATAGCGATATTGAGATCGAGGGCAATAGCAAAGCTCAGTTGGCAGTTCGCTACAATCTGTTTCAACTGTTCATCAGTGCATCCCGCCATAACGATCGAGTGAGCATTCCGGCTAAAACGTTGTCAGGATTGGGTTATCGGGGACATATCTTTTGGGATACCGAAATTTTTATTCTCCCCTTTTTCAGCTTCACTCAACCCGCGATCGCCCGCAACTTGCTCACCTATCGCTATCACACCTTGGCTGGCGCAAGGCATAAAGCAGGGCATAGTGGCTATCAGGGGGCAATGTTTGCTTGGGAAAGTGCAGCCACTGGCGATGAGGTGACACCCCGGTGGGCGATGCCGAACGACCCCTATGCCGAAGATGTCCGAATTTGGTGTCGCGATCGCGAAATTCATATTAGTGCGGACATCGCCTATGCTGTCTGGCAATACTGGCAAGCCACGGGTGACGATCTGTGGCTGCGGGACTACGGAGCCGAAATTATCCTCGATACTGCCCTATTTTGGATGAGTCGATTGGAATGGAATGCCCAGCAAGAACGATACGAACTGTGTGGGGTGATCGGTGCCGATGAATATCACGAACAGGTGAATAACAATACATTCACCAATCGGCTGGTGCAGTGGCATCTAGAAAGGGCTGTGGCAGTTTATGAATGGCTGCAGCTCAAGTTTCCAGATTGCGCTGCCGAACTGGCACAGCGGTTAAAAATCACACCGGAACAACTGCTGCTGTGGCAAACAACGATCGCCCAGATATATATCCCCTATAATGCCGAAACAGGGCTGATCGAGCAGTTCGAGGGATTTTTTCAGCTCCAGGATCTCAACTTAGCCGACTACGAGCCGCGAGATCGATCGATTCAAGTCGTGCTGGGAATTGAAGCCACAAATCAGCGGCAGGTACTCAAGCAACCCGACGTGCTGATGCTTCTGTATCTGATGCGCGGCACCCAAGCATTTCCCTACCGCCCTAGCGTGCTGCAAAAGAACTGGGACTACTATGCGCCCCGCACCGACATTACCTACGGTTCGTCTCTGGGGCCAGCTATTCACGCGATTCTCGCCGCCGATTTGGGTGTAGCTGATGATGCCTACGACCAGTTTATTCAAGCAGCCCTAGTCGATCTCGAAGATAATCGCGGCAACACCGGAGACGGCATTCATGCGGCTTCCGCTGGCGGTGTTTGGCAAGCTGTTGTGTTCGGCTTCGGCGGCGTTCAACTGCGAGACAGTGGCCCTGTGGCGACTCCCCATCTGCCGCCCACTTGGACTCGGCTCAAATTCAAACTACACTGGCGCGGCACTTGGCATAGCTTCGATCTCACGCCCTCACCCGATCGATCTCCAAACATTCAGGGCTTTATCTTCGACCTAGATGGGGTCTTGACAGATACTGCCGAATTTCACTACCGAGCTTGGCAGAAACTGGCAGACGAAGAAGGATTACCCTTCGATCGACAGGCAAATGAAGCCTTGCGGGGTGTGGCTCGCCGCGAATCGCTGCTACTAATTGTGGGCAATAGGCACTATTCAGCAGCCGCACTCCAGGCAATGATGGAGCGCAAAAATCGCTACTATGTGGAATCGATCGCCAGCATCACCCCCCATGCTGTATTACCAGGAGTCCTCGATCTATTAGCCGAACTACGCCAAGCGGGAATTAAAATTGCGATCGGCTCTGCGAGCAAGAATGCCCGATCGGTAATCGAAAAATTAGGCATTGCCGATCTGGTAGATGCGATCGCCGATGGTTTCAGTGTCGAGACACCCAAGCCAGCCCCCGACATCTTTCTGCACGCTGCGGAGCTATTGGGACTCGATCCGGCTCACTGTGTGGTGGTCGAAGATGCCGCCGCCGGAATTGAAGCCGCGATCGCTGCTGGGATGTGGTCGATCGGACTTGGATCTATGGATCGCCTGAAAAATGCTCATATTGTTCTCCCCAACCTCATCGGAGTTCATTGGATCGATCTCCAACCTAAATTGAGCAGCAGAATTAACTTTTCAAACGCCCTTTGAGCGCGATCGATCGCGAATTTGCAGTCATTTAATATCCATATCTCAATGATCTCTCCAGTTAATCTTAATTCCATCGCTGGCTTATCCGATCGAGAGGCAATCGCCAACCTCAAACGGGACGGCTACAATGAACTGCCCTCGGCGCAAGCTCGGAGTCTCTGGCACATCGCTGGGGAGACAATTCAAGATCCGATTTTCCTCTTACTAGTCGGTGGTGGCGTCATTTATTGGATTTTAGGCGACCTCCAGGAAGCCTTGATTTTGCTGGGTTTCGTTGTCTTCATTGCCGGGATTAGCCTGTATCAAGAAGGCAAGACCGAACATGCGCTAGAAGCCTTGCGGGATCTTTCTAGTCCTCGTGCTTTGGTGATTCGGGATGGAGAGCGCAAACGGATTGCTGGGCGAGAAGTAGCGATCGGGGATGTTTTAGTGTTATCAGAAGGCGATCGAGTGCCGGCGGATGCGATCGTCCTATCTTGTAACAATCTCTCTACAGATGAGTCATTATTAACTGGGGAATCTCTCCCCGTTCGCAAGGTTGCCGCTGTAAGCAAGGTAGCGATGGCACCTCCAGGCGGCGATGAGTTACCCTTTGTGTTTTCTGGCACGTTGGTGGTGCAGGGACAGGGCATAGCACAAGTTCAAGCGATCGGTGCTCAGACTGAGATGGGCAAGATTGGCAAGGCGTTACAAAACGTGCAGCCAGAATCGACCCGATTACAACGGGAAATGAATCGGTTAGTCAGTCGTTTATTGGGCATCGCTTTATTCCTCTGTGCCGCGATCGTAGTCATTTATGGATTCACGACGGGGGATTGGCTCAAGGGAGTGCTAGCTGGCATCACTCTAGCGATGGCAATTTTGCCGAATGAATTTCCCGTTGTCGTGACAATTTTCCTCGTCTTGGGAGCTTGGCGCATTTCGCAGCACCACGTTTTGGCCCGCCGCGCCTCAGCGGTGGAAACGCTGGGTTCAGCAACCGTTTTGTGTGTAGATAAAACTGGGACGCTGACCCTAAATCAGATGGCGGTACAACAGCTATTCGCCTACAATGCTGCCCAAAACTCTCACCCTTATAATTTAGCCCTGCATTCCCAAGTGCCACTGCCAGAAACCGTTCACGAATTGGTCGAGTTCTGTATTCTGGCAAGCCAACGCGATCCCTTCGATCCGATGGAGAAAGCATTTAAGGAGTTGGGCGAATACTCTCTCGCCCATACCGAACATTTGCACAACGATTGGAAGTTGTTGCGATCGTATCCACTCTCACCGGATCTGCTCGCAATGTCCCACGTGTGGCAGTCAGCAGATGAGCAACAATATGCAATTGCCACCAAAGGCGCACCAGAAGCGATCGCCGATCTCTGTCATTTTACACCCCAACAGCAGCAAGTTCTGGCAGCACAAGTCAGTGAATTGGCAGGGCAAGGATTACGAGTGTTAGGTGTTGCCAAAGCATCTCTACTGGACGCGCCGCCGCCATTTTTGCCGCCCCATCCGTCGCTTAGTCCCGACCATTTACCAGAGCAACAACATGATTTTCCGTTTCAATTTCTCGGATTAGTTGGACTATCCGATCCCGTGCGCCCTACTGTGGCTGCGGCGATTAAAGAATGTTACACCGCTGGGATTCGCGTGGTGATGATTACGGGTGATTATCCCGAAACTGCTCGCAGCATTGCCCATCAGGTGGGATTAACGCAAACGGGAGAGATTATCACTGGTGCGGAACTAGCTCGGATGAGTGACACAGAACTCCAGCAGCACATTCAAAATACCAATATCTTTGCCCGTGCTGTTCCCGAACAAAAATTGCGGCTTGTAAATGCCCTCCAAGCTAAGGGGGAAGTTGTAGCAATGACGGGAGATGGTGTAAATGATGCTCCCGCGCTGAAAGCTGCCCAAATCGGGATTGCCATGGGGCAACGCGGTACCGATGTTGCCCGTGAGTCGGCGGCATTAGTATTATTAGATGATGATTTTTCCTCGATCGTCCAAGCGGTCAAAATTGGACGACGAATTTTTGATAATCTCCGCAAAGCAATGGCATATCTGCTGGCAATTCACATCCCGATCGCTGGGATGTCTTTGATTCCGGTTTTATTTAAATTGCCCCTAGTATTACTACCGGTTCACGTTGCCTTTCTACATTTAATTATCGATCCCGCTTGCTCAATCGTCTTAGAAGCTGAACCTGGTGAAGCGAATGTGATGCAGCGTCCACCCCGCAATCCTAATGAAGCGTTATTTGGCCGAAAAACTGTGAGGTTGGCAGTGCTTCAAGGGGTCGGAATTTTAGTAATTATTCTGGCTGTCTTTACCAGCGCACTATATCGTAATCAAGGCGAATTAGATACTCGCACTCTAACATTTACGACGTTAATTTTGGTAAATTTAGGACTAATTCTCAGCGAAAGTTCTTCATCGCACCTCAGCCTAAAAATACTGAAATCGCCTAATTCTGCTCTGTGGTGGGTGATCGGTGGGGGACTAGTTTTTCTGGCGATCGTCTTGTATCTTCCCTTCTTACGCCAATTATTTAGCTTCTCCTTTTTACACCCGATCGATCTAACAATTTGTTTAGGTGGTGGAGCGATCGGGCTATTTTGGTTTGAACTTT
>JANPJH010000081.1:0-3394 GCA_031425415.1 Chamaesiphon sp. VAR_61_metabat_425 | reverse complement strand
TTAGCGGCTTCCTTCATATCGGCAATTCCACCAGGCTGATCGTTAAGTTTTTTATATTTTAGTAGACCACGATTATAATAAGAAGTAACAAAGTTTGGATTAATGCCAAGGGCACGATCGAAATCTGCCAATGCACCTGGGAAGTCCTTGAGGTTTTGATATTTGATTAATCCCCGAAAGTCATAAGCGATCGCATAATCGGGTTTGAGTTTAATTGCTCGATCGAGATTAGTGACTGCGGCTTGATAGTTTCCTTGCCGATATTTATCGACGGCTAGAGTTAAATATTTATCTGGCTTGACTTTATTATTTTGAGCGATATTAGGTACTTTTTGGCTGAGATTTACTATCAAGTTTTGGTTGTCCGACTTAGTAAAAGCATTTTTCGCTGTTTGGATGAAAGGGATAGTGGTGACACTAATCAAGCTTACCCAGAATATTGCTTTGTGTGACATGGTTTGAGGTTTTCAGGATAATTTTAATAGCGGTTGAGAATTAATTGAATCATCAAGCGAATATATCCACTTGATGACTCTAGCTAATCTCGATCGATTTATCTAAGCTCCAACCGCTTCTTTAGCCGCATACATTACTTCGAGCGTAATTACTGCTTGACCGCGATCACGGGCAAATTTCTCAGTATTGCGTTTAACTTTACCCCGCACAAACCCAGGTACCTTATTCAGTTCGGCTTGAGCTTCTTTATTCCAACCCAAGTCAGAATCAGCTGAGATTCCTTTAGTAATTACTTCCTTAGTATCATGACCGCCGAAGATTTCTAACAAGTGATCTTCCATCCCTAATGTGAAGGAATTATAGATTAGATCGACAACTTGATTAGTACCTTCATAACCCAAAAATGGCTTATAACCGATCGGGAAATTCTGCACGTGAATTGGTGCGGAAATTACCCCGGTGGGAATATTTAACCGTTTGCCAACATGACGTTCCATTTGAGTCCCAAAAATCGCTGAAGGTTCGCTTTTAGCGATCGCATCGCCAATCGCGCCATGATCGTCGGAGATAATTACTTCATCACAATACCCGGCAACTTCCTTGCGGAACCACTCTTCATCGGGTTTGCAAAAAGTCCCCGCCCAGACGACGTGAATCCCCATCTCCCGACTGAGAATCTTGGTAATCGCCGCTGCATGGGTAGCATCTCCATAGACTACCGCTTTTTTACCTGTCAGGTTTTGACAATCGATCGATCGGGAAAACCAAGCTGCTTGAGAGACATTCAGGGTTTGGTCGTTGATGAAGTCTTCATAATTCACATCCGCACCACCAGCATTGAGGATAGCTTGAATTTTCCGAATACATCTGGCTGTCTCGACTACGCCCATCGGGGTTGTATCGACCACTGGCATCCCGAATTCGGCAGCGAGGTAATCTGTGGTCATCGGCCCTAATTCACGGTAGGGAGCGAGGTTAAACCAGGCTTGAGGCAAACGTTTGAGTTCTTCCACCGAAGCACCTTCAGGGATGACCGCATTAACGGTAATTCCCAGATCTGCCATTAATTTCTTGAGTTCGGTGCAATCGTGGTTATTGTGAAAGGCGAGGGTGGAAATCCCGATGATATTGACAGAGGGTTTAGCCGTCTTCTCGGTAACTAAATCGCCCTTCTTGCGAGCTTTCTCAATGTAAAACTGGACGATCTGTTGGAGCGTGCGATCGGCAGCCTGCATCTCATTGAAGCGATAGTGGTTAACATCTGCTAGCAACACATCAGCCTGAGCTTCTAGGGATGCTCGCTCGACAAAGTTGGCGAGATCTTCTTGGAGAATACTGGAAGTACAAGTAGGTGTAAGGACGATCAAGTCTGGATGCTCTTCGGTATCCTTGCGCGTAATATTATCAACGACCTTTTCCTGGGAACCCCGCGAGAGGACGTGGCGATCGACTACGCTGGTGGTAACTGGAGTAAAGTCCCGTTCCCGCGATAGCATTGATCGCATGACGTTGAAATAATCATCGCCGAGCGGTGCGTGCATGATCGCATGAACATTTTTAAAGGAAGTAGCGACGCGCAAAGTCCCAATATGAGCGGGACCTGCATACATCCAATAAGCTAGTTTCATAATACTTTTCCTGAATAATTTAGACTCTGTAGGGGTGCCCTGCGTGCCGTTCGCGATCGCTAGCAAATCAGCATCGCCTTTGATTGTCGCAAACAAAACAGCTTTGAGACGCGATCGAGTAAAAATTTAACTTAATATTTGGAAACAATAACCAAATGTCTGTAATTTAACTCAGCCATGGATTTCACTGAATGAACTACCATTTAATTTAGCTGATTTTTAGCAATAGTTATTGATAATTTTCTAATCTATGGCCTCGCGGTTACTGCAAATGCTACGCTAACAGAGAGGAAATCGCGTGATTAGAGGTGTCACTAGGACGCATTGCTTGAGTTGCCTTCGCCGCATCAGGATGATAGTAGCCGCCAATATCAATTCCGCAAAGCGGAGGCTAAGTCAACGCATCTAAATTTTATAGATTGAAACTAATCCATTCACATCAAAGTCAATTTCCAAACGAAATTTTTGTAATAAACTGGTGCCTAAAAGTGGCTTTAATCCAGTAGCTAAAACTGGTACTACTTTTTCCTCTTCATCCCAAATAATAGTCGCTATGTGTATCGGCAATAAAGATTCACTATTATCAGCTAGACGAACGGACACACTCGAATATAGTGGCAAATTCATCACACTAATTGCTTGTGGTGGCAAGGTTAGATAGTCATTAAAGCCAGTATCGATAACAAAATCTATCCCAAAATTAGGTTGTCCTGGCAATAAAAATATGACCTGTACAATAGGTCTTCCGTTGACAACTCTACCTTGAATCACTTAGCAACTCGCTCCATTTCTCCGCCAAAAACAACTGCAACATCATAGCCAATTCGGATGGTGAATAATCGAGCCATAGGATTTTTATCCTTTAACTTTATAGCTGTCTCCACACCACTTGAATCGATGCCGTATTCACCCGTTTCGGCATCGATGACAATCATCTGACCGATATTTTCTCCGTGTTCGACTTCTTGCCGAATACCATTTTCGTAAAACTGTTTTGCTCTACCAGCAACTTCTTCCATCGTCCAAAAAATAGCTTGCATAATTAATCCTCATAGTTATTGTTGAAATTATATGTATATCATAGCTCACTCAAAGAATCGACACCTTTGGTAAGTTGCGCTAACGCACTATTAAACAACTCACTCGATCGCATTGCCTGAATTACTTTCTCCCGATCCGGATGATAATAACCGCCAATATCGATCGAGTGTCCCTGTGCCCCATTTAACTCAACCAGAATAGCTGCTTCATTCTCGCTTAACTGTTGTGCCAACTTGGCAAACTTTGTCTTTAATTCTGGGTTTTCATCT
>JANPJH010000080.1:0-1710 GCA_031425415.1 Chamaesiphon sp. VAR_61_metabat_425 | reverse complement strand
GCAATTACGCTGACAATCATCGCTAGTATGCAGGCAGTAGGTGTGATTCTAGTGATTTCGCTATTAGTGGGGCCAGCTTTGACAGCATATTTGCTAGTAAAAGAGTTGCATCAAATGATGATTGTGGGTGCGGTTATCGGTGCATTTGCGAGTCTGACTGGAGTATATATTAGTTTTCATCTCAAACATGTGCCATCTGGCCCAGCGATTGTAATTGTATCTTCAGGATTATTTATCCTCGCATTATTATTTAGTCCATCCCAAGGTATTCTAACCCAGCGATTTAGATTGCCCTCATAGTTAATAGACCTCTTGCGTGGATAGGAAGAGTCGCAATACGGTTCGGTTAAGGTCTAAACTTGACTGACGATTGAGAAAGAACGTATTTCATTTTTTCGACCAGCTCCCCGATGAATAGGTTTTTTCGAGGGAAATTTAGCTCTAGTTTTTTTAACGACTCTCAGGTTGCTTCTGCATTCACGCGGCGGAATCTGTTCATCCAAAATCTCTGTCTCTAACCAGATTAAAAAAAGGGAATTTCCGTTAATTCCAAGCGTTGGAATTTTGGAACAGCGCGACGGACAACATTCAACGTTCCGGTAAAACTTAATCTCAAGGGAGAGATGTCAGCTTGTTCAGCCACTTGAAACATGAGCGAACGAACAGCCCAATGTCCTAATAACCAGCCATAAACTTCTTGGACAACTTCGCGAGGATTTAGAGAACGAATTAGTGTTTTACGCCCCAATAAATGCACTTTTAGTTCATCGATAGTACTTTCTACTTCCCACCGTTTGTGATATTCCATCGCTAATAATAAAGCCGGGAAAGCAACAGTATCTAACAAGCTGGTAATTAAGCGATATACTATTGGTTCTCCATCATTCTCAATGGTGTATTCAATCACTCGCACCATGATTTTGCTAGCACCTTTTTTCTTGGACTTTCCATCTGGAGCAATCCACGATAAATAGGAACCATCTTCCAAAACTCGATCTACTGGGAATTTGACATTTTTGGGCATCCGCCCCAGGTAATCAGCTCCTGTTGCTAGAGTTGTCATCACCATTACATAAGAATGAAGACCCCTATCCCACATCAATAGCATTCCTTTACTGACAGATCTGAGTAACTTTTTAGCTCTGACTCTTTCCCCAATTCTATAAGGACAAATTAGTGCATCAATAATCAAGTGCGTCCCAGCTTCCACTAGGATCACCAATCGAGCTTTTGGAAATGATGCTTTTGTGCCTGGACGACTACCTGGATATCCAAATACTCTGGCGTTTTCTCCACTATCTGGGATGTCAAATACGCTACCATCAATTGCCATTATTCGTAATCCTCCCAGAAAAGCTCCTGGCGTTTTTACTGTTGCCAACGGATGCACTATTAAATGAAATAATCGACACATTACCTGCGATCCAATTCTTTGTCTGGCTTCAGTAATCGATGATTTGCACGGTACTTGCCAATATGCTCCAACTTTGACCCAAGACTCGCTTAAACCATCAACTAAATTTTTCAGTACTCCTCTCATTGCCGTTTTTGACCACAAACTCATCGCAATAATTAAGCAGATCACCAAATGTGATGGCAACGCTCGTTTTCGCTCTTCGATTGCCTTTGTATCCTTCAATGCCTGTTCTATCGCTGAGGCTGGAATCGCTGTTTCCAATGCTTTTAGGATTGTACCTGGTTCGATCTTTG
>JANPJH010000079.1:0-27429 GCA_031425415.1 Chamaesiphon sp. VAR_61_metabat_425 | reverse complement strand
TCTATTAATTCCCACTGCCATTGGGTCAAGTTACTGGAGTATGCTTTATTCATATCTCTTTCAGGGTGCTGTGACTAAGTATCTTCAGCTTATCCCCTGAAAGCTTTTTTTACCCCCTACCCCCCTTTTCAAACACCCTCTCACTCAGCAACTAGAAAACCGTCTACCACAAGGTCGAGATCTCACAGGAGAAAGATTCCTCACCACTCTGGAATTAGCAACTAAAAATGCTCCTGTCGATAATGACGAAGCCTCGCAATGGCAGTCCCAGTTATTGGAAAGACCCGATTTAGTCCCCTTTCCCATCACATTAGAGAGCAACATGGACTTGATGTGGTTTAGTACCCAACAAGGCAAGATTGGTCTTCATATCGGCGGTATTAGCGAACACGAATTTATAATCGGTTGCGGTCAAAGACAACTGCACTATTTCCAACGATTCCTGTCTGACTACCAGACCATGTTAGCCAGTAAAAGACAACATACCAGTAGTCTCTTTTTATTGCGATCGGCTAAATTGATCTGGGTACCAAGGAAAGACAAGGGCGAACCTTGGAAGGTCCATCAGTTATATCTGTCCTGTACCCTAAATACTCGGTTATTAACCGCAGAAGGAACCGAATTAGTCAAACAGGAAGTAGCCGCAGGTACGACTCAAAAGCTTGTCACAATGACAGAAAAGCCCGATCGTACCGACACTCAAGATAACTATGTCAAACGCCTTCAATCTACTCTAGATCGACTCGATCGACCCTTTAACCGTCCCAGCAAACCTTTATATCGAGGACAGTCGAACATCATTGTGGCCGTGAGCATGGGGCTACAATCTCCCGTTACGGCGATCGCGATCGACATCACAACTCAAAAGATCCTCGCCTATCGTGGCACCAAACAATTACTAGGTGATAATTATCGGCTGCTCAACCGTCAACGAAACATTCAAACCCAGCAACGACATCTCAGTCACAAAGCCCAAAAACAAGGGCTATCTCGCCAGTTATCAAATTCTGAATTAGGCGAACATCTCGATAGGTTATTTGCCAGAGCGATCGTCGAATTAGCTCAAGCTTACCAAGCAGGAAGTATCGCTTTACCCAAACTAGACCAAATCCGCTTGAGCATCCAAAGCGAATTAGATGCAAAGGCTCAAGAGAAGATTCCTGGCTATGTCGAGGCACAGAAACAATACACCAAGCAAGTACGAATTCACCTCCACAACTGGAGCCATAACCGTGCAAGCGAATCGATTGTTACTAAAGCTGGACAGTCTGGGATTGCGATTGAGTATGGCGACCAGCCAGCCAGAGCGAGTCCTAACGATCGAGCTAAAGAAATTGCCCTATCTGCCTATGCAAAGCGGACAATCTCATAACTTGCTAATTTCGCACCTAGAAAATAGAATATAAATACTATTAATCGCGCCGCGTTGAATGTTAGCAATAACCGCTCCAACGTGTTAAGTGAGGGTTTGTTTGACAGTAGAGATACTGTTTTACTTTCTGACCCTGGTAGCTGCGAGTCCCGATGCTGCTGTCTCTTGTAGACAGGAATCAGGTGCGCTCCCAGCAATACGGATGTAGACATACTACTCAGTGGCTACCCAATCATCCACATTTGTGGAAACTATTCTTTTGAAGTTCGCGCGAACCTATAGCAAGGGTCATTTTCCTGGCAGGTTCGCGCTGAATCTTCAACATTAGACTGACTCAGGTTTCTGAGCAATTCCGATCTAGCGATCGAATCAGTCTATTGCTATTGCGAGAAGTATGACTGTCCTGGTTCGCGATCGACAAGCATCCAATCCTTTTGGTGTCTATATCGATCGACACCACTCCTCACAACCATTCTTCTTTGTGAGGAGTGGTTGAAAGAAGGTGCAGAATCCGTAATCCTTGCTGAAGCTAAAGTCACAACCATTCTTCTTCATAAGGATAGTTGTGACAATCGCATTTGACATTGCGATCAAACACACCATATTTTTGCATTCTTCTTCGTCATGAGTCGTTGAAAAGGTTGACTTGCAAGAGATAGAGAACATTAGAATAGTTGAAAGGAGTCTTGGGTCGCGCATGGTTTTGTATTGTTACATGCAAAAAAACCTGGTGACAACAATCTGTCGCCAAAGTATTGGCGACAGATTGTTGTCACGAAGACACTTCAATAGTCTCAACGACATCAATATGGCACCGATGACGAATAATTAGTCACTGTACAACTGACAACTGTTTACTGAATATGCGCGACCCGAGACTCGAACTCGGAAGTCCTTGCGAACACTAGAACCTGAATCTAGCGCGTCTACCAATTCCGCCAGTCACGCAATTTGCTTGGTTTTTTAACCAGCTCCATATTATCAAATATCTAACTAGCATTTGTCAAGTATTTCGCTCCGCTTTGTTCCGGAAATAATCTTAATCGATAGTCAAATGTCTTTTTATTTATTAATCATGCCCATGCGGTAATAGTGCTGTGTCCGCTCCTGCGGCAGCAGCACCGATTACGCCGATGGCACCGATGGCTCCCATTACGCCGATGGCACCAGTGATGAATATGGGTGCTTCTGGTATCAATGTTAGTAGCACGGCCACAACGCCAATCAATTCTGGAACTCAGACGATTGTTGGGACAGGTGGCTCCAACGTTAGCAATCCAGCGAATCCTAACATTGCGAGTGCAAACATTCTAGGTTCGAGCAATAATATTACCCCGGCGATATCGAGCCAGGCTTTTCAGCTCCAACAACGCTTCTCAACGGCTCAAACTGCTTATGAAGCCGCATCTGCCAAGTTGGCTCAAGCTCAAACAGCAACACCTGTAGCTAGTGCTGAAACAGTCCGTTATTCTCGCCAGTCGCAAGATATAGCAAATTGTGGTTGTGTAAATCCTGATACTGCCAGCAGTGGCAACGCTGAATTAGCCGCAGCGCAGGCAGAAGAAGCCGCAGCAGCCGCCGAACTGAGCACTGCCAAAGCGGAAGCGCGTCAGTTCTTGGAAGCTGTGAAAAACAATCCCACACTCCAAGCTGGAGCTACTACATACAATCCGATCTGGTAAATAACCCAAGTTAAGTCTTTCAGACTGGCTTTGCCTATGCGGACTGGGAACTTCAGCCCGCATAGGCGAACTTTGCATTCTGAGGAGCGGTTTCTAACCGCTTAGGTTATGGTTGGCAACTTAGGAGGTGGTGTGGATCGAGGCGAGAATTCTGCTTGCCTCGATGTTCGATCGAAACTTAAACCAGAAAATTTCTTCAACGCGCACTTGTCGGACGATCGATCGCCATTTTACACTGGAGATTGCGGATCTTTCCACTAGTCATGTGTTGAGTCAGTTACCCATCATCCTTCAGTTTCTCACCAGTGGGTGGATGTTATTGGTTTTCATCATTTTATTTGGATTGCTGCCATTGGTAGCATTTTCCCAGCGATCGCTACCATCTTTATCTAGCCGGATTGTTGGTGCATTTGTGCGGACAGTCGCCACGATCGCCATCGGTAGTATTCTGTGGTCTAAGCTGGGCTTGTTTACGTGGTTAACAGCAGTCTTTGTCTATCTGACTGGACTAGGGATCGGTTGGTTGGGTAGTCATCAGTGGCAATATCAAGCCACCTTCCAACAGCTAGGTCAACAAATTGCGATCGCGACTGTCGATATTTTCGATCGAGGTTTATCGCTAGGTCAACTCGGTCAGTGGTTATCATTGCCTTGGCAATCTCTATATCAGCCCGCTCAACATCGATTCGGTGCTTCGGGGAAGCGGCGATATCAACGACAGAAATGGAGCTTACCACTAATCCTGCTCACAACAATCATCACGATCGCCATTTTGGGTTTAACTATTCGGCTGCGCTTCGAGCATCCCTTGACTGAATTTCGGTTCAGCCATCCCGATATTTATGGTCAATTGCTCATCACCCAGCAGATTTTGGCACGAGACTTGCCACCAGTTAATTATTTACCAATTTTCCCTAGCCTGACCGCTTTTTTGGCGGCGATGAGTGGAATTCATCCATTACAAGTCATCCATTTGTTAGGGGCAATTTTGGGGACACTGCTAGTATTGAGTGTCGGTTATACCGTGAGAAGTTTGACCAAAAATGGCGCAGCCGCACTGGCAGCTACTTATAGTTTAGGAGCTTATTTATTTACTTGGTATCTGCCGATTTCTGGTCGATTGCCGCTGGCGATGCAACAGTGGTTGAGTATCATTAGAGACAATTTGAATAGCGGATTAATTCGATCGTGGGCAGTTAGCGATCTAGAAGTGGGCGCGATGTTTGTTATGCTCGCGCTAGGTTGTAGTACTCATTTATTTAAGTCCACACAGCGAACGGCAGCGACGATTAATACACTCTGCTGTGTCTTGTTGGTTGCAGCGATCGCGCCTAGTCTCTTAATTCTGATTTTCTTTGCTGGTTTTGGGACAATCTTTGGGCGACGGATGGCATTATTTACTCTCAGTACTAGTTGGGTTATCTTGGGTTTATTGGCAGCCATTCCCGATAGTAATTTCCCGCTATTAACAGGCGTATTAGCAACACTACCGATCGGGTTAAGTCTATTTATTGGGATGTTGTTTGTCGCGATCTCCAGTGCGGGTAGATTATTATTAGCCAATTGGTCGGCACCAGTCTGTCTGACAATTTTTCTCGCCGTCACCCTTAATTTTTGCCTGCCACCAGCTCCGCAGATTGATTATTTAGAATATGATGCAGCGGCTCGAAAAGCGGTAGAAATCGGCCATTTATTACCGCGTCATAGTTGGACAATGGTGGCACCGATCGAGCAACTGTCGCAAGTCTACGGTCGGGGCTGGTATCAGGATCTCGCTGAATTTGTCGCCAAGTATCAAAACCGGGTTGCCGATCCTAAATTTCAGTTTCCCGGTTCAACTTCGCTCTCAATCTTTGCCGAAAAATTGCCTTTCATGACCGATAAACCAGAATTGCCAGTCCCCTATTCAGTCCTGTTAGATCCCACCTATCGCAACTATCGATCGCCCAGTGGTCGCGCTAAATTAGCTCAGGCTACGCTGAAACTATGCGAAACTTACCGTCAACATCATCCAGACAGCCAAATTTACTATGAAGATGAGTATTTGCGAATTTATCAGTTTTTGCCACTAACCAAAGTTGCTGGTAACAATTACTAATGTATTTATTCTGTCGTGTTGGCCGCAGCCACCAGCTCGACCTCGGTTAATTGTTGAACTGGAGGTTGATAGACAGCGAGATCGAACCAGAAAGTTGTGCCAACACCAACAGCACTGGTGATATGAATCTGACTGTGGTGCTTTTCAATAATATTCTGAACGATCGAGAGTCCCAAACCCGTTCCTTCGAGGGTATGGACGCGGTTTTCGACCCGGAAGAAGCGATCGAAAATTGCCTGTTGATCCTCTGGATCGATGCCGATCCCTGTATCGATGATTTCGACTCTGATGGCCGCAGATGTCTGACCTTCCCCTGGTTCAGCGGTCATTGGCACCTGATGGGCGCGAATTGTGACTTTTCCATCTGCTTTAGTAAATTTGAGGGCATTCCCGACCAAATTTGCCAGCACCTGAAGGATTAAATCATAGTTACCCAAGACGGCTGGTAATTCTGGCTCGATGTCTTGGCACAGTTCGATCGCTTTATCTTTGGCATTGAGTTGATAAGTACGGAGAGTTTGTTCGATCGATTGGTGCAGTTCGACCGCCCCAAATTGATAAGCATGAGAAGATTCTAACTTCGATAGATCTAAGACATCATTGACCAATCTAGTCAACCTGTCAGTCTCGCGATTAGCAGTATCGAGAAACTCACTCCGCTCGGCTTCGCTTAACTCATCGCCATAATCATGGAGGGTTTCGATAAATGATTTGATATTAAATAATGGTGTCCGCAATTCATGGGAAACGTTACTAATAAATTGACTTTTAGCTTCGTTTAATTCTACTTCGCGGGTGATATCTTGCACTGTCATCGCGATCGCTCGAACATTTTCCTTGGTAGCATCGAGGACATTGGCGATCAAAATTCGCATCGTCCGCTGAATCGGCTTAGTGAGGGTAATCCGAAACTCTTCACCGTCTTGCTTGCCAGCGGCAATTTGATACAGCGGTCGAGCGAGTTCGGCGGAAACGCTGCCCGGTAAAACGTGGAGAACATTAGTCCCATTTAAGTCGAGATGATCCCAACCAAAAAAGCGGCGGGCATTAGGATTAACTAGTAGGATGTGCAGATCGTTGTCGATCAGGATCGCCCCATCAGCAATTGTGGTAATTAGCGTTTCCAATTTGGCTTTTTCAGCCGTTAATTCATCAATATTTTGGGCTTCAAAGATCTCTAATTTCTCCGCCATTTCATTGAAACTATCGATCAATTCACCAAGTTCGCCACCGAGGGGTAAATCGATCCGTTGATTAAAATTACCGGAGGCAACATTCTTGACTCCAGATAGTAATTCCTTAATCGGTTTGGTAATTTGCAGAGCGTTAAATACCGCACCCAGAATTACCATCACCCAAATCGAGACAAATACAGCGATCGTCACATCTCGTGTCAGCCCTGTGGACGCAACTACAGTAGGATTGGGATTGATGCCGATCGCTAATATACCGAGGAATTTACCTTCATGCTCGATCGGTACGAAGACATCTGTCACTACGCCTTCTGGAGTCTGATGTTGACGGACTAGGGGCAGATCTTTGTGTCCGCTATTCTCTGGCAAATGAATTCGGCGTTCGATCATCAGCGAGTTCTGGACTTCTGAATCAGAAAAGGGAATCCCCAACCGGATATTGCCCGTATCGTCGGCATAGAGAATGTAGCGGAGACTCGAAGTACTATGATAAAACCGGTTGGAAAACTGCGCTACCGTAGTCAGATCGTTTTCGGCTAATTGGGGGGCGATATTGGCTGCGAGTAGTAGTCCTAAGTCCCGTCCAAACCGCGTGTCGTTGATGCGGGCATCAGCCTGGATGGTATTTACTGCCCAAAATGTTAAGCTACTGACAATCAGTGACACCACCAATGTGGCAGCTCCCATCAGTTTTGTTTGAAGTGTAAACTCCATCCACCAATGGCGAATAATATCGCGCAGATTATTCAGCATGGCTAGCATGAGGCATTTAGTGGATAGGGAATAGTGGATAGTGAATAGTGAAAAAAGTGGCTTAGCTATTTTTTCGGCGAAGTAGATGGTTGGCACTGTTCTGACTACAACTGCGATCGCCTCCCCTCTCACTATAACAGGGGTCTGGAGTCAGAGTTGACCTAGCTGTTTGCGGAGGAATAAACGTTGCGGGCGATTCCAGGGAATTATCGACCAAATAAACTCGGTGGAGACTACTTCATAGCCCAATCGCTGATACAAATTCCGGCCACCATCATTATCCGCCATCACATGGAGATAGAGTTCTGTGTAGCCCCAAGCTTTGGTAATTTTTTCACAATCTTTCAGTAGTTCATTAGCTACACCCCTACGGCGGAAGGCACTGCTAACAGCGAGATTGGAGATGTAAACATATCGGCGATTGTGCGGTCTGTCGTGCGCGGTTCGCACACCCACTTCGACTGTGCCAATAATGTGAGTTTGTCCCTGTTCGGTATAGATTGCGATCGAACAAACTTGCTGTGGGGTTTGGCTGCGGTAGGTCGTCGGCGCATTAGAACGGAGCCGATGGCGCAAATCTTCAGCAATTCCTAGTTTAAACAGCGGTGTAAACCAGCCCCGCCACCCTCGATCGAACTCGAAGCTATGGGTAATAATATCAGCAACGCAATTTATCTCTTCCTCTCGCACGGGACGAACAGAGATTTGATGTGCAGCAAAGGCGATTTGGTGCGCGATATTAGCAGTAGTTGTGGTGTTGGCGATCGTGTCCAAATTATTCGGGTTGGCGTGATATTCAAGTTCATCACAGAATATGGGCAACTCGATCGACGACAAGTACATCGATCTACAATAGCTAACAGGTCGATCGAGCGGAAGGATATATCCTTTCGTTGCGGCGGGCGATACTTCAACGCGCAAGCTTTCTTTCCCTTGCCTGACGGCACGCTGACGCGAACGGTAAGGCTGCGCTGGCAGTATACGCTTCACTAGGCAACTTGTTTGCATTATAACTCATTTAGCCGATCGCTTATGTCGATCGAGGTTATCCCTTGACATCTTCTCACCAACCTCCAACCCCAACTGACGCGCAGAAATCAACCCCTGAAAATCTCGCAGCTAACAAACCGCCGATTATCTTGGTGGAAACCGCTTTTCTCGCCAGTACAGCTACGTTACTCTGGCTGTTAAATTATTATTTTCCGATTGGCCCTATCTTTAAGTTCTTTTTCCCGATTCCGATTGCGCTGATTTATCTCCGGTGGGGCAACCGAGCCGGATGGATGACCGCCATCGTCTCAGGGTTGCTCCTCTCTGTGCTGCTGGGGCCAACTCGCAGTATCCTGTTTCTGATTCCCTACGGCTTGATGGGGGTGCAGTTGGGTGCCTGTTGGCGGCGACGGGTGGGGTGGCTTACCTCGATTTCCCTGGGTGCTTTACTAGATTGTGTGGGGATCTTCTTTCGATTTTGGCTGACTTCGATCCTGATCGGTGAAGATCTGTGGGTATATACAATGGCCAGAATTCGGGACATGTCAGAATGGTTATTTGTTCAATTAGGTATCCTCGCCGAACCTAATTTACTGGTCATCCAAATCATGGCGATCGGCTTAATTCTATTAAATAGTTTTTTCTATCTCTTCGTCGTTCATCTCGTCGCTCTGCTGCTATTTGAACGCCTCGGCAATCCAATTCCTAAACCACCTACTTGGGTGGAAACTTTATTGGATTTATAGTGTCTAATTGCTAGACTCCAATCGCTGACGCAACTTACTACTGAGGAAGTCGATCGCCGTAACAACTACTAATAAAACCAGCCCCATTGTTGTGGCTTTTTGATACTCGAACCCGCGCATATAATTAACTAATTCAAATCCAATTCCGCCAGCACCGACTACCCCTAAAATTGAAGCAGCCCGAATATTATATTCAAACATATAGATCGTATACCCCCACAGGAGCGGTAGCACTTGAGGCATCACGCCATAGCGAGCTACCTGTGCCCAATTGGCACCGCCTAGTTTTAATGCTTCGATCGATCGCGGTTCGACTGATTCGAGGGATGTTTGATAAAACTTACCTAAATACCCAATCGTATAAATTGCCAGTGCCAAAGTTCCGGCTGGAGCACCTAATCCAGTTGCCGAAACAAATAATAAACCCAGCACTAGTGAGGGAATTGCCCGAACTAAGTTTTGAACTCCATTAGCTAAAACTCGCACCCACAATGGGGCAAGGTTACTAGCCGAAAAAATTGCGATCGGTAGTGACAAAATTGCCCCGATTGTTGTTCCCCATAGCGACATTTGAATAGTTTCGACTAATTTAATAACTGCGACATCTAAGATTTGTAAATCTGGCGGAAATAACCGCCCGATGAAGTCAATTATATTAGGAACACTATTTTTTAAATCGGCGATTTGAACATTTAAACCCTGCCATGCCCATAAATAAACGAGCAGAATTAATATGGCGATCGCCCAATTTTTTGAATTTTTTAGTAACTTTGGCGCATTTTTAGAAATGTGTTTGCTCACAGTCGTTGGCGTAGCCTCTCAGAATAAGAATCGGGATTGAAGATTAAGCTGAGTTAAGGCGATCGATCGACCTGAAAAATCAGTTATTCACTAATCAATTGAGGGAATAACTCAACTAAATTACGCGCATCACCTTGATAAACAACTCGACCGCGATCGACTACAATTGCGGTATCCGCATAGACACTAGCCAGATGTAAATCGTGCAGGACTGCCACTACTGTCATCCCCTCTCGATGCAGCCGACTCAGGGTATCCATAACTTCCTTTGCCGCCAGGATATCTAATCCCGTTGTCGGTTCGTCTGCGAGGAGCACGTCCGGCGACTGCCACAGGGCACGCGCGATCGCCACTCGTTGCTGTTGTCCCCCACTAAGCCGAGCTACTGTTTGATGGGCATAGTCAGCTAAGTTAAATCGATCGAGTAATGCTAATCCAGCCCGACTATCGGCTAGTGGCCATCCTTTGAGGGTTTGCCAAAAGGAATACTTACCCAGATTACCACACAGCACATTATCTAGGGCACTCAATTGCGGCACTAATGCCCCGCCTTGAAAAATCATCGCCAATTGGGGCGGCTGGGGGCGATTGGCTAAATTAGTCCACTGAATTTTACCTGTTTTCAGGGGCAATAAACCCGCGATCGCCCGTAATAAGCTAGATTTACCCGCCCCATTCAAGCCTACTAGGGCAATGAAGCCGCCTTCAGCGATCGTACAATCAATTCCATCTAAAATCGGTCTACCAGTTGCTGTGTTTGCTTTACTAACAAGTTGAGAGCAGGTAATCAGCGGTGACGATTTAGGTGGGGGAGAGTAAGATCGAGATTGCGCTTCATCGATCGACATAAGTTTCTTCATTTAATTTGAATTTGGCAATTTTGACGATCGAACTCAAGAATCAAATCCAGCTTTTTTCATTGCTTGACGCATGGGTTGGAGATGATTATTGTGATCTACCTTTACTAATTTGGTCGAGTTGTACAGATTTTGTAAAAGTTTATTATGCTGGGGCTGATTTAATTGCAGCATTGCTTTAATAATCTTGTTGCGATCGGCTAACGGTACACTGTCATCGATCGCAACTCCGTGGGCGGGTACTCCAGAAATTGAGTATAAGACGCGGAGTTTTTTGCTCTCAGCGGCGGTGATATAGGGTTCAGCGAGGGCATACTCAGATACCGCTGCCGCATCAGCTTGACCGCGAAGAACGGCTTGCAATGCCTTACTGTAGTCCCCGCCATAGGTAACTTGTCCGAAGAAGCCATTCAATCTATCTCGGTTGGGCACGAGTCCATTATTAACTAGAGTACCCACAGGGAAAATAAATCCAGAACCGGAAGTTGGCGAGGTAAAAGCCATCCGTTTTCCTTTCAACTGTGCCAGGGTAGACTTGCTGGTGCCAGATTTGAGTGGGCTATCGCTGGGTACGACAAACACTGATTTATAAGTATGTCCGCCGGAGTAGCTAGCGCGGACTTCGGCTAAATACAGTTGAGCATTCGCTAATTGGTTCGCTTTAATCGCTGGGCGACTACTCAAGAAGGCTACATCCACTTTATTTGACCGCAAAGCTTCTACAGCGGCTGTTTCATCGGAAACGATCGCTTCTACAGGTCTACCGATCTCCTTGCTAATAAATGCGGCGACGGCATTGGCATCATTCTGTAAATCAGCCTTCCCCGCACGGGTGGGAAAAGCAATTCGCAAGGGATTAGTTTGAGCAATTAGGTTCTTGTTGCGAATATTTACTACTGTATTTGTAGGTGTAAAAACTCTGGCGGCAACGGCACTCGCCCCTAAACATAGACTCAGAGTGATAATTGCGGCGGTTACAGGCGATGTTTTCATAAGATGTAGGATCGTAACACTCAGACTGAGCTGTCACGATTTGTTAACTGTGTTGAGATTAAATATCATAAACATCCTAAATGATTCTTGATCGAATTGCAATAACTTCTCAATTAGCACTTGAGTCCGCCGATCTATAATGAGGGGACAAAGTACCTAAATCCCATGTCCACGATCCAGATTCACACCCAACTATTACCAGCACAACAGTGGTTGGAACGGTATCGGGGAAAATTGCCCATCTTTGCCTGTGTCCTGGGGTTTACGGATACCTGTCTGATTCCAGGGATTTCTGCCGCCGGGAAAACACCAGCAGATCGCCGATTTACTGCGATCGCTGATGCCGAATTTTTGGCGCGTGGAGTTTGCCCACAACCGGATTATCCTTTACCGCCACTGATTGCTGGCGCATCTCCTGTCTATATTTCCCGCGCTATTCTCGCCGCGTTAGATTTTCCGCTCTATATTTTCAACGCTGGATTACCAAAACCACCAACGATTCCGCACATTGATTTAGGCGGGATGCCTGCGGCTTGCTTGACGACGGGTGCGGCTTTACCCCTAGATATCGTCACTCATCTCTATCAGCAGGGATTAACTTGGGGGGAGAAATTAGCCGCTGCGGCGGAAGATAGTTATGTAATTATCGGCGAATGCGTGGTGGGGGGAACGACTACTGCTCTAAGTCTGCTCTCTGGTTTAGGCATTGATGCGGTGGGTAAAGTCAATAGTAGTCACCCAGTTTGCAATCATCAGCAGAAATGGACGATCGTCCAGCAGGGATTATCGCAGTTAAAGTTACCACTCTCGCCCCTCGCATTAGTCGCAGCGATCGGCGATCCGATGCAGATTGTCGTGGCTGGGATGGCAATTGCCGCGAGTCGAACTAATGGTGTATTACTGGCTGGAGGGACGCAAATGTTGGCTGTAGCGGCGTTAATTCAGGCGATCGGGGTAGAACGAGGCTTGACGATAAACAACGCCCAGATCGTCGTCGGGACCACTGCTTGGGTGGCTGAAGATCGATCGGGCGATACTGTTGCCCTCGCCAACTTAATCCCCCAAATTCCGCTCATTTCTACTCGGCTCAGTTTTGCAGATTCTCGCTATCCGCAATTGGGCGTGTACGAGCAGGGATTTGTGAAAGAAGGTGTAGGTGCTGGTGGTGCGGCGATCGCCGCTAGTTTATATCAGGGTTGGGGACAGGTAGAATTATTAGACTCGATCGAGCAATTATTAGCCCAAAGTATACAGGCGAAAGGCGAAGATAATTCATGAATTACCTCTGCCTTTCGCTCCTGCAATCGACTGAAGTCGCTGGCAGCTAGATAAGTACTAAGTTTGCTTAACTTACACTAGACAAATTTTCTGGTAAACAAACATTAGTGCCACCCAAACCGCAATAACCACCAGGATTTTTGGCTAAATATTGTTGGTGATATGTTTCTGCATAGTAGAATTCTGGTGCGGTCAAAATTTCGGTGGTAATTTCCTTATAACCAGCTCCTTGCAATGCTTGTTGATAAGCGACTTTAGAAGCCTCGGCTAATTGCTTGTGAGTGTCAGAATAACAGTAGATACCCGATCTATACTGCGTACCAGTATCATTACCTTGACGCATTCCTTGGGTTGGATTGTGGTTTTCCCAGAACACCTTGAGCAATTCTTGATAAGTAATTACCGCAGGGTCAAATACAACCAAGACCACCTCATTATGCCCCGTCAAACCCGTACAAACCTCTTGGTAGGTTGGATTGGGGGTAATCCCCGCAGCATAACCAACAGCGGTGATATAGACTCCATCTGGGAGTTGCCAGAACTTACGCTCAGCTCCCCAAAAACAACCCATCCCAAACATCGCTTTTTCTAGCCGATCTGGATATGGGGGCGGGAAGGGATTACCATTGACAAAGTGGGTTGGCGGTAGCGGTGTTTGTTCCGTTCTGCCTGGAAAAGCATCTGCTGGGGAAGGCATACTCAATTTTTTACTGCCAAAGATGTTAAACATTGTGATGTAATTAAGCTGGTAATTTAGGTGATTGTTTGACAGCTCGAACAACCCGCCCACATTGGTTTGAGGTTGATTGTCTATCCATCCATCAACTGTAACAGATCCAAAACAAGGCGGGGGTGTCAATTAATTCGTATTTTGCCACTTGACAACGCGGCGATCCATGTTCGATCTTGAAGAGATGCCAAATCGAGAGTAACTATGGGCAAAAAGTCGGAAGCAAAAGAATCGAGCCTGTTGCACCAACGCTTGAAAGCCGCCCTGCATGATGGAATTAAAGTCTGGTTTGAGACTCGTGACAAAAGCTACTTTGGTATCCCTATCGGTCTCGATCGAGATTTTGTAGAAGTCTTAATTTTAGTGCCTGGGAGTGAGGATGAGTCTACTGAGTATGTCTTTCAGCGGGTAACTTGGGTGGTCAAATTGGCTTCGATTTCCGCGATTGCCTATCCTTCAGAGTACTGGTCTGCCGATCGATTGGATCGTCTGTTAAATAAATCTGATGTTAGGGGTTAGGGGTTAGGCTTTAGGGAAAAGGGGAAAGGGAAAAGGTGAGTACCGATAACTTATCCTTGAATCCTGATTAAAGTGTGTGAGTTTGGGTGAGATTAATGAAAGTAATTGGCTTAATGAGTGGGACATCGGTAGATGGCATCGATGCGGCATTGGTGGAGATTAGCGGGACAACATTAGATTTGCGGGTAGAGTTATTGGCGGGGGAGACTTATCCTTACCCTGACAGTTTGCGATCGCAAATTCTGGCTGTCTGCGGTGGGGAGAAATTATCGATGTTAGAGTTGGCAGAATTAGATGATGCGATCGCGAGGTGTTTCGCTCAAGCGGCAATCTCGATTCAAGCTAATCACCCCTCTGCAAGCCTAATCGGTTCTCACGGTCAGACCGTCTTCCATCAGCCCACAACCGCTGAAAAGATGGGTTACAGCCTCCAGCTTGGGCGGGGAGAATTAATCGCCGCGATCGCCCAAATTACTACCATTGATAACTTTCGGGCGGCGGATATTGCCGCTGGCGGACAGGGGGCCCCCCTGGTGCCCAAACCTGATGCTTACTTGCTCAGTCATCCTCAAGAACATCGGTGCGTGCAGAATATTGGCGGGATTGGCAATGTCACCTATCTCCCACCGACTAGTCAACCCGATTGGGAACAGCAGATTCGGGGCTGGGATACAGGCCCTGGCAATAGTTTAATCGACCTCGCCGTGTATCAACTCAGCAACGGAGCGTTAACTTTCGATCGAGATGGTGCCTGGGCAGCTACCGGCAGTGTGTGCGAGCCTTTAGTCCAAAAATGGTTACGGCAAGCTTATTTTTCCGCTGTCCCCCCTAAATCGACGGGGCGAGAGCTATTTGGGGTGGAGTATCTCCAGGCTTGTATTACTGATGGTCAAAGTTATGACTTGACTTCCGCCGATTTGTTAGCTACATTAACAGACCTAACTGCTAGGAGTATTGTCGATAGTTATCATAGATTTTTGCCACAATTACCCGACCAGGTACTATTATGTGGTGGTGGCAGTCGCAATCTCTATCTACGACACCGATTGCAACTGCACTTGCCCGATGCTCAAGTAATCACCACTGATGAGGCTGGCGTAAATGGTGATTATAAAGAAGCGATCGCCTTTGCGGTTTTAGCCTACTGGAGACATCATCAGATCCCTGGCAATCTACCCACAGCAACTGGTGCAAAACACCCAATCCTTCTGGGAGATGTCGCTGCGATCTAGAGAATTGGGTATATTTGAGATGTATCCTCTCTCCTTAGATTTAATAGATTACCCCGAAGCTTATTTGTTTTAATGTTCAATTATTATTCTCCATTGACTAATACAATTAACTATTTGCTCAGCTCATCACCGCAGTCTAAGGAGGCATCGATCGCGTGAGAGACGAGCATTATGGTCGCTTACTCGTCCAACGCTATCAACTACTAGAGATAGCGGGCAAAGGCTCGATGGGGCAAGTGTATCAAGCCAAAGATACACTGTTGGGTGGCGTGATCGTAGCCGTCAAATTTTTGTCGCGATCGAAAATGACCCAACGGGTGCGCGATAGGTTTATGCGCGAAGCAACAATTAGTGCCCTATTGGGCGAAAAAAGTATTCACATCATCAAAGTTCGAGATTATGGTCTAGATGATGAAGAAATGCCCTTCTATGTGATGGAATTTCTCAAGGGGGATAGTCTCAAAGATGTGATGCAAAACAAACCGATGCCACTGCCAAAGTTTTTTAGCTTCATGCGGCAGATTTGTTTGGGGTTGCAATGCGCTCACGATGGGATCGAAATTGAAGGCAACGTCACTCAAGTCGTCCACCGCGATATCAAACCCAGTAATATTCTGGTTATTAAAGATTCCACCCTCGGAGAACTAGTCAAAATCCTCGATTTTGGCATCGCCTTACTCAAATCAGACGATTCACCAACCGGATTCATGGGTACTCCAGCCTATTGTTCGCCCGAACAGATGGATGGCAAAACCCTCGATCATCGAGCGGACATCTATAGTCTGGGGATTATGATGTTCCAAATGCTCACTGGGGAACTCCCTTTGAAGCCCAAAGCTAGCTCATTTGAAGGCTGGTTTCAATCTCATCACTACCAAACCCCCAAAGCATTTAATGAAGTTAGAGCAAAGTTAGATTTGCCGCCCGCATTGATGGATGTGGTCAATCAGTGCATGGCAAAAACAGCCGCCGAACGACCTGATAGTGTCACCGCTTTGCTTAAAACGATCGAACAAATCGAGAAAGAATCATCAGTTCAACTACCCACAAAAAAAGATAACTCCGATCGAATTACTCCGTCAAATCCTCCACAATTAACCCCTGATGATGTCTGTTGTCAAAGTACTTGGCCCCAGGATAAACCCAGGGCTGAAATCGTCTTTCCGCAATTAATTCAGCATGAGGGTCAAGAACTCGCCACGCTCTGGATTATGTTATCTGGCGCGGAAATCGATCGATACAGAAATAATCAACCCCACTGTCAATTTCTCTTCGTCGCCTCGCCACATCCCATGCTGCTGTGGTTGACAACCTTATATCAAAATGAACAAGAGCATCGGATGTTACCCTGCTATCTAGATCTCAAAAAGCCAATTGGTGAGAAAATTATCCAAATTCTTACTCAGACAAGTACCTACCGATTGGTATTATTTGCCCTTGAAGGCGATGAAAACTGCGTTTGTGTCATCACCGGAAATCTGGCTGATAAAAAGACTCGACGATTAAAAGAGTGGCACTTAGAAAGTAACAATAGTCCTGCCGCACACGGTCAACTTAAAGAAAGCAAACGCTGGCTCAAAGAAGAACTCGACGCGCTCAAGCCAAGACTGATTGCTAGTCTAAAACGGCAAATTGCCAAGAAAAAATAGGAGATGATGGTAGCCTAACTTGTGCCGCTTAGTACTAGCCTCGATCTGCTAATCGCACTACTTCGCCAAACGGAAATTGAGCCGAATCTAAGCCGCCAGGCGTAACCACCCACAGTGTAGATAATGGCGGAGAGGGCGGAAATTCACCGTAACCGTCAGTTAAATAGATGCAGACAGATGGAGTCTGACTATCCCAGATCTGCCCGATCCGATCGAAGAATGGGATAAAAGAAGTTCCACCACCCCCGTGGGGAGTTGGTAGCGGTGAATTAGCTGTGAGTGGATATGGGCCATGAACAACACTGTCAACATAAAACAAATCGCATTCAAGATGGGGATAAGCACCGAGAATGCCTTGCACTTCCTCGATTAATAGCTGGAGTTGAGTTTCTTGCACTGAAGCACTGGTATCGATGGCGATGTAGACTCGGACTGATTCACCCTGCAACGTTTCCAAATATAGCCCACGATAGGCAAAACGCCGGTCGAAATTCTGAAAATCTGTCGGTGTTTGGACTAAATATTGCCAAAGGTAAGATTTCCAGTCTAACTGCGGATCGCTGACTGCACTCAACTCGCGATCGAGTCCGCCGGGTAATTGGCCCTGATTAGTAATTCTCGCAATTACTGTCGCCTGTTCGATCGCGTGTCGCCAATGTGCCTTTAATTTTGCATCCCGGTGATTTGTCAAACTGTGACCTTCGCCAATTTCGGCTCGCGCTTCATCTCCGCTAGTATCGGTGGCTAACAAGTCTAGATCCTGAAGGTAGAAGCGGCTCACTCCCGTACCTTGTAACAGCTCGTAAACTTCCTCGACTCTAAAATGCTCTAGCTCCTCATCTCGCAGCCCGCCAGGGGGCAATTCACAGCCACTCTGCCGCGCGATCGTCCCATTGACGACAATATCAGCAGCAATATTCCACAATTTTGGTTCTCTTACGCCCAGCCGGAATGGATGCAGTAAGGCAGCATGAAGAACTTCATGTAAAATTAACCCATCTTGCTGGTTAGTGGGTAGCGATCGCAGAAATTCTGGATTAAAAAATATGTCGCGCCCGTCGGTTGCTGCGGTAGGAATAGTTTGACTGGGTACAAACCGCGCGAACATCGCCAGAGTCCCAAAAAATGGGGATTTCATCCGCAACCTTAATAAGGCTGCACTGATCGGGTTGGCACAATCGGCGACTGAAGGACAATAGTTCATGGTCTTAGTAATCCCACTTAGATTACTGAAATTGCCAAACTACTTATTTCCTATCCCTACTTGCCACCGCCAGAAATACACCAACTCTCGCCAGATCCACTGCCGTGGACTGCTGGATTAACATACAGCCGCAGATTTTTAGGCTGTTGGGCGGCTGTCTGGATCGCCTGGGGGGTGGGGAGTTTAACGATCAGATCGGCTTTACCCTGGGCGAGATTATTTACTTCAATCAAGCGTAAACTTTTGGCTTTGGCTAAAACTAATGAAATTTCCTGCGCCGAACCACACCAAGCCTTCTGTTCTGGTAGTTGTGTCAGCCTGTCAATATACTTGTAGGCAAGTTTTTCAATCCCTGCCGCCGCGCTGGTTGCAGAGCTAGGATCTAGCAGCCAATTCGCACTATTCAATTCCGCCTGATGCTCTAGCTCGTTATCAACCAAAAACACAGTTTTAGCGGCGAGAGTACCACCGACTAACAAACAGATAATGCCAGCCGATAACCATTGGGAAAAACCATTTGGATAGATCATCATGATGCGATCGTCCTGCGACGAAGGGTAAGCTGTGAGAAAACGGGGTGTGGTCGATTTTGTCGAGATCGATCGCCTAGCGTCGGCTCTGCCGAATCGCAACAGCTAAATTATTGTAACACCAGATTTTGAAATTTCCACAGAGCTACTTTTGTCAAGTCTATAAATGGAAACGTTAGCAGCACAATTGTCAAGAAATATAGATTTCATGTCTTTTAATGGCGACTGAAAGATGTGGCTATGTAGCTCAATAGCACCGATTTTAAGCGGAGTCCGCAACTGTGAAAGTTCAAAAGAATTTAAGATCTACAATTAGTGATAAAGTCCAATAGCGAGTAATATCGATCGTACTGTACGATCTAATCCTAATCCAAACTTCGATCGTCCCAACACGAAGCGCAAGCTTTGAAACTTTTAGGATTGAAGAATAAACAGGATGAGTTTATCGGTACCAACCTTTCCCCTTTCCCCTCTCCCATGAAGCGTCGCCAATTTCTGCAATCCACCGCTCTCTCCGCAGCAGGTTTTAGCTTTGCAGCTTGTACCAGTCAAGGGAGTCGTCATTTTACCCAGCCACCAGCCAACTTTGGTAAGTTGGAAAAAACCGATCTCAGGATGGGGATTGTTTCTGGGTTAGACTGTCTCCCGCTGGTAGTTGCCAAAGAAAAAGGGATGTTCAAGCGATATGGCTTGAATGTCACCCTGGTAAAACAGCCAACTTGGGATAAAGTACAAGAAGAATTGCACGCTGGCAAATTGGATGCAGTCCAAACTCTTTTTGCCATGCCGCTCTGGGAATATTTTGGCAACAGTAAAGGGAGAAAAGCACGAGAACAAGATGAGAATAGGGAGGGGCGAAGAGACAAAGAGACACGTAAAAAAGGCACTAGCAAAGCGAATACAGTTGCGCTGATGGGGCTAAATATTAACGGGAATAGTATTAGTCTGAGCGAGTCAGCATGGCAAGCCGGAATGCGCCCCAGACAAGCTTATAACAGTTTGCATGAATTGCAAGAAGGTTATAATAAGTTCTTCCGCGAAGCAAAACAACCACCAGGATTTGCGATCGCCCATCCGGCGGCAATGGCAAACTATACGACCAGATATTGGTTGGGTTCGATGGGGATTGATGCCGAACGGGATCTCAAGTTTCAGGTTTTGGCACCTAATGAAATTATTAAAGGCTTAGATAGTGGCAAAATTATCGGGTATGCCACCGATGAATTATTTAACCAACAAACGATCGCTGATAAAAAAGCATTTACGGCATATATCGATCGAGATATTTGGCAAGGACACCCTGAAAAAATTCTTGCTACTCTCGACACTTGGCTCAGCGATCATCCGAATACTGCCAGAGCAATGATGGCAGCAGTTCTAGAAGCTTGTCAATTCTGTGAAAATGAGCAAAATGTGGCAACTCTTGCCCCACTTTTAGGTAAGTCTGAATATACTGATGCTGGGACTAACAAAAATTGGCAAAAGATTCTGGCTGGTAGTTATAATTACGGTGGATTTGATGGAAAAGCTCATGTCATCAAAGTTCCTGATTTTCAAATCTTCCACTTTCAAACCACTAACTATCTCAAACAACCCAATCATGCCAACTTTCTCTGGCACTCTCATGCTGTTTGGGTGGTAACGCAGATGGTGCGCTGGCATCAACACAATCTTGCTGATTATCCTAAAGATGCTGAGGCGATCGTCAAACAACTATATCCGACTAAGGAATATGCCGATATTGCCAAAGCTTTTTGGTTGGCTCTACCAAAAGGGCAACTCAAAATCGAACGTCCAGAGCTATTTATCGATCGAGTTGCCTTCGATCCGACTAAACCAATGGAATATCTAAATAGTTTTGAGCTTCGAGCTTAAATTGTTTCCTAAAACAATCGAACATTAGGCACAACATTTATTTATTATTTATTTATGGCTCATCCATCGTATCCGGCAATTCTCGATCAATTCTCCCAAATTCAAGCAGATCCCTATGATTTAGACCAGCACGATCTACTTGCCTTGGGTATTACTACCGAAATGATTCCCGATTTAATCGGAACCATTTTAGATGAAAAATATTATGACGATGATGATTCGATCGAAGGTTATCCCCATCTATTTGCTTACATTGCTCTCGGACAACTAAAAACAATTGCCGCGATCGATGGTTTGATTTTGGGTGTGAAGAAATGGTCGCATACCGATTGGTTTGAATGGTTTTGTGAAGCAATGCCTGAAATCTTCGGATCGATCGGTCCGATTGCTATTCCCCAACTGATTGAGCTACTTCAAGATGAAACTCTCACCTTTAATGCTCGTACTTCGGCACTCCAGTACTTAGATCCAATTGTAGCTGCTCATCCTGAAGAACGCGATCGATGTATTGCGGTAATTGCCAAAGAGTTAGAACAGTTTGCAGATAACGATCCAGAATTCAATGGCCATCTGGTCATGAGTTTAGTTGGTGATTTTAAAGCAGTAGAAGTAGCCCCACTGATTGAATCAGCCTATGATTCAGAGCAAGTGGATTTTCGTTTCATCGGTGATTGGGAGGATGTTCAGATAGAACTGGGATTGCTCACAGAGCGCACTACCCCAAGAAAAAAATACAACTTTTTTGGAAACTCCCTTGTGGAAGATGGCAATCTCGATCGAATGTTTGCCAGACAATCTAGTCAAATTGATGGTTTAATCGAAAACAACCAAAATCGTAGTAAAAGTGCTAACGCAAAGAATAAAGCCAAGCGCAAACAGGCAAAAAAAGCCCGTCAAAAAAATCGACGCAAGTAATGTCACTGATAGGACTACCCTCTACCCTCTACCTGATGAGGATGCCTATTCTTCGAGTGAGGAGCGAGGGACATACGAGCGAAATCTAAAAATTCTCAACTCAGATGCGATCTCTAGGCGATTGTTGGGGAACAGTATAGTAGGTATTCCTTTTACCTGAAATCCCCACTAGCTAACGCTTACTGAATACTGTCCCATGAGTTTTAATTTTGCATACTTATCAGGAGGTAGACTATACCTCAAATTGGGTCAGGCAAATGTCCAGGCTGTCGCGAGTGAGTTTGGGCAAGCCGCGCAAGAGCGAGTATCGCAGATGCAGCGACGCAATGGCTGGAAGCAAAAAAATGTCATGGCAAATTTCATCCCCGGCGGGATGTCTGGTGATATCTCACAGCCGGAATCGAGCGTCCCAGTAGTCGTGCAGGGTGTCTGTCCGACTAGTGCCGATCGCTTACTATACACCCTCGAAGCTGGCGATATCGGTGGAATTTTTACACTCGATCGTCAAGCGACTAGAGAGAAAAGATTATTTCACAGTGCTGATTTTAAAGTCGATCGGGTTGACTTTCACCCAGAGCATCAATTAATTGCCTGTGCAGTGGTGCGGAAAGATGGAACGGCAAATATCGCTACGATGCCTGTGGATGCCGTTAAGCTGGGCGAAGTAACCGAAGGTGATGCGATCGATCTCGCACCCAAATGGATTCCTGGTTCCCGCAAAGCGATCGTGTTTCAATCGGCTGGGATCAGTCGCGATGGGGCGGGGTATATCATCGAACATGGACATTCGACGATCGAGCAGCTAGATTTCGATCGGGCGGAAGTGATTACTCTCGCCAGTGACCCCAAATATGACCTACTTACCCCCAAAATGGCGGCAGATGGCACTTTATACTATATTCGCCGTCCCTACCGCCCCTTACGTCAGCGAGTGCGGCTATGGCAAACATGCAAAGAAATTTTACTAATGCCGCTGCATCTGCTGACGGCGATCTTTGAGTGGTTGAATTTTTTCACCCGTCGCTATACAGGTAAATCTTTACTCGCAGCCCATCAACCTCAACAAATTGGCAGCCAGAAAATGTTATTTTTGGGTCGGGTGGTGGATGTCGGTGCCGAAGTTGAACGCAATCGTCGATTTGGAGATGCTGACTCGCCCGCGCTAGTCCCACGCACTTGGGAACTGGTGAAACAACGCCCCCATCAGGAGCCAGAGATTATTAGCTATGGCGTGTTAGCTTTTGATGTGGGGTCAGATGGTTCGATCGTTTACAGTAACGGTAGCGCGGTCTATGGAGTGCGCCCTGGCGGTGTGCCGGCCCGATTATTATTGGATCGGCCGATCGAACAAGTCGTGATGCTCGATTCACCAGAGCTAAACCCAGCCGAACATGGGCGTGATTTGAATTAGGGGGTAGCCAGTAGTGGATGTTCCAAGATTAAGTACGAAACCCAGCACCAACTAAATGTTGGGTTTCGTAAATAGATAGTTCATCCTACGCTGCTTGTGCTTCTTGCATTTGAGGTGAGAATTGGAACATCGAATAAACCACATTTCGGCGAATGTCGGTCATCATTTCCAGGAACATTTCATACCCTTCTTGCTTGTACTCAATCAGCGGATCTTTTTGACCGTAGCCGCGTAAACCGACTGATTCTCGCAGCGCATCCATCGATTGGAGGTGTTCGCGCCAGAGGGTGTCAATTTGTTGAAGGATGAAAAAGCGTTCCGCTTGGCGCATTAAGCCCGCTTGAACTCGATCGATCTGTGCTTCCTTAAGATCGTAAGCGCGACGGACTTCTTCCCGCATAAAGGCTTTAATTTCGTCGTAGGTCATATCATCGAGCTGAGTTGGGGTCAAATCGTCAAATAGATTGACAAATTCCCGCGCTTTGGAGACCAAACCTTCGAGATTCCACTCTTCTGGGGGTAAGTCGGGTTCAACATAAGCGTTGACGATATCATCCATCGTCCGCTCGGCATATTTGACCACCTGTTCCTTGAGGTCTTGACCTTCGAGGACGCGACGGCGTTCAGCGTAGATGGCGCGACGTTGATTGTTCATCACTTCGTCGTATTCAAACACCTGTTTGCGGATGTCGTAGTAGTAGGTTTCAACCTTCTTCTGGGCACCTTCGAGGCTATTGGTGAGCATTTTTGACTCGATGGGCATATCTTCTTCAACGCGGAAGGCATCCATTAGGCTACTGACTCGATCGCCACCGAAGATTTGCATCAAGGGATCTTTTAAACTGAGGAAGAACTTAGTGGAACCTTTATCGCCCTGACGACCCGCCCGACCGCGCAGTTGGTTATCTACCCGCCGCGATTCATGTCGCTCGGTACCGATGACGTGTAAACCGCCTTTTGTCAGTACCTCATCATGTTCGACACTGGTGAAGGCATCGTATTCCTTCCGTACGGCTTTGTAAGCCTCGCGCAGTTTTTGGATGGCTTCGATTTCCGTCGGTGCTTTTTCACAAGCAACGGCGATTGTCTCTTCTGCATCTAGTTCGGACAAACTGCGTTCGCCATAATGTTGGACGGCAAAACTAACCGCATCTTTGAGCAAAGCCTCAGTTGCTTTCGAGAGTTCGGTGGGGAAAATGCTGGGGGAAGCTTTCCAAGTTTTAACCTTTTTACCAGGTGCGAAACCTTGTCCCGATGCTTTACTCTGTTGAGCTGCTGCGACAGTAGCGGGGCTGAAATCGCCATCATCTTCAGGTGCAACGATGCGGGGCATTAAATACTCCCGCAGCTTCAGTCTCGCCATATAGTCAGAGTTACCACCTAAGATGATATCTGTACCCCGACCCGCCATGTTAGTCGCGATCGTTACGGCACCTTTGCGTCCGGCTTGAGCGACGATTTCTGATTCCCGTTCGACATTCTCTGGCTTGGCGTTGAGTAGTTGATGGGGGATTTCTAGTTGGTGGAGGAGTTGGGAGAGAACTTCAGATTTTTCAATACTGGTAGTGCCGACAAGCACCGGACGACCTGTACCGTGCATTCCCGAACACTCTTCGGCTACTGCGCGCCATTTTGCCTCTTCCGTCTTGTAGACCACATCAGGAAAATCATACCGCTGGGTGACGCGGTTAGTCGGCATCACTGTCACCTGGATTTTATAAGTTTTTTCCAGTTCCACTTCTTCGGTTTTAGCTGTTCCGGTCATCCCGCCGAGCTTGGGATAGAGGAGGAAGAAGTTTTGATAGGTAATTGTGGCCAGGGTTTGGGTTTCGTTCTGAATTTTGACTTTTTCCTTCGCTTCTACAGCTTGGTGCAAGCCGTCGCTCCAACGTCTGCCCGCTAAGACACGTCCGGTAAATTCATCGACGATCGTAATTTCATCATTCATGATGATGTAGTTGACATCGCGGATAAATAGTTCTTTGGCTTTAATTGCATTAAAAATATAGTGCGCCCAAGGATCTGCTTCATCGTATAAATCGGTTACGCCTAAAAGTCGTTCGGCTTCCGCAAAGCCTTCATCCGAGAGCAGGACATTACGCGCCTTTTCATCGACTTCGTAGTGGTTCTCTTTATTCAAACCACGGGCGATGTCAGCGGCTTGGAGGTATTTTTCGGTCGGGCGTTCCACTTGCCCAGAGATAATCAATGGAGTTCGGGCTTCATCGATCAAAATTGAGTCTACCTCGTCAATGATGCAGAAATTAAACGGACGTTGAACGACTTCTGCCATCGCCTCAGCCATATTATCCCGCAGATAGTCGAAACCTAACTCACTGTTAGTGGCGTATGTGACATCACAGTTATAATTTTTCTTCCGTTCGGGTGGATTCATCCCCGATTGAATTAGGCCGACCGATAGCCCCAAAAAGCGGTGAACTTGTCCCATCCACTCCGCATCCCGCCGTGCCAGGTAATCGTTGACGGTGATGACGTGGACACCTTTGCCAGTAAGGGCATTGAGATAGGCTGGCAGAGTAGCTACGAGGGTTTTTCCTTCGCCCGTCTTCATCTCGGCGATTTGCCCTTCATGAAGCACCATCCCCCCTAGCATTTGCACATCAAAGTGCCGTAAGCCTAGAACTCTTTTCCCAGCTTCGCGGACGACGGCGAAAGCTTCGGGGAGGAGTTCGTCGAGGATCTCTTTTTCTTCCTCATCATTGTTTGCTTCCTCTAGTCTGCGCTTAAATTCCGTGGTTTTCCCTTTGAGCTGTTCGTCACTTAGCTGCTCGATGTCTTCTTCTAGGAGCGCAATCTCGGTGACGATCGGTTGATATTTTTTGAGTTTGCGTGCGTTAGGGTCACCCAGTAATCTTTTCAGCATAGGAGGCAAGCGATAGAGGAATTCGATCTAAAATTTATGAGATCTGAAGTATTAAATCTTCATATCTTTAACTTTCATATTTATTTATGGTATCATCAGCCGCTGATTTATGGGTGTGGTCTACCGAATGGCTGGCCATTGAAAGGGCCTAATCCTTGGCTTGTCCGCTCCGGTGGAGAATCTGGTCGGGGACTGGGGAATCGAGAGACTGAGATTTGAGGATATGTTGCAAAACTACAGCTCGGATCGCGTCAACTTTTAGACAGTTTTAGGCGTAATTTTTCCTGACTGCTCTTTGGCAATCTTGACGTGTCTGGCGACGGGAAATAGCGGAAATGTCACACTAATCGCAATTAGAGCGGAAAGCATGATGTAGAGCCACACATAACGAACGCTCGATTGTTGCCACTGATTTCGACAATTGGTTCGCCCAAACTTGATAGAGCCAGTGCTTTAGATAACTGGAAACTCAAGCTTTCTTTTAATCGATCGGGGCGAAAACTATCATCGAATAAATAGGATTAGTTACCCAGTTCTTTTACTCAACCCTGACCCTGTATTTAACTTAGATCGAATAGTAAAATTTCACCGCTACTCTGACTAGATAGCTCCAACAAACTACTCCCAGCATAGGAAATCGCGTCACCCGCCGTCAGTGTTCGATCGCCAATTGATACTTCCCCCTGAGCTACATGCAACCAGACATATCGATCGGGTTTAACTTGATAAGATATCTGATCCTCAGGACCTAGCAGACCCAGGTACAAGTCTACATCCTGATGGATGATTACAGCACCATCTCGCCCATCCCGCGTGGCTACCAGCCGTAATTGCCCTTGTCTTTGGTCGGCAGGAAAGGCTTTTTGCTCGTAACTGGGTGTTAAATTTAGGGTATCGGGGAGAATCCAAATCTGGAGCAGATGTACGGTTTCGCTGCTAGAGTGATTGAACTCACTATGAGTAATTCCCGTTCCCGCCGTCATCCGCTGCACTTCGCCAGGGTAAATCACCGCACCAGTACCCAAACTATCTTTATGTTCTAGGGCACCGGAGAGGATATAAGTGATAATTTCCATATCTCGATGTCCGTGGGTCGCAAAGCCACCTGACGGACTGACGATATCATCATTGATGACTCTCAGACTCCGAAAACCCATGTGGGCTGGGTCATGATAACTCCCAAATGAAAAGGTATGATGACTGTTCAACCAATCAATTTGGACATGACCGCGATCGCTAGCTTTTCGGACGATCGGCATTACAGTTTGACTCATAAAAATATTCCTGTTTTGATGGAAAATGGCTACTTTTATTGCTAGCAGAACTCAATTTTTATAGATCGGCTGTCATAGCTATATTCTAATCAATGGAATCGATCGCTGGCTAATCGCAACCGATCGAGTATTCGGGCGACAAGATCTCGTTGGCGCAGCCGCTGTGACTAGAGAATCGCAAGACTTAAACTATAAATAGTCGTGGAGAATAGTTATGACTACAGTCCCATTAAAAACTATACCCTTGCTCGAAAATGGCGACAGGCTTACTCGCCACGAATTTGAACGGCGTTATACTGCTATGCCTCCCCAAACCAAAGGGAACCCCAAAGCCGAACTAATCGAAGGAATCGTCTACCTGGCATCACCGCTGAGAATTAGAAGTCACGGACAACCCCACAGTCAAATCGTGACTTGGCTAGGCTTCTATCAGGCTAATTTCC
>JANPJH010000078.1:0-64839 GCA_031425415.1 Chamaesiphon sp. VAR_61_metabat_425 | reverse complement strand
GAGTAAACTACCCCCAGAGACAGAATGTGTATCAGTAGACTCCATTAGTTCACCAATCCCTGAAACTGCCCTAATAGGTGTAGATGCATTAATCCACCTAGCTGCTAGAGTTCATGTCATGAAAGACACTAGCAGCGATCCCTTAGCAGCCTATCGGCAAATAAACACAGATGCAACCCTAGCCCTAGCCCAACAAGCTGCCGCACAAGGAGTAAAAAGATTTATTTATCTTAGCTCCATCAAAGTCAACGGCGAAGGTGGCATCAACATCGATCGACCTTACTCCGAAAATGACACCCCACACCCGATCGATCCCTACGGCGAAAGCAAATGGGAAGCCGAACAGGGACTGAAACAAATATCACAAGCAACAGGTTTAGAAATAGTCATTATTCGCCCACCCCTGGTTTATGGCTCGCAGGTCAAAGGCAACTTCGAGCAACTATTACGGATCATTCAATTAGGTCTACCTCTACCACTCGGCAGCATCAACAATAGTCGTAGCCTGATCTATGTCAGGAACCTAGTCGATGCCATCCTCACCTGTACCGATCATCCCGCAGCCAGCAACCAAACCTTCCTCGTCAGCGATGGTGAAGACCTCTCTACCCCAGAACTTATTCGCCGTCTCGCCACACATGTAAACAATCACAAATCCAGTGGGGTGAGCGGAGCCGAACCCCGTCTTCGCCTCCCCCTACCTAATAACGCTGGAGGGATGCCAATTCCACCACAACTACTAACCTTATTAGGGAAACTGACAGGGAAAACATCAACCATCGAGAGATTGCTCGGCTCCCTTACTGTCGATACTGGCCATATTCAAACCACCCTCAATTGGAAACCGCCCTTTAGTGTTGACGAAGGCTTGCGGGAAACGGTAATAGGTACGGCAGATTTCAAATTCCGCATAATGGCTGATGCTAGATCGGCATACCACAAAATTTTGAATTTTCCCACTACAACTCATTAACGATCGCCGTACCAACCTCCCGTCCGATATCCTGCTGCGGCAATCGTCGATCTTGCTGTCCCAGCATCGCCAACCCCTGCGCCATCGAAAACGGCGGTTTCCAGTCCAGCGTAGCTTTCAGGTACCCACTATCCACATACAGCGAACCCACCAAAGAATTAATCACCCGCGAATTAACAGGCAAAGATCGATGTGTCAGCCCTTGCAGCGAGTCACCCAACTTACCTACCGAGCGAAACAAACCAATCGGCATCGGCACCAAATTACACTTTAAACCCAAAGACTTCGCGATCAATTTCACCAAAACCGGAGTCGAGATATCCGGCTCATCCGCGATCGTAAACGTCTGACATAGAGCCTGGGGATGTGCCAACGAAGTCGCGATCGCATCAATCAAATTGCCGACAAACAACAAACTCCGGTGATTCTGAATACTCCCAAACGGTAACGGCAAATCCAGCTTAATCAACTTAATCAACCGCTCCATATTCCCCGGATTCCCCGGCCCATACACCAACGTCGGTCGAAAAATCGTCCAACTCATCCCCGTCCCCGTTGCCACCTCAACTAGAGCCTGTTCCGCCGCCAACTTACTTCGACCATAGTCAGTATCCGGCTGACATGCTGACTCCTCTGTCAGAACATTCGCACTCATACTAGCCACAGCACCGATCGTACTCATAAACACAAACTGCTTTACCCCAGCCGCGATCGCCTGCTGAGCTAAATTAGTCGTGCTTGCCGCATTTACCCGCATAAACTCAGCCGCTGGATCGGCAGCAGTATCATTTAAAATATGCGCCCGCGCAGCCAAATGAATCACAATATCCACATCAACGAGGGCTTCACTCCAATCAGTTTCCGGAGTCATCTCACCAATCTCAACCCGCTTGACCGAAGCTGATAATTGACTATCACTATTTCTCACCGCCGCAACCAGCCGCCAAGACTGTTGCTGAAGTAAAGAAATTAAGTGACCGCCAATAAATCCAGTAGCACCCGTGATTAGAATAGTTTTCATTTAACTTCAACTTAAACTGCGCTTTATTTCAATTTAGTTGTAGTTCAATGGGATTAAAACAGCAAAATGGCGGTTAGTTTGGTAGCTATTCCGCTCCTCCCTATTCCTCCATCCATACTCCGATTTCTAGGTAAAATTACAGGCAAATCATCAGCCGTCGAAAGACTCCTCGGCTCCCTCACCGTCAGCAACAAAAAAATCGTCACCACCCTCAACTGGTAACCACCGTTCACCGTCGAACAAGGACTAGAAGCTACTGCAAAATGGTACAAATCAATCGATCGTTAAGACAGCACAACTGCCATCCAGCTTTTTTGCTAAAATTTAGATGGAGTAACGATCGTCTCGATATTATGAAATCAGCACTGTTAGCACTGCCTTCTGGTGGAACCGTAGATCTCACCAATTTTGTCGCCATCGTTCCGCTCCAACAAACCGACTCTTACCAACTCTTATTCACCGGATTGAGTCAACCATTAACTCTAGATCCAAACGATGCAGCAGTAGTTAACACATTTTTATCAACCAGAACCCGTGACACCTGATCAATAGAACACAGTTATAGTTCGATCGAGCTAACCAAACCCAATGCTCTAGACTTAATGACAGCTAGAGTTGCCGAACATCAAAATCTTACAGACGAAGAAGATACCCAAAATGCTGAAGCATTTGAACGATTCAAACAACTAATCGATCGAGATCGTCCACTCGGTTAGATTTAATTACTCAATCACATGAATATTCTCATCACCGGCCACACAGGCTTCACAGCGCAGATTTTTTACATCCGCCCAACCAAGAAACAGTCAAATATCATCATCACAGCCCCATCTCGATCGAGCTAAAATAGTAAATACAGATCCTTTCAACAACCAGTATTTTCTATGCAAATCACCCTACCGGATGAACTCGAATACATCATCCAAACTTACCTAAACAGTGGCAAATACCAAAATGCTGTAGAAGTTTTGTTTGCTGGAGTGAAACTTCTCGAACGCGAAGAAATACCTGCGGACATGACCTTTGGTAGTTTGGACGAACAAAATCAGTTTTCCCCCCTCACCGAAGCAGAGATGATTCGATCGAGTCTTCAAGTTTTAGAAAATCATCAACATGATACCATCCCACACAACGAAATTGAAAGATGGGTCGATAGTCTGACCGTCAATCCCCATCAGCCATGACTACGATAAATTGGTCGCGCCCCGCCTTAGTAGATCTAGATCGTCAACATCAATTTCTAGTCACAATAGATCCAGAACTAGCCGTCAAAGCAGTACAATCGATCGTCCAATCTGGTAAAAGCCTATCAGAAAATCCCCAACGGGGAACGCCAATCGCTGATGCTCCAGGATTGAGAAAGTTGTTAGTGCCTTTTGGTAAATATGGTTATGTACTTCACTACATTCTGATTAATGAAGAAATTTTGATATTACGAGTTTATCATGGTCGGCAAAACCGTCCCGCTTAAAGTTAGATTTAATTACTCGATCGCATGAACATACTCATCACCGGACACACAGGCTTCATCGGTTGCCACCTCACCCCAGCCCTCATCGCCCAAAACCACACCATCATCGGCATCAAACGAACCTCAAGCGATCGATCGCCAGATTACCCCCGATCTTGCGACAAAATTACAGGCAAATCATCAGCAATTGAAAGACTCCTCGGTTCCCTAATTGTCAGCAACAACAACATCGTCACCACCCTCAACTGGCAACCACCGTTCACCGTCGAACAAGGACTAGAAGCTACTGCAAAATGGTACAAATCAGTTGACAGAACATTAGTAATTCTCTCCGAACTACAAACCGTTGCTCAAGAAGCCACCGATGCCTTCTCTAGACTCAGTAGCTTACAATTAAAAGTAGCCACCGCTCAACCAGAGATATCCGCCGCTCTAGCCAGATTGGTAATTGACTCTAAAGAACGAATCGCGATTAGGATTCCTGCTTGGCAGCGGAGCATCGAAGAAATCTTGTTAACTTGGAGACTTAACTAAATGAATAGCCCTCAAATACCCGACTCTACCACTATTGCTCTTTCGATTGCTAATCTCCGCCAAACTCGTAGAGAAATTGCTGAATTTAATCGAGAGCTAGCTGAAATTGAAGCTCAACTCGATCGGGAATTATACGTCCAAAAATTAGCACGGATTGGTAGCAATACACTCAAAATCTAAATACAACAGATCCACCCCCTCAACACCCCAGCCTTGCTCCTCCCCATCTTGCAGCCCTGTTCCAACTCCTCGGCAAACTCACCGGCAAATCATCAGCAGTCGAAAGACTCCTCGGATCCCTCACCGTCAGCAACAAAAAAATCGTCACCACCCTCAACTGGAAACCACCGTTCACCGTCGAACAAGGACTAGAAGCTCCTGCAAAATGGTACAAATCAATTAATCGTTAAGACAGCTCAACTGCCATCCAGCTTTTTTGCTAAAATTTAGATGGAGTAACGATAATCTCGATATTATGACATCCTCAATCGATCAAAATCTGCCAACTAGCACAATCGAGCGCAGAGAAACCGGACTCTATATCTCAGGAACCAGAGTTACCATTTTTGATGTAATGGATTTAGCGATCGCGCAATATCCAGCTAGATTTATCGCCAACATGCTCAATCTCAGCCTAGAGCAAGTTCAAGTAGCCTTAGAATACATCGATATACATCGCACACAAGTCGAAGCGGAATATCAATCGATCCTCACCGAAGCCGCCGAATTACATAGCTACTGGCAAGAGCAGAATCGCGAATTGAACGAACGAGTCGCCAAACTTCCCGCTCCAGCCGGAAAAGAAGCCGCGTGGCAAAAGCTTCAGGCACAAAAAGCCACACGGCTGAAATCGAAGGCATGATTTTTCTCATCGACCAAAATCTTGAAGGATACGCTGAAATCCTATTGGGTGGAATTGCCTCGAAAGGATGGCTAGATTTAATTCCAATTCAGTTTATTACTTTTGCTGAAATCGGACTTTCCCTGGACAGCAACGATAGAATCGTCTGGAGATATGCCCAAATCCATCAAATGATTCTCCTCACCGCCAATCGGCGGATGAAAGGACAAGATTCCCTAGAACAAGTGATGCGAGAAGAGAATAATCCAACTTCATTGCCTGTAATCACCATTGCTAACCTGACTCGATTTGATGAGCGAAACTACCGAGAAGAATGTATCGAAAGGTTAATCGAAGTATCCATGTATATAGAGCCTTCTATCTCGAACAAATGAAAGACGTTTTGTAGTTTGGCAATAGACTGAGTATCCCGAAGAATCTGCAATAGGATATTGGTATCATAAATTACCTGCAAATTTACTTATCCTCTCGCAACGCTTGCAGCATAGCAGCAAATTCATCATCTAGCAAAAAATTGCATCATATCGATCGAGCAACGTGACATTTTGAACTACCGCGATTGCGCCATCAGTGGATTTGAGCCGAATTACTACATCTTGACTGGTAGCTGTGGTAAACTCACCGATCCCCGCACTGTCAACAATTGTATAAATGTAATTACTCCGTTTGCCAAATAATTTAATTCGATCGCCACCCACACCATTAAAATCAGCACTCGTTGCTGATTAAAAGATCGTCACGATCGCCACCAGCTACAAAATCGTCGATCGGTGCTGTGAGTCTGGCAATTACAATTGGGTCGATCGGGTGCAAAAATTAAGTTGAGTGCCCGATTCGGTAAAATAATGGGTAAGCAACTAGGCTAAAGTTACAATTGAGTTGAGTTGCCCAGCGCACCGCGTTGGAGTCCACTCCGTTCGAGTCGATTGAGGATGCGGGTGACGAGAGCATCACCAAAAATTGGTTTAGTGGCAAAGTCATCAGCCCCAGCCGCAAAGACTCGATCGATTGCCAAGGCGGCGGTGTGAGCCGTAAGAAACATCACGGGTAGAGTTGCCCAATGGGGATCGGTGCGGATCGCTTGACAGAGTTCAATGCCATCGTGTTGTGGCATGTCGAGATCGAGAATCAAGAGATCGGGACTGCAAGCTTCTAGAGTTTCCCAAAATTGACTCGGTTCGGATAGGGTGGTGACATTCATTCCCTGCGGCGATAGGAGCGAGACCAATCTTTCTAACATCGCGCGATCGTCATCGACGATTAATACCTTGGCTTGATTGGCGCGAACGGCCGCTAAGACTCGATCGACAGCTAAGAAAATTTGGCTAGCGGTGACGGGTTTAGCGAGGAACATCCGCCCACCTGTTTGCGCGACTCCAATTCGGCGATCGAGTGAGTCGCTAGGTTGACTCAAAACCAAGACGGGGATCGCTGGATAGTCTCGTGCCAACTCAGTTAAAGCCATTAAGCCATCAGCAATTTGAGGGAAACAATCTAGATCCAGAATAATGGCACGGGGTGGTTGGGCTAATTGACTATGACTCAACTCCGTGACGATCTGGGTGTCAAATTTGGCTGTGGCGGTAAACCTTAATGCTACGGCTAAATCTGTCTCTTTGACGATCGCGAGTAATTTGATGAGGTGGTTAGTAGACCGATTAATTGTCGTGACTGTCCCGATCGGTGTAGTACTACCTTGCACCAACAGGCTCGGTTTTGAGGTTGTGAGAGTGTCCTCGACTTTGCGATCGATCTCTCGCCGTAATTCATCTACCCCACCTTGTAATTGGGGAATATCGGCTAAAGTTACATCGGTATTTCGATCTAAGAGTAATTCAATTTTTTTAGCCACTTGAGAACCGTTTGGTAGCCCGAATGTACCTAATGCACCTGCCAGGGTGTGGGCTGAGTGCCATGCTTGCAGTCGAACTTCATTAGTCAAACAACGGGCTTGTAGTTCAGTGATTACGCGTTCGATGTTGGCGACTCGATCGATCATTTGGTCGCGATGTCGATACCAAATATCTGCTAGCAGTTGATGGGGATTTGGTTTAGGAGTAATTGGGGTTGGGGTGATACTAATCGGTTTGAGTCGATAGCCAATGCCATAGACTGTTTCAAGCAGATCGGTAGGTGCCCCAGCGGCTCTGAGTTTGTGACGTAGACCTTTAATATGGGTGCGGACTGCCTCTTCACTAGGTGTATCTTCATAAGTCCATAAATGTTCGAGAATTGCACCACAGCTAAACACCCGTCGATTGTTGCGAAGAAACAGTTCTAACAGGGCGTATTCTTTGGGTGTAAGGGTGAGGATGTGGCGATCGTATGTCACCTCACAATTACGCGGATCGAGCGCGAGTTGCTCCCAAGTTAGAGTAGGCTGGGTACTATCATTGCCGCGACGGAGGAGAGCGCGAATTCGGGCAGACAGTTCTTCAGTATCAAAGGGCTTCACCACATAATCATCAGCCCCAGCATCTAAACCAACGGCTCGATCGTGGTTGCTATCTCGACTAGTGAGCAACAGAATCGGCATCGTATAACCATGCGATCGCACATACCTACAAATATCAATCCCATTCAGCTTGGGCAGTAAAACATCTAATAACAATAGGTCATAATTAAATGCTTCAATAAAATTTAATCCCGCTTCACCATCATTGGCGATCTCCACAGCATAATTATTGCTACAGAGGGTAGTTTTGAGGGCATCAGCCACAGCTAGATCGTCTTCAATTACTAAAATTCTCATAATTTTCACCGATTTTAAGCTAGTGGCTAGAGAATGTGACAGAACTAGTGACTAAGGAAATTAATTATTGATGACTCATAATTTCTCTGCAGCTTCAAATTTCCAGCCCAGGGTTGTGGCAATTTGTTGCGCCAAGTCCATCGGACTGAATGGCTTAGAGATTGCCGAACGAATGCCAAGTGCGGCGTAGTTTTGTCGATCGGCACTCTGGACTTTCGCAGTGAGTAAAATCACCGGGATCGATCGAGTAGTGGGGTTAGCTTGAAGCTTACTAAACGTAGCCAGTCCATCCATATCTGGCATCATCACATCCAATAAGATCGCATCCGGTTGTTCGCGCTCGGCAGTTGCCAATCCCTCCGATCCCGATCCGGCAAGAATTACTTGCCATCCAGCGATGGTTTCTAGGCAAATTTGGGCAACTTCTTGGATATACGCTTCGTTATCCACTACCAAGATCCGCTTACTATTCATAACTCTCCTTTTGCTGATAATTTTCGCAACTTTGATTGAACTACAATCTTCAATCGCAGTTTAGATGTTGGATGGCAGACTGATTAGAGTTGTTCTACTTAAGATCGTCGCACAATATAAGGCGAGGAAATACAAATATATAGTTAAATTTTGCACTCAGTCTCTAGGTTGTCAATTATCCCGTTGGTGTAACTCAACTCCGTATCGCCAAAGGCGAGGCTCCGCCAATGGCTCAAGTAGCCTTTCCGTTAGAAACTGACGTTAATTTACGGATTGACCTGAATCTGACCTTGACAGATCAATTCCCCAGTGGTGAGCTGAAGTTGAGTAATTCGGACATCCGCACCGAGATCGATCCGATGACTGGTGATATTGCTACCAGGAAGATCCAGTGGGCAAGAAATTGCGAGGGGATCGAGATGTAAAATATGACCATCGCGAATATCAATGCCCATAGCGATCTGGATCGGTGCAGTTTGGCCCCCAGTGGTCAAATTTCCTTGTAAAATCAATTGCTGTGGGGCAATCTGAATCTGTTGCCAATTGATTGTCCAATCAGTTGAGTGGGCAGAACCGTCATTAGCGAGAATTTGGGTTAAGAGATCGGTGATAGCTTGTGACAGTAGCGGGGCGGCGAGGGAAGCCTGTAAGCCAATTTCAGTGAATTTTGCTTCAGCCATCACGGCGATCGGTTCTAGCAGCCGTACAGGTTGACCGCGCATAACTTGAGGTAGATTGATTCGGATATTTTCGGCAATCAGATCGATCGAGCCTAGTGCTAATCCTCGATAAACTGCCCCCGCAGCGATCACTGCCACGCGAGGGATCGTGCCACCAAGGATTTGCCGACTACCGCCAGCAATGTCCACATGCAGGTTGTCTACCTGAGATACTTGCGATCGCAACCACACCCGACAAGCGGGCGATAGTACCGAACTGATGATTCCTTTAGTTTGATTTGTCAATGTCGCTCGATCTTCGGTGTAATATTTCTTCAAAGAGTTTAACCTGCCCATGACAGCAAGATTGCAAAAAATTTTATCCCAATGGGGAATTGCTTCCCGACGGCAGGCAGAACAGTTGATCTTGGCTGGACGAGTTCGGTTGAATGGATCGATCGCTCAACTAGGACAAACAGCGGAACCGACTATCGATCGGATTGAAGTTGATGGTAGACTGATTACAGTACAGAGTAAACCAACGCCCATATACCTACTACTCAACAAGCCGCGAGGCGTGGTATCCACTTGTGCCGACCCCCAAGGTCGTCAGACAGTTCTAGACCTATTACCACCAGAGTTACGGGAGTGTGAAGGAATTCATCCAGTAGGTAGATTAGATATTGATTCTAGTGGGGCGTTGTTGCTCACCAATGATGGCGAGTTAACCTTTCACTTAACTCACCCCAGCCACAGTATTAGCAAAACCTATGAAGTGTGGGTTAGCGGTCATCCGCCCCCGGCGATCTTAGTTGCTTGGCGAGGCGGCATCGATTTGGACGGAAAGTATACATCGCCCGCGCAGGTCAATGTAGTCAAACAAAAAGACGATCGCACTCTGCTAAGAATCGTAATGACTGAAGGCAGAAATAGACAAATTAGACGTGTTGCCACTCAACTGGGCTATCCAGTATTACAGCTTCATCGGACCAAAATTGGGAACATTAGTGTCGATGGCGATAGATCGGTTCAGATCAGCGGTTATCGACAACTGGGTCTAGCCGAAGTTCAAGCTCTTCAGGCTGGGGATTGGGGCGATTCCGCCGCTCACAGCTAAATTACCCCCAAGCACACACCTTACACCTACTCTACCACTAGCGATCGTGACTCTACTGCCACCGCTCAAGCACATCAGAACCTTTAAGTTGGCCAAATTATCTAAATTGCCGACTACAGAATTGCCGACTACAGAATTCTCTACTGCCGAATTGTCAATTTCCGATCCCCAGCTAGAACCAGTAATTGAGAGCGATCTGGCTCCGTTAGTGCAAACACCTGGGGAGATCTTGCACCAAATTGGTACTCGATTGCGCCAATGGCGGGAGTATTATGGTTGGTCGATCGAAGATGTATCAGCCAAAACTCAGCTACAACCCCGATTGATTCAAGCGATCGAAGCAGGTAACATTGAGCTGTTACCCGAACCCGTGTACATCAAAGGCATGGTTAAACGCTATGGGAATCATCTCGGCTTAGATGGGGCGGGAATTGCACAGAACATCCCAACATGGCAGCGGGACGAAGATACTCAGTTTACGCAAACATCCCTACGCACAACTTCTTTTGGTACCCCTCATCGGATTAAACCCTTCTACATCTACCTCGGTTACACCTTGCTGATTGTCGGTGGTGGGGCAGGAATTTCCCATTTAATTAATGATACTTTTAAACCAAAATTGGGGATCGTGTCGCCAGCGGTGGTAACTAATCTTCACCAACCAGCGATGCCCGCGCCAACTACGGTAGTAACTTCACTCCAGGGTGTAAATATTGGCATCACCGTTAAAAACCCAGTCTGGGCGCAGATCGGCATCGATGGCATTACTAAATTTACCGGCAATCTCCAAGTTGGCACCCAATTGAATTGGGTAGCTACAAAACAGGTAACTATTAGTACCAATAATGCTGGAGCCTTAATATTATCTCGCGATCGACAACCACCTCAACCGATTGGCAAACTCGGCGAAAAGCAGCAAGTTACTATTAAAATTGCTAAATAATCCACTCCCAGCCCAGAAACAAATTTATTGTGATTAGCCTACAACCCCTCGGAGATCGCCATCAAACCTTAACCGTCAATCCACCGACTGCGGGTGTATCGCTGCAAGGCAGATTACAAATTCCTGGGGATAAATCGATTTCCCATCGAGCATTGATGTTGGGAGCACTAGCGGAAGGGACAACGACGATTCAAGGTTTATTACTGGGTGAAGATCCTCGCAGTACAGCGGCTTGTTTTACAGCGATGGGGGCGCAGATTTCCGATTTAAATACTGAGTTAGTCACCGTGACAGGGATTGGATTAGGGCAGCTTCAAGAACCTGTCAATGTTCTCGATGCGGGAAACTCTGGCACGACGATGCGGTTAATGTTGGGAATTTTAGCCTCCCATCCCGACAGGTTTTTTACGGTAACTGGCGACGACTCGTTGAGATCGCGCCCGATGTCGCGAGTGGTTAAGCCGCTGACTGAAATGGGGGCGCAAATTTGGGGACGGCAGAGTAATTCCCTCGCGCCTTTAGCGGTACGAGGATCGGTGTTACAACCAATTCACTATCATTCGCCGATCGCCTCAGCACAGGTGAAGTCGGCAATTTTACTTGCTGGGTTGATGACTTATGGGCGCACAACCGTCACCGAACCCGCTTTATCGCGAGATCACTCCGAACGAATGTTGCGTGCGTTTGGGGCGCAAATTGATGTCGATCCAGAGACGAATAGTGCCACAGTGACGGGCTATCCCACTCTAAGGGGACAGTCAGTAATCGTACCCGGAGATATTAGTTCAGCCGCATTTTGGTTAGTAGCTGGCTCGATCGTGCCAGGATCGGAGTTGTGTATTGAAAATGTGGGGATCAATCCAACTCGCACCGGAATTTTAGTTGCCTTGGAATTGATGGGTGCTGATATTACCCTTGAAAATCAACGCGAAGTAGCCGGTGAACCTGTGGCAGATTTGCGGGTAAAACACAGCAAACTAGTCGCTTGTAAGATTAGCGGCGACTTGATCCCTCGGTTAATTGATGAGATCCCAATTTTGGCAGTAGCCGCGATCTTTGCTGAAGGGGTAACGGTGATTAAAGATGCCGAAGAATTACGGGTAAAAGAGAGCGATCGAATTCAGGTGATGGCAACCGAGCTGACTAAAATGGGTGCTACAGTGACCGAATTACCGGATGGGCTAGAAATTACGGGCGGCTCTGCTCTAGTAGGGGCAGAGTTAGATAGTTACACCGATCACCGAATTGCTATGAGTCTGGCGATCGCTGCCATGATGGCAAAGGGCAAAACTACGATCGATCGGGCGGAAGCTGCCTCAATTTCTTATCCGACTTTTTTTGATTCTTTGCACAGCATCATTAGGTAGGGAGTAGTGGATAGTGAGTAGTGGATAGGAGCTGAACCGCTAACCGATCCCTCCGATATTCAACGGATCTGGAGGACACTCGATCGCGATCGATATGCAGCCTTTATTTGCGGTTTTATGGGGAGGAGTGGACTGAGGAGTATAGCCACGGCTTCCTCTTCGATTTGGAGCGTAAATTAAGTGAAAAAGTGGTGTAACTATGGTACCCCTCGACTAAGGTAGGAACTCTACTGAGTCGGGATTATTAACGTTTGTGACAAAGATGATAGGAAATAGCAAACAGTTCACATATCATTGTATAAATTTAAGTTAACAGGTTGAAATCGCAGCACGCGATCGGTCAGCCAACACTGGCAGAAACTTGTTTAGCCTCTCAGATTAATGTGAGAGTTTCCGCAGATTTATTAATCTGTAGTTACGCTCCGATGCCGCGAAGCGGACGCTGCGCGAGCGCAACTTAGGCGCGTAAATTTGATACAAAACTATTAAACGCACAATAGAGGATTAAATACTATGTTAGACGGATTTTCTAAGGTTGTTGCTCAAGCTGATGCTCAAGGTCAGTACCTCAGTGCAGCTCAGTTAGATGCATTGTCGGCAATGGTTGCTAATGGCAATAGCCGGATGGATACTGTCAACCGGATCACGAGCAACTCCTCGGCGATCGTGGCAAATGCGGCTCGGAGCTTATTCGCCGACCAACCTAACCTGATTGCACCCGGCGGCAACGCATACACTAACCGTCGGATGGCTGCTTGTTTGCGCGACATGGAAATCATTCTCCGCTATGTAACTTACGCGATTTTCGCTGGCGATGCTAGCGTTCTGGACGATCGGTGTTTAAATGGACTCCGTGAAACTTACTTGGCATTGGGCACTCCTGGTTCTTCCGTGGCTGTTGGCGTTCAAAAAATGAAAGATGCTGCAATTGCGATCGCCAGTGACAAAAATGGCATCACCAACGGTGATTGTAGCGCGTTGATGTCGGAAGTAGCTGGCTACTTCGATCGGGCTGCTGCCGCAGTTGCTTAGTCTTTGTGGTTAGTGGGGCCTACGGCAGGCTATGCCCACGACTCCGCTCAACCAACTATTTTGAGTTCCCCACTACTTGTAAACCATTCACTATAAAGTCTAAAACATCATGAAAACTCCATTAACCGAAGCAGTAGCTACCGCTGATTCTCAAGGTCGCTTTTTGAGCAGCACCGAAATTCAAGTGGCCTTTGGTCGCTTCCGTCAGGCCAGTGCTAGCTTAGAAGCAGCTAAAGGTTTAACTGAGAAAGCTGAGTCCTTGGCGAATGGTGCAGCTAATGCTGTTTACCAAAAATTCCCCTACACCACGACCATGTCTGGGCCTAACTTTGCAGCTACTGAGACGGGCAAAGCTAAATGCGTTCGCGACATCGGTTACTACCTACGGATGGTTACTTACTGCTGTGTAGTTGGCGGTACTGGCCCCATGGATGACTACCTGCTTGGTGGTTTGGCTGAAATCAACAAAACCTTTGACTTATCCCCTAGCTGGTATGTTGAGGCTCTTAAATATATTAAATCTAACCACGGTTTGTCTGGCGATGCGGCTGTTGAAGCTAACTCCTACCTCGACTATGCAATTAACGCTTTAAGCTAATTAATTGCCCCACCCGGAGCTAGATCCAGCCGCTGGCGATTGTGTCGGCGACCAGATGTGGCTCCGGGTATTTTTTTTGCCTTAGCCGTTAGAATTAGACTATTCATAACTGATAATTTTATGGTTGCCCCTGACTCGTCGATTGAAACCCTCGAAATCTTACTGCGGGATATTGCCGAGGCAGATTCATCGACTCGGATGGTCGAAGCGGTAGAAAGATTAGCCGCCGCCAAGTTAGTCGCGGCTAGCCCTCACCTGATTGCAGTTTTAGGCTACAACAATCCGGGCGCAGCAGTAGCCGCCGTAGATGGGCTAATTAATCTGGGCAAGCCCGCCGTCGAGCCGTTGCTAGAATTACTGGACGGATATAATTATGGTGCGAGAGCTTGGGCACTGAGGGCACTAGCGGGAATCGGCGATCCGCGCGGCTTAGATACTCTCTTAGATGCTGCTGCTAATGATTTTGCGCTGAGTGTCCGGCGAGCTGCCGCGAGAGGATTGGGCACGATTAATTGGGATGAATTACCCCACGAACAAGCAATACCCGCTCAGGCGCGAGCGATCGAGGTATTATTATCGGTGTCCCAAGATCCAGAATGGGTGGTTAGGTATGCCGCCATTACCGGATTGCAAGAATTGGCGATCGCGAGTACTATTTCGGCTCCCGATCTGACATGTCAAATCCTAGTACATTTCGATCGATTGGTAGAAACTGATGATAATCTAGCCACGATCGCCCGAATTTGGTTAGCTCAAAAAGAGATCCAGGCGTATATTGCCGATATCTTGAGCCAACAACCAGCACTAGAGCCAACTATTGCAGTTGATTGGCAAGCAACACTAGAAAAACTATATGCGCGAAAACGGCAAGAACAACCTCGTCCAGAAGGCGACCCCCACAAATTTCGGAACTTGGCAGCCGCAATCTTTAAAGGTCAATAGCCAGCTAGACCACAGCGTCAACGCTGGGCGGACGATTTAGAGACAGTAGAATTCGGGAAATACCAGTAGAAAGAACACTAAATCCAACTAAGGTTCCAATCAACCATGATGCATCAACAGGCCACTGGAACCAAACAATTGCACCAAAGGCGATCGTTAAGATGCCATCTGCTAGCACCCAGCCCCAGTTTGGTTGAGGTTTAATCCGGAATGCTAAAATTGTCGCAAAGACACCTTCAGTTAGCAAAAAACTGCCCAGTAAGAGCGTAAGTGTCAAAATACCGGTTAATGGATAAGCAAAGAGCATAATTCCAGTAGCGATGTACAGGATACTCAGTAGCAGTTTCCAAATAAATCCTTCAGCATTACGAGTTTGGATTGTATGTATGAGTCTACTTACCCCAGCACTAGCTAACAGTAGACCGATCCATGTCTCGATTACAACTGTTGAGAAGAATGGTACTACAATTGCTGTGATGCCCAATACCACTAATAATATACCCAGCCAAATACCGCCGTTTAACTGTTTGGTTGGCTCCGTCTTAATTTCGGGGACATTACCTATTGTCATGATTGCTTCCTGATTTTTTGATGGAGTGATGAGATGAGACTGGTGGTTGAAGGCAACCACCTTTGGCTTAACGGGCTTCTGTGCCTTGGTTGGGATCGCCTGCTACTTTAGGATTTCCACCAGGAGTATCTGCCTCAGCCCCAGGTTTGACAACGGTAGAATCACCCTGTCCTGTTTGACGGATACTTTCATCGATCGGTGTTTGTTTACCACCCGCAGCAGTTGGAGTTGTTTGATTGGCTTTAGCACTAGGCGGTGCCACTTCAACCAGTTCATTCACCGCGAAATTGTTGGTGTTGACTCCGGCATAATTAACTTTGTCAAATCTGACGATTGCCGGATATTTAATGCCACCCTTATCAATGGTTGCAACTGTCCCAACTTCATTGAACCAGTAGGATTCTCGTCGTAAAATCCGAACTTTAGAACCTCTTTGAATCATGATAATTTTTTCCTAAATTTAGATTTGATAAGTACAGAATATCGAAATCGCGATCGCCTGTATATCTCTCTTTTGGCATAGATATCAGATTGAATCGACTATTTAAGCTGGAGGACGAAAAATTATCGAACGCCGAACCCCTTGCCCCAGCTAAGTTATAGCTGTGCTTCTCAGGCATTTGGGGTAGACTGGCGATGCCTCCATTCACCTCTTATGGGTTACGAAATAGCCAGATTGTTTGTAACGATCGGCGGACAGGAAATCAATCGCACTCTTGCTATTGTTGTTGTCATAAACTACTTGCTACGCTGAGAAATAGCTAACGGAGAATAATTATGACTAACCCCCAATCTAATCCCCATAACGTTGATAACGATGCCTATGATGCGAATATTATCCCTGGTGAAACAGTCGCCCGTCGCGAACGGGAAGGGGATAACTACAAACGTACGCCCAAAAACGACGAACACGATCCTGCTAGCATCGATACTACCGCAGGTTATTCGGTTGATTCCGAGGGTTTAGTTAATAATCATGGGATCGAGCCAGAAATGTACTATGAAGTCCCTGGAGACATCCAAGCTCAAGTGGCTGATGCAACTAGCGATCGAGAATATCTGGAAGATGCTGAGTCACAATTAGATGCTGATGCAGCGGCTCATGAAGAAGAATTGGCAGAAAATAACGACCCGGCTCAAACCAGAGAACTCGCCTAATTTAATTTTTGTTCCGGTAGCAAAGTTTTCCTCACTTTTGCCGTATCTCGATCTGTCGATCTAACAACCGTCAGATTGGGGTTACTCCCAAACTTTAGTTAAATTTCTTAACGGTGAGGAGCAACAACTTCTACAGTAAAATTAGTTAATGCTGCTAATCGCCGCTAATATCAGGTTCAAACAAAACTGGATCGACTTCTTCATTTCGAGTAGCCACCATGCTGATTCTGACGAGTTTGGGTTAAGATATGCAGGCTCTAAATCGCGTTCTCCGCAGTCTAAGCACGTACCGATCGATTGTTATTGGCGCGGTAATTAGCTTGCTCCTACTCACCATGACAAATGCGATCGCGCCACAGTTATTTCGCTGGGGGATAGATCGAGGGATTACTCAAAAAGATCTCCAAGTGGTGCTGTCTAGTGCTGGATTGATGGTAGTGGTAGCGTTAGGGCGCGGATTATTCAATTTTGGACAGAGTTTTTGGGCAGAGAAAGCATCGCAAGGAGTTGCCTATGACTTACGTAACAAAATTTTCGATCGAATCGAAAATCTTAGTTTTAGCTATCACGATCGCGCGCAGACTTCCCAATTGCTCACTCGCATTACTAGTGATGTCGAGCAAATTCGCTCATTTTTAGGGACGAGCTTAATTCAGGTAGTTAGTTCGGTAGTGACACTGCTAGTCACATCGATTATCTTGCTCGTTATGAACTGGCGATTAGCCTTAATTACTCTAGCTCTTGTGCCTTTAGCCGCTTCAATTCTGGCTAATTTCCTGATTAAGAACCAAAAAGTATTCGGGCTAGCCCAAGAACGCTTGGGAGATCTAAATGGGGTGCTAAAAGAGAATATCTCTGGTGTGCGAATTGTCAAAGCTTTTGTGCGCGAGTCACTAGAAATGTCTAGGTATCAGGACATTAATCGCAATTTAGTCAGGACTAATATGAGAACGATTGAGGCGATTCGGAATACATTTCCATTCGTCTTTTTTCTTAGCAATCTGATTACTCTAGCTGTTGTCGCTTATGCAGGGATTGAAGTAATTAATAATAGATTTACAATCGGTGAGTTAGTTGCTTTTAATACTTATCTATTATTTATTCTTCAGCCGATCCTGCTGATCGGCTTTTCGGCTCCAGCGATCGCCCAAGCAGCAGCTTCTGCAGAACGGGTTTATGAAGTAATCGATACACCGATCGAAATTAGCGATCGGCAAAATGCTATCCCAATGCAAGGTTGTATTGGAAGGATCGCTTTTGAAAATGTTCATTTCCGCTATCCCGGCTCAGAAACACTCGCCTTACAGGGCATTTCGTTTGAGACAAAACCGAATGAATTAATTGCCCTTCTAGGGATGACTGGTTCGGGTAAAAGTACAATTGTTAACTTAATTCCCCGATTCTATGAAGTCACACAAGGCGCAGTCAGAATTGATGGCTGTGATGTCCGAGATTTGCAATTAGCTAGTCTGCGATCGCAAATTGGAATTGTGTTACAAGAAACTAGACTATTTTCGGGCACGCTCCGCAATAACATTGCTTATGGATTACCTCATGCCTCCCTCGACAAAGTAATTGCGGCGGCAAAAGCTGCCCAAATCCATGATTTTATTGCTGAATTACCTGATGGGTACGATACATTAGTTGCCGAACGTGGAGTCGGCTTATCGGGCGGACAACGACAGCGAATCGCGATCGCCAGGACATTACTCACCGACTATAATTTACTCATTCTTGATGATAGTACATCGGCTGTAGATGCTCAAACTGCTCGCCAAATCCATGCCGAACTAGATCGGCTGATGCATCTCAAAAAATGTACGGCGTTTGTCATCGCTCAACGGATTAGTACGGTACGCTATGCCGATCGCATTCTCCTAATGGATAAAGGGCACTTGGTAGCCCAGGGAACCCACGAAGAATTGATGATTCATAGTCCGCTATATGGGTCAATTCTCGAGTCACAAATGAAGGGAGCATAATCCGATGAGCGGAGGTACACCACTAGTTGACACCGAACATCGGGCAACCAACCAATTGTCAACTTTATTCCGGTTACTTCAATATTTTAAACCCTATCAAAAACAGATCCCGATCGCTTTAGGCTTTGTTTTATATGGGGCGGCTACTCAGGCGATCGGTCCATTCTTAATTGGTCAATCAGTCGATCGTCTACTCCACCATCGGGATGTGACCGAATTAATGCAGATGTTAGCATTATTGGCGGCTATTTATATCAGTGGAGTGATTGCCATTCGCGAACAAATTTATCGAATTGGCGCAATTGTGCAGCAGACCCTAGCTCAATTGCGCCAAGATATTTTCACTAAAATTCAAAGCTTACCAATTAGCTTCTTCGATCGTAGTGAAGCAGGTGATTTGATGAGTCGGCTGATTAATGATGTTAGTACTCTTAATCAAGCCTTCGGTCAAGCTGTCGCGCAAATGCTGGGGCAGCTATTTACGCTAGCTGGGATTATCATTGCCATGCTATCGATCGATCTGCGACTGGGTTTAATTAGTAATTTAATTATCCCGTTAATGTTAGTTACGACCGGATTATTTGCGCGCTGGGCCAGGGCAAGATTTCGGATTACGCGGCAAACAATTAGTGAGATGTCGATTAAGTTAGAGGAAGGGATTGGCGGGGTACGCGAAGCGCAAGCATTTAATCATGTGCCGCTAAATATTCAAGAATTTATGGTTTTAAATGCAGCTAATCGCGATGCCAATGTTCAAGCGGTGGCAATCACTTCAGCGTTTTTGCCATCGATCGATCTATTGAATACGCTGGCTACAGCAACAGTGTTAGCCTGTGGTGGTTATTTTGCCGTTACAGGTACAACTACCGTAGGAACTGTGACTTCTTTTTTAATTTACGTTCAGCAATTCTTCCGGCCGATTCAGATTTTAAGTCAGTTCTATACTCAGGCGGAATCGGCTTTGGCTGGAGCAGAACGAATTTTTAAACTATTAGATGAACCCGTATTATTACAAGATGCGGCAGATGCGATCGAAATGCCCCCAATTCAAGGCAAAGTTACCTTCGATCGTGTCAATTTTGGCTATAATCCCGATCGACCTGTCCTCAAAGATGTCACGCTCTATGCCCAACCAGGACAGACGATCGCCTTAGTTGGGGCAACCGGAGCGGGGAAAAGTACGATTATTAATTTGATTTTGCGCTTTTATGATGTCACCGCTGGATCAGTCAAAATCGATGGCATTGATGTCCGTAGTGTCACCCAAGCTAGCCTACATCGTCAGATCGGTCTAGTGCTGCAAGAGAACATTCTATTTGGCAGCACAGTTGCCGAAAATATTGCGTTTGGTCGTCCGACAGCGACTCAGGCAGAAATTGAAGCAGCGGCACAAATTGCCAATGTTCATGAATTTATCATCCAGTTACCCCAAGGTTATCAAACACTACTCGGCGAACGTGGTGCTAATCTTAGCCAAGGACAGCGACAACTGATTAGTATTGCGCGGGCAGTATTAGTCAATCCTCGGATTTTGATTTTGGATGAGGCGACGAGTAATATCGATACCCGGACAGAGATTTTAGTCCAACAAGCGATCGATAAACTATTAGCCAATCGGACGAGTTTTGTGATTGCTCACCGCCTCAGTACAGTCACCAAAGCCGATCGAGTCTTAGTGATTCAGCAGGGACAAATTGCCGAGCAAGGTACTCACGCCGAGTTATTGGCGCAGCAAGGCATATATGCAAATCTTTATGCAATGAGTTTGAGTTAATCGAATTGGTCAATCTGGTTGGCTCGATCTGCGCCAAATTCCCCCAATCAGCAGAGAAACAAGCGGAGATTTTCTTGTTAAGCTGTGATTATGCCCTGGGGTTTGTCCGGTCAATTAGTTCTTTTCGGTTAGGGACAGTATGCTCGTAGATTTTTTAAACTATTCCACCAACCCCCTATTTATCTCACAGCACTTGTTATCTACCTTGGGCACCGAAATCTCCGTCAGCGGCAAGGATCGGATTCCCGCCAATAGTGCTGTCTTGGTGGTGAGTAATCATCGGAGTTTTATGGATGTGGCAGTGCTGATGGCCGCGCTCAAACTGCCGATTCATTTTGCTTGTCATCACTATATGGGACAAGTACCGCTCTTCGGTGACTTGGTGACTCAGATGGGCTTCCTGCCTCTAGACGAGCCAAAACAACGCTACAACACCTTCTTCAATCGAGCGAGTCTATTACTCCAGCACCGCCAAGCGATCGGCATTTTTCCAGAAGGTACCATGCCAATGGTTCAGGAAACAGCCCCAAATTCGATCGGCAAATTTCAACGCGGTTTCGCTCACTTAGCTCTGCGTGCCCCAGTCGAAAATCTAATCATTTTACCTGTAGCGATCGCGGCTCGGCAAGAGTTGAACACCAGTTTATTTCCAGTCCGGTGGCTACAATTGTTCGATCCTAACGAACCCCTATTCGATCGACCTAATTGGCATCCACTAGTTCTATATCATCAGGTGCAAGTGTCGATCGGCGAACCGATCGCGGTCGCCTCAGCCCAAAAACAGGATTATCATGGGAGACAAGCTCTAAACTGGGTCAATGACCTCACGGCACATTGCCAGCAGGAGATTCAATCGCTACTCAAACAGGCTCTATAAACACATACCAACCGCGATGCGGTGTGCAGCTAAAATAGTGGGCAGTGGATAATCGATCCCCAATCACCGATAACCAATAACCGATCAATGGCAGCCGAGCAACTCATTCGATTTCTTCCACCGCAAAATCCCCAACCAAAGGCTCCCCTGCTAATTTATCTACCTGGAATGGATGGTACTGGCCAACTCCTTAGATCTCAAGTGCCATCCTTAGAACAGTCATTTGACGTGCGACGGCTATCGATCCCGGTGGATGACTTGACCGATTGGGATGAGCTAGTAGCTAAAATTGCCGAACTAATTAGGACAGAGTTAGGAACTGAAATCCCCCGCCGTGCCTTATATCTGTGTGGTGAATCTTTTGGTGGGTGCCTAGCCTTGAAACTAGCAATTGCTGAGCCAGATTTGTGCGATCGAGCAATTTTAGTCAATCCAGCCTCATCATTTAGACAACAAACCTGGATGCGTTGGGGTGCTTATTTTACAAAGCTACTGCCGGCTAACTTGTACCCGATCTCTTGCATTGCGCTGTTGCCATTTCTCGCCGCTTCAGATCGGATCGCCGCAGAAGATCGCCATCTGTTATTGCAGGTAATGCAGTCAGTCAAGTTTGAGAGTGCCATGTGGCGGTTGTCATTACTCGATCGCTTTGATGTGAGTATGCAACAACTCCAGCAGCTTAACCAACCAACTTTAGTGATTAGTAGCGGTGGCGATCGATTATTGCCTTCAGCGGCAGAAGGTAAACTCCTCACACAGCAGATTCCGCGATCGAGTCTTTATTTAATTCCCCAAGGTGGACATGCCGTATTACTCGAACGAGATGTCAACCTACATGAAATCCTGCGGACACGAGGCTTTCTGACACACAAGGAAGAAAAAATTCCGGCCAACTTGTCTGTAGACTCAGCGGTAAAACCGTAGATTTAGGATTATTGCGCGCTCTCAAGATATTTTGATCTGAGATTAGACCAGAAATTTATGCCAATAGGTGGATTTGATTATTAGTAATTTCGAGCAAAATCAAGGATAGATCTGTGAAATAGCCTCACATCGATTTTAACTCAACTCCACCTTTGCGGATGTGCTGCCCTGGTAGGTCGAGGTTTTGTATTTAAATTACCTTTACATTTCAATCCAGAGTCATGAAAACTACTCCCGCCTCTACAGATACCGTCCGTAATTATCTCCGTGAAATTGGGCGTACGCCGCTGCTCACCCACGAGCAGGAAATTGAGTATGGTAAGCAGGTGCAACAATTGGGTGCCCTGATTGAAACGAAACATACTCTAACCGCATTACTAGGGCGCGAGCCAACAATAGCCGAGTGGTCTACTGAAGCTAAGCTCAGTCCAATTCAACTCCAAAATACCATCTCGATCGGTGAAAAGGCTAAACGCCGGATGGTTGAAGCCAATCTGCGCTTAGTGGTATCGATCGCCAAAAAATATACTAAACGAAATATCGACCTGTTAGACTTGATTCAAGAAGGGACAATCGGGATGCAGCGTGGGGTTGAAAAATTCGATCCGAGCAAGGGCTATCGATTTTCTACCTATGCTTATTGGTGGATTCGCCAAGCCATCACTCGGGCAATCGCCGAGAAAGCCCGCGCTATCCGGCTACCGATTTACATTACCGAGAAACTCAACAAAATCAAAAAAGCCCAACGCCATCTGTCTCAAAAATTAGGCCGAACAGCGACAATCAATGAGCTAGCCGCAGAATTAGAACTTACCCCAACTCAGGTTAGAGAGTACCTAGAACAGTCGCGGCAACCATTATCGCTAGATATCCGGGTGGGTGACAATCAAGACACCGAACTAGGCGATTTACTCGAAGATCCAGGCATGTCTCCAGAAGAATATGTTAGCAACTCATCACTCCAATTAGATTTAGAGCGGATGATGTCCGCTCTGACTAGTCAACAGCAACAGATCCTTAGACTCCGGTTTGGGTTACAGGGTACGCAACCGCTCACCCTTGCCAAAATTGGTAGTTTACTAAATATGAGTCGCGAGCGAGTTCGCCAAATCGAACGAGAAGCATTCGGTAAACTCCGTAAACTTGCTAAACTCCAAAAACATCCCGCAGATATGAGTGAGTATTTAGCTTCTTAGCCATTAAGATTAATCCATCCAGAGCCTAAACCAGATTTTAAAATATTATCCGTAAGGTATACAGACTTATATACCTTACGGATAAACTTCCAGAAAAAAATGGGTGGATATGTATCCACCCATTTTTTATTTATCTTAATAGAAGATTAGCCCTTATCTCCTTCGACTTTAAGTGAGGGATTTTTACCTTCTATTAGTACCTGACCAATTTCCTTTTCAGCGAAGTAATTATTTAAAAAGGTACTGGCAAAAGATAGGGTAATAGGAGCTAAAATAAAGGCCAATAAGCCACTGACACTAAAACCAGGTACGAGGATCGAGGCTAACCAGACACAAAATCCGTTTACGACTAGTGAAAATCCACCGAGAGTGACAAAATTGAGGGGCAGAGATAGCAGGGACAGAATTGGTCTAATTGAAGAATTGACTAAGCCGATAACTATCGCTGCAACTATTGCCGCCGGAAAATTATCGATGTTTACGCCGGGGATGATTGTGTCAACAATCAGTAAACCTAAAGCAGTTGCGAGGATTGTTACTAAGTATCCAATCATATTATCTTTCCTTATGTGTTAACTAAATTAATGAGCATGAATCTGTACCAATAGATTGGTCATCAACCCGCTTGTTCTTCAGCTTTAGAGATTGCCCAAACGGCATGAATACTTCCTGGCAACCAGCCTAATAGAGTTAAGCCAATATTGATAAATAGAGTTGGCCCGATCCCATAGGTCAAGAAAATGCCGACGGGGGGGAGAAAAATTCCAAGGATAATTCGAGTTAAGTTCATAGCGATTAATTCCTAAATAAACTGCAAAATTTTAATGCTTACCGCGAGAGTCGAAACCTTTGTTTTTCCACAGCTCCTGTAAGTATTGCTTGATTTCCTGTTCGGTAATCGCAACGGCTGAAGCAAACTTACTTAATTTTCGCTCGATCTCTGTCTGTTTGGATTGTAATGGTGTAACGCCACTAGCTTCGGCTTCAGCTCTAGCCTTTTCATACAAGGTTTTTACATCTTCTAATTGCTGCTTAATTTCAGCATAGCGATCTCCATATTGAGCAGCTAGCTTAGCATCTAAATTAGCTAATTGAAATTTGAGATTGAGATATTGTTGCTTGAGTAATTCCGATTCTTTTCGGTGCTTAACTTTACTAACTGCATCATCGATCGCTGAATGCAAATGGCTAGTATCATCAATCTCAGTCGCTTTGATATCAATGATTGTATCCTGAAAATCCATATCTAACTGACGTTGCTTCTCGTCAATCTGGGTTTGAATTTCATGAATTTTGTTTTGCAAACTGGCGATCGCATCTGTCCGATAGCGCGTACTTTCTTCGATTGCACCTTCGATCGAAGCAGTAATTTTTTCGGGGATTTCACTTCCAGTCTCTTTCAGCTCTGCAACTGCTGTTGAGATAGCATTCTTCAAGATTGCCCGCATTTGCTCTGTCCCTTCTTTGAGTTCTGAGACAGTTAAGTTAGCCGCATCGGAGAGAAGTCCGCGAATATTCTCAGATCTGAGTTTACCCTCTTCTTTTACTTGGGCAATATTTTCTGTTAGCCGATCTTTAATTGGTTTAGACATAATCAGCTCCTGAATATCTAAATATCTCTATTGTAGATCGCCAATTTAGATTGAAAATTGGCGATCGCCGAGCTGAAGAATTTATAGTTTGATTCTAATATTTTCTAAAGCTCTTTTTCAATTTTATCGATCTCTATTAGCTTGGGAATCTATCATTAGGCTGAGATCGATTGATACCAAACTATCCCAATTTAGATATTTCCACATCTGGCACCAAATTATCGGCTGGCTGAGGCTCTTGATTACTTTCTGTCTGATTGAGACTTTCTTTAAGCACAGTCAAGAGAACTTGAGGATCGGTGATTTTTTGCATCTCCTCTGCTTCTATATCTTGACGATTTCGCACATTTGGTAAATCGGTGCGGAGTTCTTCGACCAAGGCGATGAGTTTGGCAATCTTTTGTTCGGTGAGTAGATTTAGTTGTAGTGTCAGATGCGATCTCTCTTCGGCTAGTTTCTCTTGGCGAGTTTGATAAATGAGTACACCAGTAGAAATTAATAGAGATGCGACATCTAAACCTTCTTCATGCAGAGTGAAGATTGGTAAATCCCAATCCAAGATATTACGGCTGACTAGTATACTACAAATCCACCAGGCACTAAACAGAATAATTTGACCGTAGAGAAATTGCGGTTGACCACAAGCTGCGGCTGCTTGTTCTAAAATCCGTTGGTGGGCGGGAATATTTCTACTGTACTCGGTTTCTAGCTCAATAATTGTTTGAATATTTCGCAGAATTGGCTCAGGCAAAGATGCCAGATTATCAATTGCCGCAGCATCATCAGCATCAATCAGAGTCTCATTCTGGTCTGAGAATTGTTCGATCGTCAGAGTTGTGGCTGCGCCAATGCGTAACATCTCTTTAAGAGAATCGAGCATCATCACAATTTTCCTATATTACTAACCGATTAAACCAGATCGTAAAGCTCTAACGGCGGCTTCGGTTCGATCGTCGGCACATAACTTACCCAGAATATTGCGGACGTGAGTTTTTACAGTTCCCGCCGTGATAAATAGCTTTTCGGCGATCGCAATATTCGTACAACCTGCCACCATTAATTCTAAAACTTCCAATTCTCGATCGGTTAGGGGATAAGTAGTCAGTAATTCCTGATACTCGGATTCAACTGCCTTAATTTCGATTGTCCGCTTCCCTTCACCTTTGGGTGCTGGCATTCCTCGGCGCATTTGGCGGAGAACAATATTCGCGATTGCTGGATCGATCCAGGGATTCCCGCCGTGGGTCATGATTACGGCTTCGACTAGTCGATCCATCCCCGTATCTTTCATACAGTAAGAGTCCGCTCCAGCCGCAAAGGCTGCTAAGACGGACTCTTCAGTACCTTGCATCGTCAACACGATCGCTTTGGTGGTAATTTCTGCGTGTTCTGCCTGAAATGCCCGAAATTGCCGAGTCATTTCGATCCCATCCATCCCTGGTAAACCAATATCAATAATCGCTACATCTGGTGGGTTGCTTTGCAGGAGTTTCAAGCCCTGATTACCGTTGGCTGCTTCCCCAATCACTTTAATCCCTGGATGACTTTGCAGCACGGTACGCAACCCGATTCGCACGACATCGTGATCCTCTACCAGTACAACAGTAATATCGCTCATTTATTTAATATCGATCGTACACAGATTACTTTCTAAGGTATTTAATTTTAGACACTAAACACTAGTATGGACTCGAAATTTTACAAACGAAATCTCTCTTTTGGCAGATTGAAGTATCCGATCGAATGCACTCAAAGAAACAAAAACGATTAAACTAGGGTCAATGAACTTTAGTGCGTTACGTTGCCCTAAAGGATCGTATCCATCATTCCACCTAACGGGGAATGCCGTTTCTTGGAGATTTTTTTATGAACGTTCTGCTCCTGTATCCCCGCTTCCCCAAAAGCTTTTGGTCGTTTGAGAAGACAATCGAATTACTCGATCGCAAAGCCATGCTACCACCGTTGGGATTAGTCACCGTGGCAGCAATTCTACCCCAAGAGTGGAACTACAAGCTCGTCGATATCAACGTTCGGGAAATTACCGAAGCCGAATGGGATTGGGCAGAAATGGTGATCTGCTCGGCGATGATCGTTCAGAAAGAAGATTTACTAGCCAAAATAACCGAAGCTAAGCGGCGCGGCAAAAAAGTTGGTGTCGGGGGGCCTTATCCAACGGCTCTACCCCATGAAGTATCCGCTGCTGACTATTTAATTTTAGATGAAGGGGAACTGACTTTACCCCTATTTGTTGAAGCAGTTCAACAGGGACAACCTTCGGGCATCTTCCGCGCACCCAATGGCGAACGCCCTGATGTGACGATTACCCCAGTGCCTCGGTTCGACTTGCTCGAATTCGATGCTTATGCCGAAATGTCTGTCCAGTTCTCGCGGGGTTGTCCGTTCCAGTGTGAGTTTTGTGACATCATCGTTCTTTATGGGCGGAAACCCCGGACTAAAGCCCCAGATCAACTGCTCAAAGAATTAGATTACCTGTATGAGTTGGGCTGGCGACGAAGTATTTTTATGGTAGATGATAACTTCATCGGCAACAAACGCAACGTCAAATTGTTCTTAAAAGAACTCTTGCCGTGGATGGTCGAACATAAATATCCCTTCTCTTTTGCCACTGAAGCTTCTGTCGATTTAGCCAACGACCAAGAATTATTGGATGCAATGGTTCAATGTAACTTTGGTGCGGTCTTCCTGGGGATTGAAACCCCCGACGAGGAGAGTCTCGCACTCACCCAAAAGCACCAAAATACTCGCAGTTCATTGAGCGAAGCCGTCAACAGAATTACTAAATCTGGGATTCGGGTGATGGCGGGATTTATTATCGGCTTCGATGGCGAGAAAAAAGGGGCGGGACAACGCATCGTTAAATTTGTCGAGCAGACAGACATTCCCACTGCCTTATTTAGTATGCTCCAAGCATTGCCAGATACGGCTCTATGGCATCGGCTCGAAAAAGAAGGTCGCCTGCGCGGGAAATCGGCCAACATCAACCAAACTACGTTGATGAATTATGTCCCCACTCGCCCGTTGGAAGAAATTGCCTACGAGTATATGGATGCCTTTGATGAACTATACGAACCATCCAAATTCCTCGATCGAGCCTACCGTCACTTCCTCATTCTCGGTCAAGCCACCTATCCCGACAAGGGTAAAGGGCGCAAGAAAGAGTTCAATTGGGTGGTAATTCGCGCCTTCCTCACCATTTGCTGGCGACAAGGAATGCTCCGCTCCACCCGTTGGCAGTTCTGGCGCAATCTCTGGAGCATGTTCCGGGTCAATCCAGGCGGGGTAAGTAGTTATTTGGCTGTCTGTGCCCAAATCGAACATTTCTTGGAGTACAGGGGCATTGTCCGGCATGAGATTGAAACTCAAGTTGCTGAGTTTCTTGAGGGTGAAGCGAAATTAAAAGCAGACACAGCGGCAACGGCTCAACTTGAAGCTGTAGCTGAATCAGTCAGCTAAGAGTAACGCAATGTAGTTGGTGGGTACTCCCCGCCCTACAGCGGTGATGATTTTGATAATAATTAGCTATGTGGGCACGATCGTCCGATTGAGTAAATCACGAAATGCCCGAGTTTCCTTGCCTGAGTTAGAGCATCGCTTAGGAATCAGCTAACCTAACAACCTAAGTTGACTATACTCTCAACTGGGTAATGGCAATATCACCATTAAAACAAACATCCACATCGGTATCAGCAGCGCGCTGTCGATCGCGATACACTCCAGCATAGATCAGTTCGTCGCCACTCCGTTGATAATCGATCGGCAGTGGGTCATCAGATGGCTCACAGAAGACGATCTGCGGAAAAGTGAAAAGATTAGCACAGTAGGGTAAATTAACGTTCCAGAAGCTTTTGGGTGGCAATGGCAGCGATAATAATCGATCGATTGCATATCGTGCCAACTTGGTACTAATCGCCCAATCGATTGGGTGAGGACTTTTCTTGTACTGGGAAATAGCGATGCCAGGGATGCCCAAAATTGCTGCTTCTCTGACTGCGGCAATCGTCCCAGAAATGTAAGCATCTACACCCAAGTTACCGCCAGCATTAATTCCCGATAGAACATAATCGACATCTAACTGAAGATATTTGGCGGCAATTCGCACACAGTCCGCTGGAGTACCAGCGATCGCATAATTAGAATTTGCGCTAGTTGAGACTGGGTGATAAGGATTCGGACGAGTGGTAATGCCGATCGGTCGATCAGTTGTAACTTGATGTCCGCAACCAGATTGATGTGACAATGGGGCAACGATCGTCCCCTGACAGTCTATTGCAAGTTGTAATGCTGATATGCCTGGTGCATCAATCCCATCATCATTAGTGAGTAAGTATTTGGGCATTCAGACGAGTATAGCGACTGCTAAAAAATTACCTCACTGTCAACTGTTAACTATTCACGAACAAGCCAGTCTTGTCGGCGGATATAGATGAGCCAGAGCGTTGAGCAGAGCTTGGGGTTTAGTAATCAGGAGATCTGGCTGTCTGTCAATTAGAGCTGTCGGCGCATTGAAACCCCAGCCAACAGCAACAACCCGGATTTTAATCGATCGAGCGGCTTGAATGTCGCGAATTTCATCACCGATGTAAATCGCATCGGCTTTAGGGCAATTGTATTGCCGAATAATCTTGCCAATTGCTTTCCCTTTGCCAAAAGTCGAAGCACCACCATGAATGAAATCAAATAGATTTTCGATCTGATGCTGTTTCAGGAGCGATCGAATATTTGCTTCGGCATTAGAACTGACAATTCCCAATCGATAGCCTTGGCTTTTGAGGGTGGTTAACAGTTCGATTACACCAGGAAACAGCTTGACAGACTGGACTTCACCCGGAAATTCTTCTTTAACGCGCTTCAATAAAAAGGGTAACTTCCACAAGGCAACTTTGGAAATCTTGATGATTTCCCATGCACTCAAGTATTTAAGATTCGCCAACTGCTCATCACTAATTTGCGGATAGCCAAATTCAGGTGCTAACCGATTGGTAATTCGCAAGAGTGCGCCCAATGTATCGGCGAGGGTACCATCAAAATCAAAGATGATGAGTTTGGCGTTGTTTTGCATGTTGTGAGCGACCAGAGCGTCTTTAAATTGTAATCTAATTAACGTGCGATTGCGATCTCAATCAGGAAGATTTGCTTGAGCATTACGTCGCCACATCGCTGGTTTAATTCTACGCAACGCCGAAGCCCTCAGTCTGCGATCCCACTCGGTGTCGGTGAGTGATGCAAGTTCTGTCAATTCCGGTGCAAGCAGATCGGGATTAGGTTGAAAATCAGCGACATCTGTCGGTTGAGCAAAACGCTGATTCCAGGGACAAACATCCTGACAAATATCACATCCAGCCACCCACCCTTGTAAATTATTGGCAATTTCTGGAGGTAAGGTAGCAGCACGATTTTCGATCGTATGGTAAGCAATACAGCGAGTGGCATCAACGACAAAAGGTGCGGTAATTGCCCCTGTGGGACAAGCAGAAATACAGCGGGTACAAGTGCCACAATGTTGAGGATGGGGATCGTCGGGGATCAGTTGCAGATTAGTGACAATTTCGCCTAAAAACATCCACGAACCGTAGTTACGATCGATGACATTTCCATTTTTTCCAATCCAGCCAATTCCCGCTGTTTGTGCCCAAAATTTATCTTGGATTGGACCAGTATCGACGTAATAACGGGCTTCGATACCGTCACCTTGTTGAATTAGCCAATTCGTCAATTGTTTGAGCTTTCGCCCTAATACTTTGTGATAATCTCGTCCCCAAGCGTAGCGAGCAACTTTGCCGAAGGCTGGACTCTCTGGGCGTTGATATGGTGTGTAGTAATTGAGTGCGACAGCAATTACCGATCGCGCACTAGGCATGACTTGATAAATATCCTGACGGCGCGGATCTGCCATCCACGCCATATCCGCCTGATATTCCAATGTTAACCACGCTTGCAGCCGCTCGGCAGCAGTTTTGGTTGAAATGGGGTCAATTGCCGCAATCCCCACAGCATGGAAGCCAATAGCCTGTGCTTGAGCCTTAATTTGTTCGCTGAGGCTATCCATAATTCATCATATTTTCACGGTATTCCTCGATCGAAGCTATTTGCTAGATATCCCCTATCCCCTTGTAATCGAAATCTGACTGGCGGCAAAAGCCGCTTTCTCTCTAGCTAATTCCGTCGTTTCCGCCTTAGCAAGAGCAACCCCCATCCGGCGATAGGGACGAGAATCAGGTTTCCCAAATAGTCGCAGATCGACATCGGGCGTACTTAGAGCTTCAGCCACTCCAGAAAAGTAGATCGAGTCAGAATTTTCAGTCGCTAAAATTACCGCACTCGCCGCTGGGGCATATTGAATGATCTTAGGAATTGGTAAACCCAATACTGCCCGTAAATGCAGCTCAAATTCATTGAGATTTTGCGAAATTAATGTCACCATCCCTGTATCGTGTGGACGGGGTGAGAGTTCCGAGAAAATTACCTCCTCAGCAGTAATAAAAAACTCTACCCCAAAAATTCCCGCACCACCAAGTGCGTCGGTCACTTTAGTCGCAATTGCTTGAGCGGCTAACATCTGGGCTGAGCTAATTTCCGCAGGCTGCCAAGACTCCTGATAATCACCTCGTTCTTGCCGATGTCCGATCGGTGGACAGAAGATTGTAGGCGCATTCCACTGTTTAATTGTTAACAGGGTGATTTCGATCTCAAAGTTGATAAATTCTTCAATAATTACTTTTTGACTATCACCTCTAGAACCATCAATCGCATAGTTCCAGGCTGTGTCAATTTCGGCTGGATTATGCACTATCGATTGACCTTTACCAGAGGAAGACATTACTGGTTTAATGACATTAGGAAAGCCGATTGCGGTTGCAGCAGTTTGTAATTCGGTAAGGGTAGTGGCATAGGCATATTTAGCCGTTCTTACACCCAATTCCTGGTGTGCGAGTTCGCGAATCCGATCTCGATTCATTGTATAGTGAGTTGCCTTAGCAGTGGGGATAACAATTATGCCCCGTTGCTCGAATTCTACTAATTTTTCAGTTCTAATCGCTTCAATTTCGGGGATAATGTAATCTGGTTGATGTTTAGTGACAACTAGTTCCAAGTCTTCACTACTCAGCATTGAGATGATTTCACACTCATCCGCAACTTGCATTGCTGGTGCGTGGGCATAACGATCGACGGCAATTACATGATTACCCAATCGTTGGGCGGCGATCGTAAATTCCTTACCCAATTCACCCGATCCCAACAACATCAACTTTTTGGGCAGCTTCATCATCATCTCAACAAAAAAAGTTATCTTCTTCAGTCTAAGACCGATCGCACCCTATCCACTATCCCCTAACCTATTCCCACCGCAAAATAGTTTCGATCGCCCAGCGCGGACAACCCTGGTGAGTTGTAGTTGTTTTTTCGCTGATGACATTACCCTGAGCATCAGTGACAATCTCGGTTTGGACGATAGTTTCACCGCGTTCGAGATAGTCTTCTAGTACCTGAATCGCATTAGAGAGTAAACGTTCTTTAATCGGCGACACAGCCGTTTCAGTGAGAACACTGCTGCGATCGAGATCGTCCAACACATCAGCAGACTGGTTAATAAATGGTCTAGAGATCCGATCTTGAGAGTCAAATTCATCGCTATTGACATCTGTTTCGATCGCTAACTTAGAGATAATTTTAGCTAAAATTTCGCTATCACTGCCATTGCCATTCATATTTTGGCGATCGGTAGTAATTCTGGCTCGCTCTGGATTAGGCGCAGGCTGAATATTTCCGAGTTTGGCGATCCAGGCAATCCGATCTCGGATGGAGAGCGAAATCAGTCCCAGTCGAGTTTGGAGATCTAACCTGTCGTCAGCCTGTGTCATCGCCTGAACGCGATACCATTTTGATTTAGCGAGGATCAAAATGTCTAACCGTAATCCAACAGTCAACTGTTGTTGGTTTTCTTGCCAAGTTTGCCATAGTTGTGCCGCTGGCTCATAGCGAAGTTGATAACCTTCAGGGATTTCATATTTTTGATAGCGCACGAATCCGCGCTCGGTTGTCATGGTTTCAATTGGCACAAATTGATACTCACTAATCACGGTTTGAATCATTTCTGAATACTCAGAATCTTTCTTGACCAAAATGTAATGTAGCCGCTCAGATATTTTATGAATAGCAATTAATTCATCTTGAGGAGTAGATAACTGTAATGAGCTATGTGCATAATCGATTCGCAAATGGTGATTGGCTACCAACCGCTTTTTACCACGGGCGAACCGCCGGATGATGGTTTCATCATCTAGGGTCGCAAACATGTTTTCTTTATCTAAAAATTGACTTTGATCTTCCATATCATCATGCAACTGTAAATCTTGGTCTGTTTTTATCGGTAGTAAATCTTGCTTAGGACGAGCATCAATAATCATTGCTTTTAGTCACCTCTTGGTGGAACCTTTTTGTAGATAGAATTTTTGCTGGAGCAGAAAGAGAATTAATTGAGTTAATTAACTAAAATTTAAAAATTTAGAGTGTAGAATTTATAATTCTGCTTTGAGCTGTAGCCTTTGAGTTGTACTATCCCCACTTTTATAAAGTACCCACGATCGCCCCTGCTATTAAACTAACCGATTCTCTTTTTGAACAGATAGCTACCTCTTGCCGCTGCTCCATCCATTACATCGGTGAATAGACCACAATCTGTGCCCAGACGTTCCAATCTGTCGTCAAACACGACAATTTGAAGATAAGTAGAGGTCACGCACGGCGAAAGCCGTCTATTTGCAGAATTTGAATTAAATTGATGCGAAAGTTGAATTGACTTAGGCGATTTTGGGCGAATTTGCGCGCAAATGGTAAGCTATTATGCAGAAATCAACAAGTCAGCACAGCAAAATGTAGCTTGCTATACTCGATAGGATAAGGAATAACACCAATATGTCGAAATTCTCGGCAACTTTAATCTACTCTGTCTCGATCGGTCTTACTGTCTGGATTGCCGGAGTACATGCCGCCGCAGCCAGCCCGAATGCTAGTAACAATTCCACTCAATCGAATGTAGCTGATTCAACCTTGCTCAAAGTGACAAACTCACTCACTAGCAGCGTTGGGACAGAAACTACCACCGAGCAAATTAAGCAAGCAACAGAATCCCTTGAGGTTAAGCCTGGTGATTGGGCGTATCAAACACTCCAAGGGCTAAGTACCAAATATGGCTGTGCTGATGCACCTACAGGTAGTCAAACTTTATCTCGTGAAGAATTTGCCACTAGTCTCAATAGCTGCGTTCAATCGATCGAGCAATTAGTTGCCAGAAGAAAACCTAAACCGAAAGTCAAGAAACGGCGGGTAACACCGCGAGCGGTGGAAGTGGCACCTCCAGCAGCACCATCAGTTGTGCCGCCAGCTCCAGAGCCAGCTCCTGTTGCCCCCCCAGCTCCCCCAGAGCCACAGGTTTCACAGCAAGATCTCGACCAACTCAAGCAGCTAGTCCAATCTTTTAGCACCGAACTGCAAGGTGTAGATGCCCGCTTGCAAAGTCTTGATGGTAAGATTACCGCGCTCAAAGACCAAAGCTTTTCTACCACTACTAAGCTAGTTGGGGAAGCGATTTTTGCAATCACTGGTTTAGCTGGTGGCCCTAGTACGGCAACACGGAATACGATTTTCTCCGATCGCGTCCGCCTCAATTTCCGGAGTAGCTTCACAGGTAAAGATTTACTCTTGGTGCGGTTACAATCCCGTAATAGCAATAGTTTTGCTGGGGCTGCTTCTGGTACTAACATGGCTCGATTGGGCTTTGAAGGTAGTGAAGAAAATGCAACTAGCATCCATCGATTGCAGTATCAACTACCTTTAGCTGCGACGACTAAGGTATTTGTCGAAGCGGTTGGTAGTGAGTTTAATGATAACTACTACACCTTTAACCCCGAACATCAAGCGGCGGGTACTGGTGCTGTAACTAGATTTGGTCGATTCAACCCGATCTATCGCCTCAGCAATGAGGGCGCAGGGATTGGTGTAGACCATAAATTTAGTCCCAATCTAGGATTGGTAGTGAGCTATGCGGTACCCCGTGTAGTTACCCCCGGTACTCCTGCTGCGGGTGGAAACCCAGCAATTCCAGCTACCTCCGCACTAGAGAGCGTGAATAATCCAGCCAATGGCAGTGGATTGTTTAATGGCTCCAACGTGCTATTTTCCCAGCTAACATTGAAACCTTCTGATGATGTGAACTTGGGTATCGCCTATGCCCGTTCCTATAATTCTGCGGGTACTGGGGTTTCTGGTAACAATGGCAGTACATTTGCAAATAACCCCTTCAACTCGACTGGTGCGACGATTGTACCAACTTCAGCCAATCACTATTCTGTACTGGGAAGTGTGAATCTTTCCAAAAATCTAATCTTCTCAGCTTGGGGTGGTTTAACTCAAGCCACACGAGAAACTGGAGCAGGTGGTACGGCAGATATCTGGAACTATGCGGCAACCTTAGCGGCAAAAGATTTTGGATCTAAGGGGAGCACCTTAGGCTTTGTGGTAGGGATGCAACCTAAAGTAACTAGCAATAGCGCAATTGCTGCTCGTGTCAATGCCGACACTAGTTTGCATTTAGAAGCTTTTTACAAATACAAGGTCAGTGATAATCTGTTCATCACACCTGGATTGTTGATGCTCACTAATCCCGAACACAACGCCAACAACCCAACTGTGTACCTTGGCACGATTCGGACAACCTTCAACTTCTAGTGGCGATCGAAGTATAAATTGCAGGGTGGGGAGTGGCTATGAAGTTGCTCTCCATCTTTTTTGCTGATACCAACCATCTCAACTAGAATCAACGGGTTAAACTGATAGCTAATAATCAATCTGTGAGAACTGATGAAACGACGAGACATATTATTGGGTGCATCCACGATTGCGACTGCTGCAATTGTCGCTAATACTCAAGCAACTATAGCCAAACAACCAAATTCAACTGTTGCGCCAAAACCTAAACCAGCGGCTAGGGTAGGTCAAAAGATTCAAATTACTAAAGATCTGCCTGGATATTATGTCACCCCTGCGGGGACGGGTAAGTTTCCGGCAGTAATTGTCTTAATGGAAGCTTTCGGCTTAAATCAATGGTGTCGGAGTATCTGCGACAGGTTGGCAAAGTCGGGATTTGCGGCGATTGCGCCTGATTTTTATCGTGGAGCTACTTATGCTTATACCGATGTCCCTGGGGCGATCGCTAAGTTAAAATCTCTAGATGATGCTGCCATCATGAGTGATGTTGGTAAAAGTATCGATTTCCTGGCTGGAAAAACTGAAATTAATCCCAATGGCATTGGGGTGATTGGTTTTTGTATGGGTGGGCGGTATGCTTTCCTTACTAATGCTACCTATCCGACCAAAATTAAAGCCGCAATTTCCTACTATGGCGGGGGTATCGATGCCGATCCAGGTAATCCCCTCGGTCAAAAATCTTTGCTCGATCGAGTTACCGCCATGCAAGCACCGATGATGCTGATGTATGGTAGCGAAGACCAACTCATCGCCGCTGACGAACATGGACGAGTTGCCGCAGCTTTATCTAAAGCCAAGAAACGCTATATCCTTAACCTGTTCCCCAAAGCTGGACATGGTTTCATGAGTGACAGACGCGAAAATTATGCCCCCGAAGCCGCCGCAGAAGCCTGGATGATGACGACTGGATTCTTCAGTCAAAATCTCAAACCGAAGAAGAGGGGTTAGATATTAGATGTTAGGGGTTAGGTGTTAGGGAAAAGGGGAAAGCGATTCGCGTAACTCCTATCGGAGTGGCTTCGCCAACGTCGGGTTCCCCGACGGTTTAGCGAAAAGTGCGTTCTTGGGCTTTGCCCAAGTGAAGCACCTTTTCAAGACAGCGAATCAAGTCAGGGGAAAGGGGAAAGGGAAAAAAGAGGACGTTTGTGTGTTGAAGCCTAAAGCCTAACCCTTACCACATAGTCCAAAATTAATTCAATTTATTTAATATTTGTTTAATATTTTACGGCGAGTTATCGAATCAGGAGTTATGCTAGAAGTGTTAGTCGATTCTCAAGATGAGAGGCTATGCCAACGATCGCAGGGTGTGGACACCTCAGACAATGAATGGAGATCGAACGTTCCGTTGCCGTTGGAGGTTATAGCTCGGTAGTTTCACCACAGATTGGGGAACTCCACAATCTTTGCCGCGAGCAGTCTGTCTTACTCAACTTAGTCACCGATGCGATCGTCCTGTGGTCGATCGACGGAAAAGTCAAGTTTTGGAATCGCAGTGCCGAGCGGATGTATGGATGGTTAGCTGGGAGTGCGATCGGTAAGCAGGTAGCAGATTTTTTGTATCATGCCGAAGATCCTGACTATCAAACGGCGATCGCCGAGACACGCGATCGAGGAAAATGGAGTGGAGAACTTCATCTGCTCACACGATCGGGCAAAAAGATCGCGGTCGCAAGCAATTGGTACCTCATCGCCACGCCAGAGGGTACCCCACAATCAATCCTCGCCATCGATTCGGATATCACCGAACACAAACTACTCGAACGGAAATTTTTACACGCACAACGGCTCGAAAATCTGGGAACGTTGGCTAGTGGGATCGCTCACGATCTGAATAATATTCTCACCCCGATCGTCGCCATTACCGAATTACTGCCACTCCGCCTGAAAAATTTAGACGGGCGGACACAGAAATTACTCCAAACTCTAGCCGAAAATTCTAAGCGCGGGCGAGAACTAGTCGCTCAAATTCTGACCTTTGCCAGAGGTGGCGACGGCGAACATACAGTATTCCAACCTCGACATCTACTCGTAGAAGTAGTTCAAATTGCCAGACAAACTTTTCCGAAATCGATCGAAACTAGCTTGCAGATTCAGAGCAGCAACCTTTGGACATTATCCGCAGATGCTACCCAGTTGCATCAAGTCTTGATGAACTTGTGTGTCAATGCTCGCGATGCGATGCCAAATGGCGGAGAATTGACGATTATGGCTGAGAATATTGTTTTAGGTGATGACTATCAAAAACTTCATCCCGATGCCCATGGGGGGGCGTATGTCGCGATTACGGTTGCAGACACGGGAGTCGGTATTCCAGCGGAATTATTGAGTCGAATTTTTGAACCGTTTTTTACGACTAAAGCGATCGGCAAAGGGACTGGTTTAGGACTTTCTACCGTCTTGACGATCGTCAATAATCATCGGGGATTTGTTGATGTTTCGAGTCAAGTTGGAACAGGCACACAGTTTAGATGTTATTTACCCGCAATTGAACAAATGGAAGTTGAGTACGATTTGCCGAATCCAGCACCAATTATCGGCAACGGCGAATTGATTTTAATAGTTGATGATGAACCCTCGATTCGCGAAATTTTAGGTACGACGATCGAGTCTTATGAATATCAAACAATCTCCGCGAGTAATAGTCAACAAGCGATCGAATTATATACCGAACACCATCAATCAATTCGCACGATTTTACTCGATTATATGATGCCAGGCGGTGACACGAATACAACCATCGCCCAATTGCACTCGATCGACCCCGATGTCAAAATTATCATCATGAGTGGTTTATGCGCCCAAGAAGTTGCTCGCCAAAGTCAAGGAACAGCGATTACAGCCTTCCTCGCCAAACCTTTTAGCACTCATGACTTACTCGATGCGTTAAAATTAGTCACTTAGGATCCTGATTGACGGACAAAACTCCTGAAACCTCCAAAAATCGTAGGTTCGGTTGAACGAATGTGGAACCCAACAAACACACCAATACCCCAGAAATGTTGGGTTGAAGCCTCTCAACCCAACCTACATTAAAAGATTTGTCTGTCAATTAGCTTAGGAGCTATTGCTGCTTGATCGTAAATTTCGATCAATAAAAATCTTAGTTATTACTTATTACTTATTACTTAACTTCTAACCAATGTCCGTCACTACTCCAACTTCCCCCATTACCCCCTTACTCGGCTTGAGCTTAGCCGAATTAACCACTTGGGTTCAAACGCAAGGACAGCCCGCCTATCGTGGCAAACAACTATATCAGTGGATCTATCAGCAAGGAGCGAGATCCCTCGCGGATATTACTGTGTTTTCTAAGCAGTGGCGGGAAACAGTCAAAGATACACCCATCGGGCGTTCAACCATCCATCATCGCGCTGTTTCGGCGGATGGAGCTGTTAAATATCTGCTCCAACTTCAAGATGGTCAAATTGTCGAAACTGTTGGCATTCCTAGCGCAAAACGCCTGACGGTTTGCGTATCTTCTCAAGTTGGCTGTGCGATGGGTTGTACTTTTTGCGCGACTGGAAAAGGCGGATTTATGCGCCATCTTCAGCCTCACGAAATCATCGATCAAGTGCTGACTGTGCAAGAAGATTTTCAGGAGCGCGTCAGTCATGTTGTCTTTATGGGGATGGGCGAACCCTTGGCAAATTTAGCCAATGTTGTGGCAGCAGTTAAATGTCTAAATCAGGATGTGGGTATTTCCCAGCGATCGATCACCGTTTCGACAGTCGGAATACCTGGGAAAATTCACGAACTCGCCGAACACGAGCTTCAAGTTACTCTTGCTGTGAGTCTCCACGCACCCAATCAAAAACTTCGCACCCAACTAGTGCCAACCGCAAATAATTATCCAATTGAAGACTTGCTCGATGAATGTCGAGATTATGTCCAAATTACGGGCAGACGTTTGAGCGTTGAGTATGTACTCCTAGCGGGAGTGAATGATTATCCCGGTAATGCCATCGAATTAGCCAGCCAACTGCGGGGCTTTCAAACTCATGTTAATCTGATTCCCTACAATCCGATCGAAGATGCTGATTACGAGCGGCCAACCCCCAGAGATATTAAAGCCTTTGTCGATGCGCTCGAACAACGCCATATTGCCGTCAGTGTCCGCTATTCTAAAGGACTGGGTGCCACTGCGGCTTGTGGACAACTTCGCGCTAATCAACGCAGCTAACTAGCCCAAGTTGCTATTCAAGTAGGTAGCAACTTGAGTTAAGTAGCAAGCCTCTATAATCCCTCTAGTGGGACTGCCAAAAATCTCGCTAAATTTGCACCTTGGGTTTCCAAATCAGTGAGGGAAATCGGTTCCCCCACGCGAGTCAAAGGAATTTCGCGACGACCCTTAATCCGCACATACAGCGTCCGGCGGGGGCTGAGTCCATCGCGGATATCCACGCGGACTGCTTGCGCGTCAGCGATTTTACTTTTGAGTTCGATGCGGCGATTTTTACCAGGGAAGCCATTCCGAAAAATGGTGATATCTCCAGTTTCTTGGTTAAATTCGTTGTAACCACCACCAATATCGAGCAGGATTGCCAGCCATAAGTAAGTAGCCAGGAGTGTTCCTGCCACCCCATAGAATGTCAAAGCAGCCCCTTGAGGAAAGAATACTAAGTCAATGGGATGACTGATGGGCAGTAAGTTGACATGAAAGTAACTAGAGAGTCCGGTGAGCAAGAACCCAATCCCCCCAATGGAAACTACAGTTGCCCAAAAGAAGTTACTAAACCGACGCGAACCCAAGACAGGTTGCACCAAAATTTTCTGATTTGTTGTATCCGTTGAAGTAGTCATAAATTAGGGGTAGAGGTTAGGGGCTAGGGATCGTAACGCGCCTTGCGCTTCTAACGTTATCCGCTATCTATCACTTATTATGATTCAAGATCGCGATTCATTGAATCGATCGTATTAATTTGTCAAGTGACTTCAGGTTCTCTTATCGGAGCGGCTGTACTAGCAACATAGTTCAAAGCACTACTCGCAAACTCTAAATACTCTTATCTCAACGATCGACGTAATTCGCTAATTGCGGTTCCTGTACCTTTTTCTTTAGCAGTGGCAAAGCAGAGATCGATTGTCTTTTGCATTGAAATATTGGGGAAATAACGACTATTTTCGCTAACTTCATACTTCCCATCAACTAACTGATAGATTGTCAGACGAGATTTTTTTAAAATCCACACTTCCGGCACACTGTAGGGGAGAAAATATAGCTCGGAGGTAAAACTAGTCACGTCGATTTCGATCGTTAAATCTGGCGGTAACTCTAGTTCCCAGTCGATCCGATCTTTACCAACTGCCGCTTGCCAATTATCGATATAGAAACAGTAATCTGGCTCAATCCCACTAAATTCGGGCAGATCCATCGTAATCGGTGTAAAAGCTTCATAGTTACGATCTTGACTCTCAAGTAGAACCTTGACAATATCTGCCAGGATATTCGCCTCACGTCCGTGCCTGGGTAATGGACTCATCAGCAAAATCTCTCCAGCATGATATTTAAGTCGGGGAATAGAGCGATCTCCCCGACTGTCGCGTAATTGACAATAATCTTCCCAAGTACCAGGCATTCGCAACACCGAGCCAGGTGGAATTGAAATGCGATCAAGCGAAATAACTGCGTTCACGGTCGTTATCCTCTAGCGTCTTTAAATTATAACAATTAGTATGTTCGATCGAGATAAGAAAAACCCGCGTCTGGGGTTTAGAATTCCTGGACACGGGGGTTTATTAAACTAGAAATTTTTACCGATCGAAATATGCTTATTGCATTGTGACAGTTGCCGGCAGACGACTGAAAGCTAATCGTTCATTTTGGACTTCGACAAATACGGTATCGCCCTCTTTAAAGTCCCCACGTAAAATTCCTTTAGCGAGGATTGTTTCTAACTCCCGTTGAATCGTCCGCTTGAGTGGACGTGCGCCGTATACGGGGTCATAACCCACATCAGCGAGGAAATCGAGCGCAGATTCAGCTAATTTGAGTGATAGTTTGCGATCGGTTAACCGTTTTTCTAAGCGGCGAACTTGGATTTTAACAATGCTCCGCAATTGGTCTTTCTTGAGACTATGGAAGATGATCGTATCATCGATCCGATTGAGAAATTCCGGTCGAAAACTATGACCGAGAGCTTCTAATACCCGCGATTTCATCTCATCATATCTGGCATCATCCCCGGCTAGATCCAAGATATATTGAGAACCGATATTACTGGTCATGATAATCACTGTATTCTTGAAGTCTACAGTCCGACCTTGGGAATCAGTTACCCGTCCATCGTCTAGTACTTGCAGCAAGACGTTAAATACATCGGGATGAGCTTTCTCGATTTCGTCAAACAGAATCACGGCATAGGGACGACGGCGGATGGTTTCGGTGAGTTGACCACCTTCTTCATAGCCGACGTATCCAGGTGGCGCACCAATCAAGCGGGAAACGGCATGTTTCTCCATGTATTCGGACATATCGATCCGAATTAGGGCATCTTCAGCATCGAACAGGTAGTTAGCCAGGGTTTTAGCCAGCTCGGTTTTCCCGACTCCGGTGGGACCGAGGAAGATGAAACTGGCAATCGGTCGATTAGGGTCGGATAAGCCCGCACGAGAACGCTGAATGGCTTCAGCAACGGCGGTGACAGCTTCTTCTTGCCCGATGACGCGCTGATGGAGTTCATCTTCGAGATGGAGCAGTTTTTCCCGCTCGGTTTCGACTAATTTAGTCAGCGGAATACCCGTCCATTTAGAGATGATTTCGGCAATATCAGCTTCGGTCACTTCTTCCCGCAGCAGGGATTTACCAGAGGTTTGAGATTCGGCGAGTTTAACTTCAGCGGTATCAAGTTTGCGCTGGAGTTCGATGAGTTTGCCATATCTTAGCTCCGCAGCCCGATTGAGATCGTAATCTCGTTCTGCTTGTTGGGCTTCAATTGTGACTTTATCGATTTCCTCTTTGATGGTTTGAATCTCAGTGATAATATCTTTTTCCGATTGCCATTGTGCGGTGAGAGCGCGTTGCTCTTCTTTAAGATCGGCTAGTTCTTTTTCGATCTTTTGTAACCGTTCGCGGGCGGGGTTAGATGTGTCTTTATTAACTGATAGCCGCTCCATTTCTAATTGCAAGACTTTCCGATCGATTTCATCTAATTCTTCGGGTTTAGAGGTAATTTCCATCTTCAGTCGTGCTGCTGCTTCATCCATCAAATCGATCGCTTTATCTGGCAAAAACCGATCGCTAATATAGCGTGTAGATAATGTTGCCGCAGCAACTAGCGCGTTATCTGAAATTTTCACCCCATGATGGACTTCATAACGCTCTTTTAAGCCGCGTAAAATCGAGATCGTGTCTTCGACACTAGGCTGATCGACATATACTTGCTGAAACCGCCGTTCTAATGCGGCATCTTTTTCAATATATTTGCGATATTCATCTAAGGTTGTTGCCCCGATACAGCGCAACTCACCTCTAGCCATCATTGGTTTGAGCAAGTTACCCGCATCCATTGCGCCCTGAGTCGCACCAGCCCCAACAACAGTATGAATTTCGTCGATGAATAAGATGATTTGACCTTGAGATTCAGTAACTTCTTTAAGAACAGCTTTGAGTCTTTCTTCAAATTCACCCCGATATTTGGCACCAGCAATCAGGGCACCCATATCGAGGGAAATTAGCTGGCGATCTTTCAAGGATTGAGGCACATCTCCACTCAAAATTCGTTGAGCTAAACCTTCCGCGATCGCTGTTTTTCCAACTCCAGGTTCGCCAATCAAAACTGGATTATTTTTAGTGCGGCGCGATAAGATTTGAATTGTCCGGCGAATTTCATCATCACGACCGATCACCGGATCGAGTTTACCCTGACGGGCAGCTTCAGTTAAATCTCGCCCATATTTAGTGAGGGATTCATATTTACCTTCAGGATTTTGATCGTTCACTTTTTGACTACCCCGAATTTGGGTCACAATTGTTTTTAATTTACTTGCATCTAATTTAAATTCAGCGAAAAACTGTTTGCCAAATCGATCGTCTTGCGGATAGGCTAGGATTAAGTGCTCGATCGAAATAAAATCATCACCGTATTCTTTGCGGAAATTGTCTGCTTGATCGAGTAAAGTGTCTACACTTCGCCCCAAATACACCGAACTAATCCCCCCCGATACCTTCGGCTGCTTCTGGACAAAGTTCTCTACCCCTTGCCGAAATTGGGGAAGATTTACTCCCGCCTTAGCGAGGATGCTAGTTGCCAAGCCCTCTTGTTCGATTAGTGCCTTCAGCAAATGTTCAGATTCCATCTGCTGGTGTTGTGAAGCTTTAGCAACATCTAAGGTGTGGGTGATCGCTTGCCAAGCCTTTTCCGTAAATTGTTGAGGATTGTTAGGTTGCATAGTGCGACTGGGAATAAAATTTTTATATAGGTAACAGGCGTAAAGATTGACTCTCACTCTAGTTACCCTCTAATTGTAGTCAGTCCGAGCATCCTAACTAGATCGGTATTTACGCTATTTAACTGGTTATTTCCGAAAATATGGAATAGGGAATAGGGTATGGGTTTTGCTTAATCATTAATCTCGCCGAGATACTTTTGCAGGTAAGGTGAAAACACCTCATAAATCAGTGTCAAGGGCTGACCATGATGCCAAAATAAATAGTGACGACCCCAAAACGGCCCTGTTTCTCCAAAAGCCTGAGCTAGTATGGGGGAATCGCCACAGCAAATCCCCTGCACATCTCGATACAATTCAGTGCGTAATTTTGCCAAACTCGCCCAAATCGGCAAAGACTTATTTTCTAAATATTCATCGACATGTCTAGCCTCCCACCAAGAAGTAGCATAGGCTAACCTTTGTCCTGAAGCTGTTCGCAACCATACCTGACGGCGAACTCGCGGCCCTGGTAACATATTCAAAGAACTTGGAGCACTATCGCTATTCATCCCAATCGCAGACATGTCGATTACATCGACTTCCGTTGGTTCCCCCGTCAGTAATTGTAGATGTCGAGTCGGCGAACCATCACCGAGTAATAGCATTTGCCATGCAGGTGGTAACTGACTGTGGGGCAATCCTGCTTTGACTACTTCAGCCCCCCCTGTCCAGATCGGATCGAGTGCATTCCAGCTAGCCCGAAGCGAATTACTACCAATATCAGTCGTAATAGTCAAAATACTTAATAATTCTTGATGTTTTCTCTTCTATCATAAAACATCTCTCGTTCCCCTACAGATTAGTGGAAATTGCCTGAACCGGACAAGTCGGAATACACTGTTCGCAGACAATACAGCGAGATCGAGTAAAATTGAGTTTGAAGGTATCGGGGTCAAGATTGAGGGCTTCTGTCGGACATACGCCAGTACACAGCCCACAATGGACGCAGACATCCTCATCAACCGATATTTCCTTGTTAGCTGTTGAAACTTGGATGCCTTGCGATCGCATCCAGTCCACACAGGCTTCTAGCTCATCGATATCCCCAGAGAGTTCCACCACTAGTTTGCCGATTTGGTTGGGCGCAACCTGAGCGCGCAGAATATTAGCCGCAACGTTAAAATCTTTCGCCAGTCGATAGGCCACGGGCATCTGAATCGTGCGTTTAGGAAAGGTCAGAGTCACCCTTTTTTTCACAGTGGGAGCTTTGGGTAGAGTCGGCAAGTCTATTTTAAACCTTCAAAGGCTCAAAAGTTAGATATATTGAACTTATCAACCAATAATTGAAATTTAAGCATCTGCCCCCAATTCGTCATTCATCACTCATAACTTTATGCAATCCACTTCTACCGCCACGAGAATGCGGAACTTCTCGATCGCAATCGTTGCTATTATTTTAGTAGTGGCTCTTTCCCTGGGATTCAAAACTCAAAACTCTAATTCTAGTCTAGAGGCTCAAGCTGCCCAATCTCAACCGATCGATGTTGCACTCATTAGTGGCAAACCAACCCTAATGGAATTTTATGCCAATTGGTGCGGTAGTTGTCAGGCAATGGCCCAGGATTTGGCGATGATTAAGGCAAAATTTGGCGATCGAGTCAACTTTTCGATGCTGAATGTGGATAATACTAAATGGTTGCCAGAGGTGACTAAATACCGAGTAGATGGCATTCCCCATTTTGTTTTTTTCGATCGACAGGGCAAAGCTCTCGCTCAAGCGATCGGTCAACAACCTCGACAGATCTTAGAATCTCAACTAGCATCCCTAGTCGCCGGGACAACCCCATCTGCCGTGTCACAACCGGGTGAAATCTCCCAGTTTGTCCCCAAGGCTACTCCCAACAGCAATAATAATGACGATCCACGCGCTCACGGTGCATAGCAATTGGCGATTAATTAATCCCGATCTAGCTAAATACTTGATTAATAATCACGATTTAATCGACGGTTGACGTGTAAGATAGAAAGGCACTTTTGTCACCAATAATCACCACTCCTGTAGGCTATGAACGCTGATCCCTCATCTAACTCACCCACACTGAACGCTCAGGGGGAACCAGACACCACAGAAGTTACTCCAGGCGATCGCTCGAAAGTACAAATTCGGCTCAAGCAAGAAGATGGAGTGGTGAAATTGATCCTACCACCAGTGGCGGAGACTCCTACTGCGAGCTGGGGTTGGAATGACCTGTGGGAGCAACTCCAACAAAGGCTTCAGGGTGGTAAACGGTTTTGGCAACCACTAGCGACAGTCCACTTAATCGCTAACGATCGGTTGTTGGATGCCAGACAACTTCAAGCAATCTCTACTGCCCTGACAGATGTTGCTCTCGATCTTCAATTAGTTGTAACTAGTCGCCGCCAAACAGCCGTAGCCGCAGCAACAGCCGGCTATTCTGTCACTCAGCAAACAGCGATCGTGCCGATAGTTCCTCTGTCAGCCAAACCACAGACACCTCTACTCGCCGAACCAGTATACTTGCAAATGACCGTGCGATCGGGGATGGACATCCGGCATCAAGGTACCGTAATTATTATGGGTGATGTCAATCCTGGGGGTGAAATTTTTGCAGCGGGGGATATTATTATCTGGGGTCGATTGCGCGGAATTGCCCATGCGGGCTATCCCAACAACCCTCAATGTCTGATTATGGCACTACAAATGGAGCCAACCCAACTGCGGATTGCCGATCGGGTCGCGCGGGCACCAGAAACCCCACCGCCACAGTTTGAAGCCGAAATCGCCTATGTCACGCCCCAAGGAATTCGGATTGCGCGGGCAATAGATCTGAAAAGCACCCCCTACCTCCGTGAATTAGCTCTCCCCGGACTTCAGCTATCTGACTGAATTCTCTGTCAACGTTAGTATGAGACGATTACCAATCATCAGCTTCACTAAAATTCTCGGTCAAAGTTGAGATGAGATCGTGACTAAACCTTCGATCTGAGTCAGGGATTAGGGCTAAGGCACTACAGAGCTTGAGCGCGCGAAATCTAAATCGCTAACCAATCACCAACCACCCAATGTCCCATCCGCCATACCCAGCCACCAGCCATATTCTTAAACTGCTATGAGTCGCATTATTGTAATTACTTCCGGTAAGGGTGGCGTGGGTAAAACCACTGTCACAGCCAACTTGGGAATGACCCTTGCCAAAATGGGCTATCGAGTTGCCCTAGTCGATGGTGACTTTGGACTCCGCAATCTAGATCTATTACTCGGCTTGGAAAATCGGGTTGTTTATACTGCGGTGGAAGTCCTAGCGGGTGAATGTCGTCTCGATCAAGCCTTGGTAAGAGATAAACGCCAACCGGGACTAGTTCTTCTCCCCGCCACTCAGAACCGGAAAGCAGAGATGATCACCCCCAACCACATGAAATGGATGATTGGCGAATTGGCTCCACAATTTGATTTTGTGTTGATCGATAGTCCGGCAGGGATTGAGATGGGGTTCAAAAATGCGATCGCCGCTGCTCAGGAAGCCGTAATCGTTACGACTCCAGAAATCTCTGCCGTGCGTGATGCCGATCGAGTGGTAGGTTTACTGGAAGCCAGCAATATCTCTCCAGCCCGATTAATTGTCAATCGGTTGCGCCCAGCGATGGTTGAAGCTAGTGAAATGATGTCCGTCGAAGATGTGAGTGAAATTCTAGCAGTTCAGTTGATTGGTGTTGTCCCTGAAGACGAACGAGTGATCACTTCAACTAATCGAGGTGAACCGCTAGTTTTAGATGCAAACACTAATTCTCGTGCTGCTCAAGCTTTTGACAATATCGCCCACCGCCTCTGTGGTGAAAAAGTCCCCTATTTGGATCTTGCTGTCGATCGTGATAATTTATTCTCACGGCTCCGTAAAATCTTCGTTAAATAGGCATATTATTACAATTTTGGTGCTAATTCATACTTATCGCGCACGTTTATGGCTATGATTCACGAATTCCTGGAGATGTTGTTTCCCCGCACGGCGAATGAGTCCAGCCGCGAGCAGGTAAAACGGCGGCTACAATTAGTCATTGCTCATGACCGGACAGATCTCAGTCCTCAAATGGTGGAAATGATGCGTCAAGAAATCATTGAAGTCGTGTCGCGTTATGTGGAAATCGATAGTCAAGGACTAGATTTTTCCTTAGAGAGTAACCAACGCGTAACAGCTCTAATTGCCAACTTACCGATTCGCCGGATTAGGGAAGATACTGAAGTATCACCGTTGGGTTGGGCGGGGGACGAAACTCCCAGCTAGATGCAGTTAATCTAGATTCCGAGTAATTTTTAGCTGGTGTAATGTATCTACAAAGTCACGAATTCCTTGAAACTGACGATAGACAGAAGCAAAGCGGATGTATGCGACTTCGCTCAAGGGACGTAATTCAGCCAATACTAATTCTCCAATTTCTGCCGTCGTCACCTCTCTAGGTGCTCGTGCTTGGAGTTGGGACTCGATATCATCGACGATTTTTTCTAATGTATCTGGAGTAAGTCCGGTTTTTTGACAGGCATGAATCATGCCTCGGAGCAATTTAGATCGATCGAAATATTCTCGCCGCAAATCCTGTTTGATGACCGTTACGGGGATAAATTCAACCCGTTCGTAAGTAGTAAAACGATGCTTGCAGTGGAGGCACTCCCGCCGCCGCCGAATACTCTGTCCCGCTTCTGTCGATCGAGATTCTAAGACGCGACTATCTGTATATTGGCAGTATGGGCATTGCATGTAAATTATGAATGATGCAGATAATGTGCGTATTTCTCACTATTCACTATCCCACAAGAGGGTATCAAAAAAGTTAGGCGAGACAACGGTAAGATAAATTGAGATGACGATCGAGATTAGTTCAGCACAATTGAAGAAGATTGTAGAATGGGCCGAGACTGTTTATCCTGAAGAATGTTGTGGTATTTTGCTGGGAAACCTGAACCCTGAGCAGAAGATTGTTGTTGAGGTAATTCTAACTATTAATGATTGGCAGGCATCTGAGTTAGTTGAATTGGCAGCAAAAGAGGATACCCACCGGACTAAACACAGCCGTTATCGCATTCCCGCCCAAGAGATTTTTCAAGCACAGAAACGAGGTCGCAAGCTCGAATTAGAAATTATTGGTTTTTTCCATTCTCACCCCGATTGTCCGGCGATTCCATCCGAATGCGATCGAGATCGAGCCTGGAGCGTTTATTCTTATCCGATCGTATCAGTAATTGAGGGCAAAGCAATCGCGATCGAGAGTTGGGTCTTAGATCTCAATCATGTATTTCAACCAGAAATAATTCAGGTAGTCGATCGCACCTAACCCCTATTCCCCTACCCTTAACCTCTTCTAGGCGTAAGCGGATCTAAAATCTGATTTAAGACTCTTAGCTGATCTGCTGTGCCCATACAAATCAACATATCCTGCGCCATAATCATCGTTTCCCCAGTCGGGCCGACAATAAGATTGCCATCTCGCCGCCGCACGGCTAAGACTAAAGATCCAGATTGAGACCGCAACCTGGCTTCTCGCAACGATAATCCCGCTACTGGACAAGTTTCAGGATCGATCGAAAACTCTTCCATGTAAAACGACCTGTCGCTCGCCACAATCCCTTCCATAAAATCCATCACCTGGGGGCGTAAAGCCGCCGCAGCCATCCGCTTTGCCCCAGTGATATATGGAGAGATAACTTTATCTGCCCCCGCCCGCTGGAGCTTCCGCACGGCTTCCTCGTTACTAGCTCTGGCGATTGCTCTTAGACCAGGATTGAGGCTTTTGGCAGAGAGGATGATATAGAGATTTTCGGCATCAGAAGGTAAAGCCGCGACTAGGCAAGCTGCTTTCTCTACGCCCATCTTGATCAGGGTTTCATCCAGGGTCGCATCGGCTTGAATCGCATTATAACCCTCCATCTGAGCAATTTTCACCTGTTCGCTACTCGCATCGATCACGACAAAAGCTGTTCCCTCGACGGCAAATTCAGCCGCAATTTGCCGTCCAATTCGTCCAAAACCGCAGATGATAAAGTGTTCAGTTAAAGATTCCACAAGTCGTTGTTGTTGCCTCAGTCTTCTACCTTCTACAAAGTAACCTTCAATTAGAGCTTCCGTAAATCGATTGACAATATAGCCGATGGTGATTACGCCAGCAAGAATTAAGGCAATGGTAAAAATGTGCCCTCTGTCTCCTAGTGGGTGGATTTCCCCATAGCCGACAGTTGTTAGGGTAATCACGGTCATATACACCGCATCTAACCAATGCCACTGTTCGACTAAGCTATACCATAATGTTCCAACCAGAAAGACTAATCCGAGGGCGAAGCCACCACCTTGAAGGTCGCTTCTGATGCGGCGATATTTCTGTTCGACGGAATCCACGGGATTAATTATGAATTATGAGTGATGAACAGAATTCGAGTAGGGCTGATAAAACATGGGTATCGCTGACTACGATCTTCCAGCGATACCCATATTATCTGTTAACTTGTGCTATCTACTAATTGTTACAGCCCAGGAATATTTAATCCGCTGGTGAGGAGTTCCATCCGTTCGCGCATGGTAGCGGTGGATTTGTCATAGGCATCCATCATGGCTGCGAGAACTAATTCGGAGAGTTCCTCGGCATTTTTTCCAGCAGCATCAGCCCCGATACTGACGCGACGGGGTTCTTGGTTCCCACTCAACACGACTGTGACATCACCCGCTTGACCTTCAATTTCCATTTGCTCCAGTTCTTCTTGGAGCTTTTTCGCATCTTCTTGTACTTGTTGCGCTTTCTTAAACGCATCAGCAAGTTCTTTCATCTTGCCAAGACCGAAGCCACCAAATCCTTGTCCTTTAGTCATAATCTTTTAAGTTTTAGTCAATTTAAACAATATCCCATCTTACTAGCGTCCGGGAATTCGGGGGTGAGGGTATCCGTAATCTTAAAATTCGCCGAGCATTTTAACTTCTGGTTCGAGTTCGATCGAGTGGTGTTGTTTAACTTGGCTTTGAACGTAGTAAATTAATGCTCGAATATCACTAGCCGTTGCATCCTGCCGATTAATAATAAAGTTAGCATGAAGGGTCGAGACTTCTGCATCACCAATCCTATAGCCTTTGAGTCCTAATTCTTCAATTAGCGCGGCTGCATATTGGGGGGCTGGATTGCGAAACACGCTACCACAGCTAGGTCGATCGTAGGGCTGGTGGCTATGGCGTTTTTCGAGATCGCGGAAAGTTCGCGCTTTTACTACTTCAGCATCACCTGCTGGTTGCAAGTGGAATTTGGCACTCAATACTATCCGCGAGCTATCTTGGAGGTTGGAATGTCGATAGCTATATTCTAGATCTCGATTGGTCAGGGTCTCGATCGAGCCGTCTGCATTCAAAACTTCCGTAGTTACCAAAATTTCCTGAGTGCTATGTCCGTGCGCGCCAGCATTCATCACCACAGCACCGCCTACAGTGCCCGGTATCCCCGCTGCCCACTCCATTCCCCCCCAACCCCGCCGAGCTGCTTGCCAAGCGATGCTAGCGACCATTTTGCCTGCACCTACGATAATCGATTGGGTCTCGCTATCAAATTGCGTAATTGTATGACGCAGGTGACGGGTACAGATGACTAAACCCGATAAACCGCGATCGCTAATTAGTAAATTTGACCCAGCTCCAATACAAGTGACGGGTAAGTAATGCTGTTTCGCCCATGCTAAACCAAGCTGCATATCTGCCAGGGTATGTGGTTCGAGATACCACTCGGCAGGTCCCCCGACTTTCCATGTCGTCAATCCTTTGAGTGGCACGGCTGCTTTAATTGGGCAGTCTGCCGGGGCTTCAAAACTCAGGTGATGATTGATAGATTTATCCACTTGCCGATGTTGGATGTTGACGATGGGCGACAGGTCTTGGGAGAGTGTCATATCGGAGGATTAAATAATAATGTGATTTGGACGTAAGAGCACAGTTGTCATCAACCAAAGATTGTGTGGATCGCCAAGAGTTCTAATCCAAGGTAAAAAAATGGCTTGACTAGATTATCAAATGGGTAATTTAAATTGACAATAGGTTAATTATGTAAAATTTAGCATTGATAATTTCCTAGCGACGATCGTTAGACTACCGTTTCTGGTTGTCTGAGACTCGAAGTAGCTCGATAAAAATCTATCACCCCAGGAATGATTTGATTGAGATTACCAGCACCCAAGAACAAACAAATGTCTCCTGGTTGCAACGTTTGAGTCACAAATGTGGCTACTGATTCGATCGTTGGTTGATAGTGGACATTGTGATGATATTTAGCAATTTCAGCGACTACTTTCGGGCCACTAATGACTCCGGTATTAGCCTCTCCCGCACTATAAATATCAGTAATCACAACCAGGTCGGCATCTGTAAAAGATTGGGCAAACTCAGTCAGGAATTCTGCTGTGCGGGTATATCGATGGGGCTGAAATATTGCCACCACTCGGCGCGAAGCACCTACTCGCAAGCGGGCGGCGCGCAGCGTGACGAGGATCTCACTGGGATGGTGTGCATAATCATCGATAAAAGTAATGTCATGCTGGTATCCTCGAAGTTCAAACCGTCGCTTGGCACCATCGAAGTTCGCCAGACTGGCAGCAATTACCGCGAAACTCAACCCGATTTTCCGACCGACAGCGATCGCTGCCAACGCATTGCTCAAGTTGTGCTGTCCGAGGACCTGTAATTCTAGTGTTCCCAATAATTGACCGTATTCAAATATTTGGGCGGAAGTTCCGTTGGCATGGTAGTTAATATGCGTGGCGGTATAGTCAGCAGCTTGATGAGGAGTGATGCTATAAGTCAAAGTTGGCTCAATTTGATCGCGGACAATGGCGCAATCTGCCGAGCCGATCGTAATTTCACATTGTTCGGCGAATGTGGTGAAAGTCTCGATTACCCGATCTAAACTTTTGTAATGATCGACGTGATCGAGTTCGATATTGGTAATCACCCCAATCTTGGGCGTATGCTTGACTAGGGAACCGTCGGACTCATCAACCTCCGCGACGAAATATTTGCTATTGCCAATGCGGGCATTCCCATCCCAAGCTGTCACCTCACCTCCAACGACGATTGTCGGATCGACTCCAGATCCTACCAACATATAGCCAATCATGCTGCTAGTAGTAGTCTTACCATGCGTTCCGGCCACCCCGATACTGTCATATTCTTTAATTAGTGCCGCGAGTACATCCGATCGATGAAAAATTTCACATCCTTGGGCCAATGCGGCTGCAAGTTCAGGGTTCGTTTGACTAATTGCTGTCGAACAAATGATTTGAGGCTTCCCCGCTGGACAATCTCGGAAAAACTCTAAATTACTGGCATCCTGCCTGAGAAAAATATGGGCACCTTCAGCCTCTAGTCGTTTGGTGATATCCGTCGATTTCAAGTCCGAACCAGAAACTGGCAATCCTCTCCGAGTCAGCACATAGGCAAGTCCGGACATGCCGATGCCGCCAATCCCGATAAAGTGAATCGGCCGACCGCTAAAATCAATAGAATTACCCATAACATTTCCTCACAAGCCAGATAGAACAGACCTTGGCAACAGGCGTTATCATACCAAGAATTGTTTGTTGCCGATCTAGGATCGATCGGTTTAAACTAACCAAAAATTTTATACACACCGCTCCTTCTAGAGAATACCCTGGGAAGCTGTACAGATCGACTACCATCAGGTTTTGACTAATTTATGATTCAGTAGCATTCCAAACTTATTGCATTACATGTGAATGGAACTAACTATACCAAATTTCCTCAATTAGTCCATATCTTTAGATAAAGTTACGTTTTATTAGTACTAAAAAGCTATCTCTTGGTGTCTAGCCATCGGTAGCTAGCCCCTAGTAGAATAGAAACATGAGCGAGAAAGAAAAATCCGAAAGTATCAAAATTGTTGCTGACAATCGGCAAGCAAGGTTTCTATATGAAATCCTCGAAACTTACGAAGCGGGGATTGAGTTACTAGGAACTGAAGTCAAATCGATTCGAGCCGGTAGAACTAACCTGCGGGATGGTTACGGTTTGCTGCGAAATGGTGAGATTTGGCTGTTAAATGCCCATATTTCTCCCCACTCTACTACATCTCAATACTTCAATCACGAGCCAACGCGCACGCGCCGACTGCTGATGCACAAGCAGGAAATCCGTAAACTTACGGGGAAGGTTAATCAGCAAGGGCTGACGGTGGTGCCACTCAAGATGTATTTTAAACGGGGCAAGGTAAAAGTAACGATCGCCCTAGTTAAAGGCAAAAAACTCCACGACAAACGGGACGATCTGAAGAAGAAAGATGACAAGCGCGACATAGATCGCGCGATGAAGAGGGATCGGGATTAGCGGAATTGCACAAAAAAACGATAACCGATGTGGTTATCGTCAGTGGGTTTGAGTAAAACTAATTCTGGGATCTCACCTGTTAACCCTACAAATTTAAGATGGGGAAATTGGGTTCTCGTACGTAGGTAGACATGTCGCTAAACTTACGTAACTGCCCTTGAGATAAAAGAATCTCTTGGGGATGGTCGAGCCAGTGCATGTTGTATTCTTGCAAAGTGTCACTCAAGCGGACGAGATCGATTTGGAGATCGACGTTGGCAAAATAAGCCAGGGTTGTGTGAGCTGTAAAATAATATTGCTGCTCGATGCCCAGTGCCATTAAACTCGAACTTTGGTAAATAGCCCGACGGAAAGCGATAATCCGATCGTAGCTATATTCGTCCTTGGGGACTAGACTGACTTCAATGGCGCGGGGTCTGACAGTTAACCCCATAATTTGCCACCGAATCGGTTGAGTTTCAACGATCGATCTTTGATAAATACTGAAACTGTCTTCAATGCGATCGAGTAACTGATGCTCAAAATCAGGGTTATTATCGATCGCAATCCGATAGGCACTATCCCAAATCAAATCGGCTAGAGTGAAGTGAAAACTCGCCGGCTCGACTAGGACTAATAAATCTGGTTCCAATGTTTTCGCCAGATGTTGCTGACAGGCGACTAAATCTGCATAAACTCCGGCATTCTCAAGATCTTCTGCCCCTGGTGGTGTAATCACCGAGTAGCCAGGAAAAGGGACTGGTTGCCGTTGTCCACTCTCCGTTAATCTGAATTTAGGTGACTCTTGGATGTTTTTGACCTGAGACTCATAGGTGGCGGGCAGAGTCATTTTTGCCACGCGGTTGAGATAAGTAGGATAGGACTCGTCCAACAGCTATCGCCTCCTTGCCGTTAATATTTTTGCTAACATTGCAATAATGTTACTGACTATAAATACAGATACACTATCTCGTTGACCCGCGATCTAACTCTTTTGCAATTCTTGACACTAGAGTTTCAAATCTTGGGTGCTAGATGTCTTATTATAACCCGCGAACAAGCCCCCGTAGACATCCTGCGTTAGTAAATCGATAATGTTGACTCAGATCTAACTTGAGAGTTGGCATTCTAATGCTCGATCGATTTGTCGCACTAGATTGACCGGAAGAAATGGTTTGGTGACAATCTCCACTACCCCCAGTTGAGTTAATAGATGTTTGTCAGGTAGATAACGGTTCGCTGTCAATAGTACGACTGGAATCTGTTTAGTTGTGTCATTGGAGCGGAGATGTCGCAAGAAAGCGATCCCATCCATTTCTGGCATCATCACATCTAAAACGATGACATCTGGATTGTTGATATCGACTCCATTCAATCCTTCTTGTCCCGATGCCGCAGTCAAAACATCCCAACCTTTGAGTTTATGTAGACACATTGATACTACTTCTCGGATGCTGCGATCGTCATCAACGACTAAAACTCGTTTATCAATGCTGTTAAGCACACTTAATTGATGATGCTGAATAACTCGATCGGCATCGATGGAGATCTGCTCAGATTTCTTGCTCCGACTAGTTGCTACGTTTGAGTGTTGCTTGTTTAGATATTTATCAATCATTTTGAGGACAGATTCAGGATCGATTGGCTTACTAAGAAACCCATTCGCTCCAACAAATTTGGTTCGTACTCGATCGATCAAGCCATCATTTCCACTTAAAATAATAACCGGAACGTTTGCAAGAGAGGGCGTTTTCCGGATTTGTTCACAAACTTCATATCCATTGGTAACTGGCATTACCAAGTCTAGAAATATTAAATCTGGCTTGTTCTTGATTAAACCCGGAATAATTTTGAGTGGATCTTGAATCCCAAAGGATCGATAACCATGCTCTATGAAGATTTTTTCTAAACTTTTATAGACTGCAATACTATCATCTATACAAGCAATTAGAGGACTTAAATTAGTGGTTGCTTGATTCTGCACTGAAACGACTGCACTAGTAGATGAGGGAATTCTAGCCTGATTTAGATCCACCGCTGGACTAGTTCTTGCTTCAGGTTGAAGATCTTGCGAACGGCTAGATTCTTTCGATGGAGATAGAGTGATAATGCCTGATTGTATTAATGGCAACAAAGATTTTACTACGTCAATTATTTTTTTGCGATGATGAATCGCTAGACTGCGTAGCGATTTATAGCTGTCGATAGATGAAATTAGAGATCGTAAATCTCGATCGTCATCAAAATTTGAAATTTGTTCTGATTTTTGAATAATTGGAAATAAGCTAGGCGCGTAATTAGCTAGTCCATGTTTTTCCCATTCTTGCCATGCTTGAATTGTGTCAATCAGAATTTGTTGAATCTCTAGGAGTGGTAAGCTGGAACTTGATTGGGAATTATTACTAATAATTGGAATAATTTGATATGACAGTCGATCGCCTTGATGATGACTAAATTGAATGATATCAAATAAAATCTCTTTAGCTACTAATTCATGCGCTAGCTTATTAGAGTTTAAGAATACTTCTTGATTATTAGTGGATTTAACCAAGCGATCTAGCGGCAGATTGATCGAAGCTAGAGCTAGATTGCGCTGCCATCGATCGATCGGATCTATCCCCCCACTAATACTCCCTAAACGTCCAGAACAGAAGCACAACATCCAGTTAGGATTGTCGGCAATCTGGATCGTCAAATTACCACTAAAAGCATTAGTTTTAATATTATTGAATTCAGCGATCAAATCTTTGAATTTGACATTGTTTTGGCTAGTTGTGCTCATAATTACTCAAACATGCCTGTAGTGATTGAAGTCTCCGGGAATTTAGGAGTCTTATTCCAAGTTACTTCCCAAAAATAGAGAAACTATGGAGAAATTGCTCCAAAATGTAAAGAAACATTAAGACATTTCCCAAACACTCGTCCCTGCCTTGTCTAAGACCAACCCAGTAAGCGACTAATTTCTATGGAGATCTTTAATGGATCGAAAGGTTTGGCAATCAGCCCCGCCACACCAAGTTTTTGGTAATGTAGCTGCTCGGATGGCTGTACTTTAGCCGTGAGGAAGATCGTTGGAATTGAGGCAGTTAAAGGGTTTTGTTGAAGTTGGCGTAGCGTTTCAATGCCATCCATCCCCGGCATCGAAACATCTAGCAAAATAGCATCGGGTTGGTTGTCGATCGCCGTTTGGATGGCTTCCTGACCAGATGTGGCAATAATTACGTCCCATTTAGCTAGTTTGATCAGGCACATCCGGATCACTTCCCGAAGGCGTTCTTCGTCATCCACAATTAAAATATGTTTAGTTGTCATGAGTTATGTTGGATAGATCTTAGTTCTCTGCATTAGTCTGGTGCCGCAAGTTATCGTTCATGGGCTGGGGTAAAGTCAAGAAAAATGTGCTGCCGCTTTTCCACTTACTCTCTACCCAGATCCGACCTTGATGTTGCTCAACGATCGATTTACAAATTGCCAATCCTAGCCCTGTTCCGCCTTTGTCGCGAGCATCAGAGGCATCTACTTGTTGAAACCGATTGAAAATGGTTTCGAGTTTATCCGCCGGAATGCCCCGCCCGCGATCTTTAACGGCAAAGCAAATCTGCCAAGATGATCTGCTCGAACCGAATCGAACTGCGTCAAATCGATCTGGACCATGAAGCGTTGAGTCGTTGAAGACTTCTGCGGTAATCGAGACGATACTGCCTGAAGGTGAAAATTTGATCGCATTGCTGAGTAGATTGGTGAATATTTGGACGATTCGATCGGGTGCCACCCAAATTTGCACAGAGGGGCAATCTAGCTCTAGCTGAACTCCGGCTGCTTGAGCACTGCTGCTCATGACCTCGATCGCTCCATGAAGTAGAGTTGCGGCATCACACCATTCCTGGGTCAGGGAACTAGCGTCTGTCTGTAATTTTTCCAGATCGAGAATATCATTAACCATGCGGACTAGACGTTCGGTTTCGAGCGCAGCAATCTGAATCATCTGCTTCATTTGATCGGGTTCGTCATCCATTAAACCCATTGCCAATAGCCCCAACGATCCGCGCATCGAAGTGAGTGGAGTCCGCAGTTCATGGCTGACAATCCCAATAAATTCATCCTTGAGTTTTTCCACCGTCTGCCGTTGTTCTAATTCAGCGTTGAGCAGTTGCAGGGTCATTTCAGCTTGTTTTCGTTGTGTCAATTCAGTTTGCGCTTGGGCAAACAAATCTGCTTGTTGAATGGCAATACTAAGTTGATTTGCTAGCTGCTTAACTAGATCCATCTCAAAAGTTTGCCACTGACGTGGAGCTGCGCAGTGGTGGGAAATTAGTAATCCCCATAATTCATCCCCGTGGAGGATTGGCACCACCAGATTGGCTCTGATTTGAAATTTTTCTAGGAGTCTAAGATGGCAAGCCGCAAATCCTGCACTATGAACGTCGGGTCTTACAGTCACTAATTCTTTCTGGAAGTTTTTATCACAAGATGCGATAAAAGTATCATAAATCTGGGTGTTGAGGATCGACATCCAGCCAGCACCCACCGACTCCACAATAATAGTGCCAGACCAGTCAGGCTCAAATTTATAGATAATTACTCGATCGGTTTGCAGGAACTTCCGTACTTCATTGACAGTGGTTTGGATGATTTCTTGTAGATCCAGGGATTTCCCGATCCGTTGAGTCATTTCCATCACCAAGCGTTGTTGCTCTAATTGATGTTGCAACATCTGGTGTGATTGCTGTCGCTCATCGATATTCACAACAGTACCGATCATCCGTATCGGTTCTCCTGACTCCTGAAAATATGCTTCGCCCCGTATTTCGAGCCAATGAATGCTACCATCTGCCCAGATAGTCCGGAATTGATGGCACATGACTTCCCGACTTTCGATCGATCTCGCTACAAATTGGTGTAAAGTCACGCGATCGTCTGGGTGAATACATCGATCGAAGGATTCATAGCTGCCATCAAAACTATCAGGTTGCACGCCAAATAAATTTTTGGATTCTTGGTTCCAGTGAATCTGCCCCGTGCGGAGATTCCAGTCCCACAGCCCCATCTGTGCAGATGCCAATGCCAGCCGCAACTGTTCTTCCTGATGATTTAAAACTTTTAGATGCTGCTCGTTTTGAACTTTGAGATCGTTGACTTGCCGGATCATTTCTCCCTGTTTAAGAGCATTATGCAAGGACAGTCGCAAATTTTCAGTTGTTAATTCTGACTTGTTCAGATGTTGTTGGGCACCAGAATCAATTGCTTGAGCTGCTAAGTTAGCATTCTCATACGCGGTCAGAAATACGACGGGAAGATCTGGCTTTTGAATTTGCTGCTGTAGGGCGTGCAGAAATTCTATCCCATTCATGTCGGGTAGTAAATAATCCAGCAAAATGGCATCGGGTTGCGCACTCCGGTATTGTTTCAATCCCTCTGCACCAGTTCCTGTCTCTATGATGTTGTAGGTATAGCGTCTGTCTTGGCCTAAATGGTGGCACAGCAATTTACGGTATGATACAGAGTCTTCGACAATCATAATAGTCCGTAATTTCTTGTGAGCTTTTCTGCTCTCCTGGAACACTCTGTCCATTTTCTTTTAGCCCTGGATCTGTTGCAAAATGGTGGACATTAAGTACTGGCGATGGAGTTGTCTCGGTTCTGTCTGATTCAGCACGCGAGCAATCAATTCTGGTTCGAGAATAGGCTTGCGAATATAATCATCGCCCCCTGCGGTAAACGCCTGAACGAGCGTTGCCGGATCTTGGTGTCCTGTCAGAAATAAAATTGGCAAATTACCCCATTGGGGGTCATTTCGGACGGCTTGGCATAATTCAATTCCACTAAATTCTGGCATTTCAATATCTAAAATTAGTAGATCCGGCATGGTATAAGTTAATAGTTCCCAAAAATCGCCAAGATTAATGAGGGGTAAGATTTGTAATCCCCAAGGTGATAGGATTACGGACACCTGGGCTAAGATCGCCGGATCGTCATCCACAACCATTACCTTCATTGGGTTTAAAGCCTGACGATGATGAGATTCAGTCTGCGTCGCGCTCAGTGCCGTGGCGATTGCCTCAAAAATTTGCCCCAAACTCATGGATTTTTGGAGAAAGGCTGTTGTTGTGCCTAACTGTGCGGCTATCACTCGTTGGCGCAGCCTCATCGTTGGCGATAGAGCAGGAGCATCAACTAGTCGATCTCGCTCGGCAAAGATTAGTACTGGTAAATCAGGATGTTGTTTTTTGATGGTTTCCAGCCAAATTAAGCCATTTCGATCGCTATCAGCACAGGCAAGATCCAGTAAGATCAAATCGGGTAAAATCATTTCCATCATCTGTTGCGCCGCAACCAGATTCGCCGCTACTTCAATTTCCATCGATCTTCCTTTTGCTTCTATCTGCAATCTTTCGGTCAAGATTCGATCGCCATCCACAACTAGCACGAGTGGTAACTGAGATCCAGGCAAGATAGGCTCAGTGGCGATCCTTGCCTCCGCAGCCTGAACCAAAGGTAAGATTGGCTCAAATTCAGGTTTAGTGTGGAGTTCTTGTTGTAGATCGGCAACTAATTGAGTCAGTTGCTCAATCTCCGCTGGTGACAAGTCTCGTTTCGCTCCAGGCGCGGCTACCCAGAGGCTAGATGCTGGCGGAGCTGCATCGAGAAGTAATAAATCCTCAATTTGTCTTGCCAGTACAGAACCATGTGGAAATCCATATACACCTAAAGATCCCACCAATTTATGCGCCGCTTGTCGTGCGGCGGGGGCTAATTCCAGTAACGGATCGATCTGCGGTTGCTCCGGCGGAGAATCCACAGATAAACCTACTTTTGTTCTGGTTGCGTAAGCTTGGGCGGTTGCACAGAGCAAGTCAATCTGTTCGTGGAAAGAGTCTTGGAACTGTTCCCATAAGTCAGACATTAAGGTATCGACCGCTGGAGTGGAACGATCCAGATCTGCCTCTAAGTCAGTGCTTGTATCTGCAGCGGAGCTATCACAAACACTCTCTACCTGACACAGCCGATAACCAAAGCCATAAACCGCCTCAATTAAATCTTGTGTCGCTCCGGCTGTCTTTAACTTCTGACGAATCGCTTTGATATGGCTATTAATGACACTTTCTGTTGGTGCTGTTTCTAGTTCCCACAATCGAGCAATGAGGGCTGCTCGACTAAAAATTCGCTGCGGATTTAGTAGCAGCAACTCCAAAATCCCATACTCTTTTGGTGTTAGATGTAATCTTCGGGCTTGGTAGCTCATCTCATTAGTAAGGCAATTCAGCTCCAAATTCTCCCACCGGACGATCGACGCAACGGTTGTTCGCCCCCGCCGGAGTAGAGCGCGAATCCGTGCCAATAATTCTGGTATCTTAAACGGCTTAATCATGTAGTCATCTGCGCCAGCATCTAATCCGATGAGGCGATCGTTTATTTCATCCCTGGCTGTTAATAATAGAATCGGAATCTGACATCCCTGAGTGCGTAGCATCTGACATACAATAATTCCGTCTAATTCAGGAATATTGACATCTAATAACATCAGATCGTATCCACACTCTTGGGCACTTTCTAGTGCCGATCGACCATCCCCAATCACTTCAACCTGGTAGTGATGAGCAGTTAAAACATCCTCAATTATGGTTCGAGTGGCTAGATCGTCTTCTACCAATAAAATTTTCATCTTCAAGCCCTACCAAGCTATATTGCTTTTAACGCCAGAGTCCCAATTCTTTGACGACGATCGAGGCATCATGCCCGTCTATCTATGGGGAAAGAGTTTTGGCTAAATTGTCACTCTGGGCAATCGATCTTTGAATCCACACAAAATCTCCCAGGAAATCGTACCGAGTGATTGTGCCCAATCATCGGCGGTAATTTGGGCAGTACCATCTCGACCTAAAATCGTGACTACTTCGCCAACTTGCAGATCGGCAAACTGACTGACATCAATCACAATCCGATCCATGGTAATTGCCCCAAGCTGCGGCACCAACCGACCTCTAATCGACACTTCCATTCGCCCAGACAATCGGCGGGGAATTCCATCAGCATACCCAATACCAACTGTTGCCAAGCGCATATCTCGATCGGCAATGAACTGATAACCATAACTCACTCCCGTACCTGCGACAATTTCCTTGACCTGATCGATCCTCGCTCTCACGCTCAAGACAGGCTGAAGATCGATACGTGCCTGCAAGTGTGGGGCTGGATAGATGCCGTGGAGGATCAACCCCGGTCTGACAATCTGGTAGTGTAGACTCTGACTCACCAGTATTCCGGCTGAATTGGCGAGATGCAGCGGCGGCAGTGTGTGTCCAGCAGCAGCAATCCGATCGCTGGCGACTCGAAAGCGTTGTGCTTGCATTGCTAATACTGTGGAATCTGGTTCATCAGCGGTGGCTAAATGAGAATATAAGCCTGCAATTTGTAGGTAAGGCAGACTACTTGCCTCAGTAAAAAAATCAGCGGCTTGCTGCCAATTTACCCCCAATCTTGACATGCCCGTATCAAGCTTGAGGTGGACTAGGATGGGATCTTTTAGTTGTAAGGTAGCGGCAAATTTTGACAGCCAAATTGCTTGTTCGCGGCTACATAAAGTGAGTTGAAGCCCCCATGTGACGATCGCTTGAACCTGGAGTTGATGATTCACCGCACCAAGGACGAGAATTGGTGCAACTATTCCTGCTTGTCTGAGTTCTACTCCCTCTGGCACCGTCGCTACCGCCAACCACTCCACACCTTCAGCCAAAATAGTTCGAGCTACATCGATCGCGCCATGTCCGTAGGCATCAGCTTTTACTACTGCCATAATCGCGGTAGCGGGTGCTAATAAACTCCTAATCTGGCGGACATTATGTGCGAGTGCTGATAAATTAATCTCGACCCAAGCGCGTTGTTGTTCCCAATCGATCGACAGAGTTTGTGTTAGCATTCTGGAAAAATAGGCTGTAAATCCTAAGTAGACATGAGCAAAGTGCTGGTGTTAAATGCTTCCTATGAGCCACTCAACATTACAAGTTGGCGACGAGCAGTCATCTTGATGATTAAGGGGAAGGCCGAACATGTCGAACACAATGGCAAATATCTGTACCGAGACTTTCCACTACCCACAGTGATTCGGCTGCGGCACTATATTGCAGTGCCTTATCGAGAAGTTCCCCTCACGCGCCGTAATATCCTCAACCGCGATAACCATTCTTGTCAATACTGTGGTTACACGGGTGACGATTTGACAATCGATCATATCATCCCTCGATCTCGTGGCGGTGTGGATAGTTGGGAAAATCTCACGGCGGCATGTATGCGCTGCAATGTTAAAAAGGGCAATCGAACTCCCAAGGAAGCTAATCTACTACTGCACAATCAACCCCGCAGACCTCATAGCAGTCTACACTACGAAGTTGTCAGACAGATAAATAGTGGCTCTTACTCCGAGTGGCGTAAATATACGATCGGGATTTAGCCCGCCGAGTAAGGGTGGGTTGATATTTCTAGAGCGACGGTAAAACTAGCGTGACAAAATAATAAACCAGCGGTGCGGTGAAAATATAACTGTCTGTGCGATCGAGCATCCCACCATGTCCGGGAATCAATTCGCCGGAATCTTTAACACCCGCATCTCTTTTCATCACTGATTCAGTCAAATCGCCCAGCATACTAGTTAATCCAATCAGACTCCCCAACGCGACACCGCCGACATACCAATGATGCCAGTGCAGTGCCCATGCCCCAATTATCCCGACAGCAATACTGCCCATAATCCCAAATATCGCCCCTTCCACTGTTTTTCTTGGGCTGATTTCTGACAGTTGCGTGCGTCCGAGCCATTTGCCAAACAAGTAGGCTCCAATATCTGTTGCCATGATGCACATAAATGAGAGCAAGGTAATCGTGAAAGCACGCGGTAGAATACTCAGATCTAAATTGGTGAATAAGCTAGCCCAGTCGGTGCTAAAGGGAAAGGAGTTTGCCGTAAGTGGCTCGAAGCCCACCCGCAATCGAATCCAGTAACTAGGCAGATAACCACCATAAAATAGCCCAAAAATTGAAGTAGAAATATCGGCGATCGAGGCTATTTTGGGCAGGAACAGCAGGTAAAAGCAGATTAGGGTACCCGTAATGGGAAACAGCGCATTGTCCCATTCAGGCGCAAATGCACTCACGATCAAAAAGATTTGGCTGATCGCCAATGTTGTTTTGCTGGCTGGTTCAATCCCTTTGGCTTTGACTAGCTGAAAATATTCACTCTGGCCCAGATAGACAATAATACACATTGCGATCGTAAAGTACCAGCCGCCCAGTATTAACATGCATAGAGCTACGGCGATCGCTACTATGGTACTAATGACGCGGGGTATAGACATTTATGGTTGGGAAAGGGGGATGGGGGAAGGGGTACGGGGATAGATTGGAGCTAATAACTTAATTCTGCCAATCCTGCCAATCTTTAAAATCCGGTAAATCCCGATCGGAATTATGTACCAATACTTACTCTAGCTTCTCTGCGCTGAGAATAAACATCGGATCG